>JAKSJL010000040.1 GCA_024398295.1 Bacteroidales bacterium
GTGATGAGCACGGCAGCGACGGCTGCCACCACTGTAATCATTGTCTCTGTCATATCCTGGACTACTCAGCTGGCTTTATGGCTACTTTGATGACACCATCAAGTTTGTTTTCAAAGACGCGATACGCTTCATCTATATCTGATAGAGAAAAATGATGGGTTATAAGCGGAGTCGTGTCAATCAGTCCCTGGTCTATCAGTGTCAGTATTTCGTCACAGTCACACCCATCCACACCGCCTGTCTTGAAGGTAAGGTTCTTTCCGTACATATCCGGAAGCGGGAGGATCTGTGGCTTGTCATACAGAGCAACGATGGTCACAATGGCATTGGGCCTTGCAGATTCGTAGGCAAGGCTGAACGTATCATCTGCGCCTGCCACCTCTAGCACCCTATCTGCACCTCCACGCCCGCTCTGCTCTTGGGTGAATGAAATGCACTCTTCCGGAGTACACACTAACACTGATGGATAGTGAGTTTTCACAAAAGCACGCCTCTCTTCTGACTTTTCGCACACAATAATCTTCTTCGGGTTCTTCAAGAAAACGCACGCTAACGTGCAGACACCTGTCGGGCCTGCGCCAATAATGAGCACGGTATCATCCGGGGATATTTCGCTTATCCTTGCCGCCCAGAAGCCTGTAGCGAGTATATCACCAACGAATAATGCCTGCTCGTCTGTCACACTGTCAGGAATCTTGTTCAGTCCCTGCTCGGCATATGGTACGCGCACATACTCAGCCTGGCCTCCGTCAATTCTACAGCCAAGAGACCACCCACCATCAGGGTCAGTACAGTTGTTGACGTACCCTTTTCTGCAGAAGAAACACTCCCCACAATAGGTCTCTACGTTGACCGTAACCCTATCACCGGGCTTCACAATGTGGACATCCTCTCCGACCTTCTCTACGACTCCGACCATCTCATGGCCAATGGTTATGCCTGGCAATGCACGCGGCACGCTTCCATGCTTAATATGCAGGTCGCTGGTGCAAATGCTTGCAAGCGTAACTCTCACGATGGCATCCTTGCTATCCTGTATTGATGGCATACGTTTCTCCACTAGTTCGAAGCGTTCATGTTCAATGTATGTATATGCCTTCATTTGTGTTTTCAATTTCTGTTATCAAGAGTTTCCCTGTTATTTATATGAGTCAAAATTTAGAATCACCGCTCATGCCAGATAGCGCATAAGGTCGCTCCAGATTTCTGCGGCATCCTGCATCCCCTGCATATGCGCAGCCCTCATACTTTCAGGATTGGACTCCAGCCTCGAAATGTCAAGTCCAGAGTGTGGGGCGATGACGAACACATTGCCATTGGCCTCCAGAGCACGTATTCTCTCCATGCAGCGGTTGTAGCGCTCGCTGCGCGATGACATAGCCTCCAGCAGCCCGCGGTACCTAGGATAGAAGAGCCTCCCCATGGCCAGCATGCTCCCCTTGCGCACGAAGTCGCGAGGGTGGGTAAGGACCACCACGATGCGGTCGCAGCCAAGCTCGATGCATTTCTCAATCGGGATGTTGTCGGCTATCCCTCCGTCAAGGTATGGTATGCCGTCGATGTAGACCATCCTCGACACGAAAGGCAATGATGCCGAGGCCCTGATGACATCCATCTTCCTATCACAGTCCAAATTCAACGAATGCCACAGCGGCAAGCTGTGCGGCCATGATTGCAGGGACACCCCAGGTGAACTTCCTGTGCTGCGTCTTGTGATGGAAGACCTGCATGCCCACATAGGCTCCGATGGAGCCGCCGATAGCGGCCATAAGGATGAGTGTGGACTCTGGTATGCGCCACCGATGTCGCTTCGCCTTCCACTTGTCGATTCCATATGCCGTGAACGTCACAATGTTGACGGCCAGCAAGGCAATGGCTATTGCTTGGTTCAAAGTCATAGCTGTACTTCGACGGGCCATATTATACCCGCCGGATACAAATATAAAGAAAGAAAACGATGTGGACATAATAATTTACTTTTGTCGTATATTTGTCTGTATGAGCATGGAGATTATCAAGGACCGCAGTTTCACACTTGCTGAGAGATACGTGAACGAGACGGGAATGTCCATATTCCTGACAGGCAAGGCCGGCACAGGAAAAACGACATTCCTTAGGAGCATCGTGAACGGCAGCACGAAGCGCTGCGCAGTGGTCGCGCCTACTGGTGTAGCCGCGATAAACGCCGGTGGCGTCACGATACATTCCTTCTTCCAGCTTCCACTCTGTCCGTATCTTCCCGATGTGAAGGAGCTCATCACGGAGTACCAGCTTCCAGAAAAGCAGAACCAGCTGAGGAAAGAGCGCATAAAGGTACTTAGGTCACTAGACCTTCTCATCATAGACGAGATCTCCATGGTGAGGGCAGACATACTCGATGCCATTGACTATATGCTCAGGCGCTACAGGAGGAATGATCGTCCGTTCGGCGGAGTGCAGCTTCTCATGATAGGTGACTTGCAGCAGCTTCCGCCTGTCATCAAGGAAGACGAGAGGAAGTACTACGAGCAGGTCTACCCATCACCATTCTTCTTCTACTCGAAGGCGCTGCAGAAAACTCCATACATCACACTTCAGCTTGAAACGGTATACAGGCAGCAGAGCCAGGACTTTGTGGACATATTGAATGACGTGCGCAGAGGACATCCCACTGACGCGACCCTGGAGATATTGAACAGCAGATTCGTGCCCAGTTTCAATGCTCCAGAGGGTGAGAACTGGATACGCCTCACCACACACAATGCCATAGCTGAGCGCGTGAACGCCGAGAAACTCGCCTCCATCGACGGCGAGTCGAGGTGCTTCGAAGCCATGATAGAAGGGAACTTCCCAGAGAGTATGTACCCTGGCGAGACCCAGCTGGAACTGAAGGTCGGAGCACAGGTCATGTTCATCAGAAACAACTCACTTGAAGGTTATTATAACGGAAAGATCGGTGTCGTAAGCGCCCTGGAACCCGAAATCATTGTCACAGATGAAGAAGGTAACGACTTCACCGTGAATGAGGAGGTCTGGGAGAACATCAAGTACTCCGTGAACGCAAGCAGCGGCGAGATCGAGATGAGAAGAGAGGGCGCATTCCACCAGATACCGCTCAGACATGCATGGGCAGTCACCATCCATAAGAGCCAGGGACTTACCTTCGACAGAGTCATAATCGATGCCGGCGCGGCTTTCTCCTTCGGCCAGATTTATGTAGCGCTGTCCCGCTGTCGCAGCCTGGACGGCATAGTACTCGCCAGCAGGATCACCAGAAGAGGATTTTTCAGCGACAGCGATGTTGCCGGCTTCGAGCAAGCATTCATCTCATTTGAATCGGCTGAGAAAGATTTCGCCATGTACAAGCGCGAGCAGTATATCCAGACGCTCTGCGAAGCATTCGACCTCGACCCACTGCGACATTTATATAACAGGATCAACAGGATATATCACGTGGAGCTGCCAAACAAGTTCTACTCGTATGCAAAGCAGTTCGCAGCGCTCTCCGACCCGTCGCTCGACATGGCCGGTGACAGCCAGTACATCGGGCTGAAGCAACTGAAGGATGTAGCCACACGCTTCAAGGCACAGCTTACAAGGTTGGGAGCATCTATTCCGCGTGAAGAGGAGTGCCCATCCATCGAAATGAAGCAGCGAACGGCAAAGGGAGCTGCGTATTTCTCCGACCAGCTCGGCTTCCTGGCTGAAAAGATACGCCCCTTCCTTGACATAGAGATAGGAAACAAGGACGCGAGAAAAGCCTTCAAATCAGCTTCAAAGGCTTTTCTTATCGAGCTTCGCTTCAGAATGGCGCTTTATACAGAGATCCTTCTGCATGGTTTCTCAGAAGATGAGTTTAGAAAGAGACGTGCGCAAGCAGAAACGAAGTCTGAAAATAGCTAGAACTTATTCACATAATCCGGAATCAGCTTCTGGATCCCCCTCATCTCGTTTTCATTGTCCAGTACTTCAGTGAAAGGCAGCGCAGCCCCATCAGGGTAGAACCTATCGAAGTAATCATCATAGCTGACAGTTCCATCACCGAAAAAACTTCCCTTCACGAGGGCATTATAATCAAAGCCCTCTGCAGTGTCGCCAGAAAGCGCGCAGTACAGCATCTGCGCCATGATGTAACCCATCAATGGGTTCGGGTGATAAGTATCCTTAGCTGTATGATTGCAGAAAGTATAACGATCTGAGTAACTGATGCTTCCGCCTGGAACCTGAACCTTCCCTGTATAGATGTCATAAGCGAGCTGACCACAATTCACAATGGTCACGCCCAGCTCATCATGCAGTCTTCTGAGGCCTTCAAGCACATGGTGGTGATTCTTGTATACACTGTACACATGATTGATGTACACAAGCTTCGCTTGAGGATTCACGGAGGTGAAACGCCTGTACAGGTTCTCGGCGTAAGAGAAGAAATCTTCGAAATTATTACCCGCTTCTGAAAGGATCACATAGTCGAAAGACCCCAAGTCCAGACCTGAAAGCAGGTCGACACCCTGTCCGGGACATCCGCTCCCACCACCGTTCTCCATCTGACAGCCATCTTCAAGGTAGTCTTTAAGACGATGGCCGCCATAAGTGTTGTCGATCACGATCACATCCTTCACTCCATTGGCTTCAAGAAGCTTATAGAACAGGCCATCATCGGGGGAACCTGCATCGCCCTTGTGCACACAACCTCCATAGTACACCATGGAGTTCGCACATACGATGAAGCTCTTCCCGTCGAGGGGTTTCCTGCACGACGATGACGTAAGCGCTATGGCCAGGCAGGAACCAAGCAGCAGTTTAACAAATCCTTTCATTCCATCAAGCTTAACGATGAAGACAAATTTACTGAATTCTCTTCAATGACGAGCTATTTCGACGCATCTACCGCATGCACGACACGTCCTTTACGATCTTTAAGGCACAGTAGAGAATAGGTTCCATTCTTTGGCTTTTCAGGGCAGAACCAGAGCTGGGATGATTTCCTCTGAAGATGGAAGACAGCAGAGTAGATCGTGGACGGGGCACATACGCCCTCAGGCTGGGTAAGAAGCCTCTGCACGTCCTTTCCATCAAGCTTCGACTGAAGCTTTACACAGAACGGAACATCCTGAGAATCATAGACAAAGCCCAGGTCAGAGAGCACTGCGGAATGACGGCCAACATTATGATGGCTGGTCAATGTAGCAGGGTCTGCATAGGCCTTCCTGAAAGAGAAGGCACCGTCTCGAGCTGGATCATACCATCCCCTCTCCACAGCGTAGTCCACAAGGTCTGGGCACGCCTGGAAATTGGCCTTATCCGACAGGTCCACCTCGCCTATCACATAGTAGTTCGGAATGGTCATCACTGCATCATCAGGCACTCGCTGAGCCACCCAGTGCCTGCCACGCACTACTGAAACCACCCACGCCTCACGGCTGTCTGCGACGATATAGGAGCGTCCGCTGCCTGCGTATCCCCTCTTCTCCACGAGATCTCCTATTATGCGGACAGCATCGCGCGACGAGCGCGCCTTCTCATACACCGTGTACCTCACTTCATACAGAACTCCCCCGTCTGTGAGGTCCTTTCTATCCTCCCTCGACGGGCAATTGTCCGAGGCAATGCTCACGCCCCACTTGTTCATGAAGGTGTCGGCGGTCTTAAGCCCAGGCACCTCTGCCCAAAGGCCTTGACGCGAGGTGTTCATATAGAATTCCTTCACATTTCTGTCATCTTCATTGTGTCCGAAAAGGACTGCCCCGTCAGAGCTCGCATGGCATCCGACAACTATGCTGAAGCAAAGAATGGAAAAAAGACTGATCATATCGTCTGTTAGCTTTAATTTTCCATAAATATAGTCATTTATGCCACAAATAGCATCTTTGTGGTACGGATTTATTTTCATAACTTTGTAGGTTGATATATAATATCAAAGACCATCAAAAAGACGCTTAACATACTGCTTCACCTGCTGGGGATCCTGCTCATACTCATTGTGGCAGGCGTCATCCTGTGCCATTCATCCAAGGTGCAGACTGCAGTGGCCCAGAAAGTGATGGAAAGCGTCAAGGAAAAGACTGGGCTCGACATCAGCTTCGGATCCATTTCCTTCAAGCCATTCAACGCACTCGTCATCAAGGATGCCGTGCTTCTTGACCCAGACCCATATATGGCGGATGGCTTCCAGACACAGGATACTGTGGCACGCATAGGAAGTGCAGTAGCTTCATTCTCACTCAAGGGACTGTTTGATGGCACCGGCCTGTACATCGGCGATGTACACGTACAGGACGCTCTGTTCTCATATGTGATAGAAAAGAGGCCAGAGTACCCAGAGTCGCACAGTAACATTGGCAGAATCATCCACACTGGCGGATCGTCCGGTTCGAACTTCAAGATGGAGCTCAGAAAGGCTTCTGTAAGGAACTTCGAGGTCAGGATGATTGAAGCCCCACAGAAGGAGTACAAGGCCTTTGGTCCATGCATTGACTGGACGGACCTCAGCGCTGTAGTAGATGCCAAGGCTTCAAAGGTCAGCATCAAGGATGGCATCGTGAAGGCCAGCATCGACGAGGCGTCGCTGAAGGAAAAGAGTGGTTTCGAGATCACGCATCTTGACTCCGACCTCACGCTGAAAGATGGCGTGCTACGCCTAAAAGACACGCACTACACCGACCCGTGGTCTCGTCTGAACATGCCGAACTTCGCCATGGACTTCAGCCATGGCACGAAAGATTTCTTCAGGGACGTCAGGATGGACATCGCGCTCACAGCCAGCCAGCTCGCGATGCAGAGCATATCTTACTACGGCTCGGGAGCATTGGACCAGAACCCCATCACACTCGACATTCACGCCGGCGCAGTCAGCGGCCCAGTAGGGGCATTGGACATCAGGCATCTGCAGTTCACCGACATGTACAGCGGACTCTGCGGCAAGGTCAGCGGCACCATTGACGACCTCCCGGACACAAACATGAGCTTTGGGCTCGCCCTCAGGGAGGGACAGGCGCAGACAGAAGGTCTGCTGAAGTTCATCTCGGCATGGACTAAGTCAGACATCAAGCTAGGAGACATTGGCAAGGGCGAGACACTGGACATCGACGCCACAGTGAACGGCCCGCTCAACGACATGGCAGTAAAGGGCGACATCCGCCTCGCAGGCGGCTCGGTCCAGCCAGACATAAAGCTGAAGAATGTGACTTTCAAGGAGCCTATCAGCATCGAGGGACGCATCAGCACGGAGAATGTGAATGTAGGCAGGATAATTGGCACACAGGCCGTCAAGGAGCTCACCGCTTCTGCCGCATTCGGTGCATACCTCAATGAAGGAAACCCTAGCCTCAGGCTCGACTCGCTGAAGGTTTCGCGTCTCAATGTCCTCGACTACAACTACAGCGACCTTTCTGCGGCGGGAACATTCTCCCAGAGAGCCTTCAACGGTAGAGTGGTGAGCGCAGACCCGAACCTGCACTTCCTGGCGCAGGGACTCTTCAACCTATCGAGAAAGACGAAGAACGCCGTCTATGACTTCTTCGCTTCCGTAGGCTACGCCGACCTGCATGCGCTGAACATTGACAAGAGAGCAGTATCACGCGTCAGCCTCCCTTCACTCAGGGCAAACTTCACGCGCACCGCCGACAAGGACCTCACAGGCCAGATCGAGGCGACAGGCCTCACCCTCACGGGTGTGGATGGAAGACATAACATCGGCACGATCAGCATATCATCACACTCAAATGACGACGTGAACCGCATCAAGCTCACATCATCATTCATGAATGCAAGCTATCTCGGCACGAGTCCGGTATCCAAGTTCGCCAAGGACCTCATGGATGCGAGCGTATCCAGGGAGCTGCCGTCGCTGCTGCCGTCAAAGAAGAAGGCCAGGACAGGAGAAGAGTACAGCGTCTCATTCGACTTCCATAACACCATGGACCTGCTGAGATTCGTGCTCCCAGGTGCCTACATCGCAGACGGCACGAAGGGACAGCTGAAGCTTGAGAAGGACGGCACTCTGAAGGCAGACATCAAGTCAGGCCGCATCGCGTTCAAGGACAAGTTCCTAAAAGGCCTGGACATCTCCATCGACAACCTAGGAGATGTCCTCAGGGCAAGCATCACATCCAGCGAGAACCACGTCAGCGACGATATCTGCACGAAGGACAACAACATTGAGCTGTTCGCCGACGCGGACAGCCTCAGCTTCAGATATGATTTCGACAACAAAGAGGAGCACGGCAGCCACGGAAAGGTACTGCTCACCGGACTTGTATCCAGAGGCAAGAACGGCAAGCTCAGTGTCAAGGCGAAGGCCCAGCCTTCAGGCCTCTGCTTCAAGGGGCAGGATTTCAAGCTCAAGTCAGGCGACATCATACTTGAAGACAAGGATATCCAGATAGACGATTTCAGCATCTATTCGAGCGACCAGTTCTTCAACGTGGACGGAAGGATCTCGCCATGGAACACCGACACCCTGAAGGTAGAATTCTCAAACATGGATCTCGCATTGGTCAATGCCTTTGTGCCAATGAGTATCGCAGGTCGCATCAGCGGTTCAGGAGAGCTACTCTCCCCTACAGCCAACGATGCCGAGCTGCACTTCGACGCCAGCAGCTCGGTCATCTCCATCGGAGACAGGCAGATAGGCGCACTCAACGCACATGCTGCCATGGAAGGACACGAGGTGAAGGCCAATGTAAACAGTATACTCAATGGACTCAGGAACCTCGACGCTCAGATCAAATACGAGACCGATGCGAAGGTTGCAGACCTCACGGCTGACTTCAATGGTTTCGACATAAGCTTCGCACAGGGATTCGTCAAAGGCATATTCAGCGAGCTCGGCGGACAGCTTTTCGGCCAGGTCAAGGCTAGTGGCCCGACAAACAGCCTGGATATTCAGAGCAAGGGAATGAGAATAGCGGACGGACTTCTCAGGGTGGACTACACGAATGTACCTTACCACCTGAACGGCCCATTCACCATAGACAAGGAGGGCATACACCTCGGAAGCATCAAGGCTACAGACGACCATTCCGGCAAGGGTACCCTCACCGGAGACTTCAGTTTCGGAGGTTTCAAGAATATGGCTCTGAATATCAGCGGTATTCTTGACAACATGGAAGTATTTGATACAGACGGAAGTACAGGCGAGCCTATATACGGAAACATCTTCGGAACAGGAAGAATGAGCATCTCTGGTCCGCTGAACTCACTGCTTCTCGAAGCGGACGCGACCACAAACAGGAACACCAAGCTGCATATCCCTCTCGGAAACATGACTACCTCCGAGAGCACAGACCTTCTGCGTTTCAGAAGGAACGAGGTCAGGGAAGAAATCGACGCCTACGACATGATGATGAGGCGAATGAGAAGGGAAAGCTCGGGATCCAGCGACTTCGGTCTCAAGCTTAAGGTCAAGGCTACCCCAGATGCAGTCGCATATATAGACCTCGATTCAAACGGTGACATGGGTCTTTCTGGAACCGGCCAGGGAGACATAAACATCGATCTTAGAAACTCAGCCTTCCGTATCAATGGAGACTACACCCTCGACGAGGGAGACTTCAACTTCGCGATGCTCGGCATCATATCTAAGAAGTTCGACATACGTAGCGGAAGTCAGATCAAGTTCAATGGTGACGTGATGGAGAGCGACCTGAACATTGATGCGATCTACTCGCTGAAGACCTCGCTCAACACTTTCCTCGCGGATACCTCGAAGGTCAGCAGCCGAAGGATGGTTAACTGCGGTATCCACATCACGGACAAGCTGAAGAACCCTCAGCTAGGCTTCACTATCGACGTACCAGACCTCGACCCTACCTCACAGAGTGTCATCGACGCGGCGCTGAACACAGACGCGAAGATCCAGAAGCAGGTGATGGCGCTGCTGCTTACCAGCAGCTTCCTTCCAGACGACCAGTCCGGAATCGTGAACAACTCGAGCATGTACTATAACACAGTGACGGATATCATGTCGAACCAGCTGAACAACATACTGCAGAAGCTGAACATCCCTCTGGACCTTGGTCTAGGCTACCAGGAAGGTTCTGGAGGCACGGATATCTTTGACGTAGCTGTGTCCACGCAGCTGTTCAACAACCGCGTGGTGGTGAACGGAACCATTGGAAACAAGAGGAAGTTCAACACCCTATCACGTGGAGACGTAGTGGGTGACCTCGACATAGAAATCAAGATGGATGACAATGGTCAGGTGCGTCTCACAGTCTTCTCACACTCAAGCGACGACTACACGAATTTCATCGACAACTCCCAGCGAAACGGAGTCGGTATCGCATACCAGAAGGAATTCACCAACTTCAGCGAAATGATCAAGGAGCTCTTCATGACCAGGGATGAGCGCACAGAACAGGCGTCACAGAGGGCGATAAACAAAGAAGAGACCGTCAAGATACACATACATTAGAATGAAAGGAAAACTATATCTCATACCTTCTCCACTTGGAGAGAACGACCCTGCCGAAGTCATTCCAGGACCAGTCCTGGAGCTGCTGCAGCGCCTTCACACCTATGTGGTGGAGGAAGTGAGGACAGCCAGGAGATACCTCTCCAAGGCTGGACTCAAAGGTCATATCGGCGAGCTTGAGTTTCACGAGTTGAATGAGCACACCACCCAGGAGCAGGTCGAGGCGTTGAAGGCGCTGTTCGAGAATGGCAATGATGTCGGACTCATCACAGAGGCAGGCCTTCCGGCCGTCGCCGACCCGGGCTCAGCTCTCGTCGCCCTCTGCCACAGGCACGGCATCGAGGTCGTGCCGCTCGTGGGGCCTTCGTCGCTGATGCTGGCCCTCATGGCTTCCGGCCTCAACGGCCAGTCGTTCGCCTTCATGGGATACCTTCCGGCGAAGACTGACGAGCGCCGCTCCGCCATCCGTGCCATCGAGAAGGACTCTGCTGCACATAAGCAGACGAAGATATTCATCGAGACCCCATACAGGAACGACTCGATGTTTGCTGACCTTCTCGCCATCTGCTCACCACGCACACGCATCTGCGTGGCGGCAAACATCACTATGCCAGACGCTTACATCTGTACGAAGACTGCTGGAGAGTGGAAAAAGGAAAACTTATCAATAGGAAAGAGACCATGCGTATTTTTAATACTGGCATAACCAGTGGTATAATGGAACTGAATGGAATGGAGTTCCATGCGTTTCACGGCTGCCTCGAACAGGAAAAGAAAGAGGGAAACCTCTTCGTGGTAGACTTCAAGGCACACTTCGACATGGAAAAGGCTGCGAAAACCGACAGGCTCGAGGATACCGTAGATGTAAATGACATCTACTCTATCATAAAGAGCGAGATGGAGAACAGGTGCAATCTCCTGGAGACTGTGGCTTCGAACATATGCGACAAGATAGTAAGGAAATTCAAGGACCAGATGCTCTCTGTAGAGGTCAGGGTATCAAAGCATAACCCTCCTATGGGCGGGAAGTGCGAATGGTCAAGAATAACAGCCGTATGGGAGGGATGAAAATACTGTTTCTGACCCTCGGCTGCAAGCTGAACTACGCCGAGACATCCACATACGAAAGAGAGTTCATAAAGGAAGGATTCGAGGTCATTGGACCAAGGAGCAAGGAGCAGGCTGATGTCTGCCTAATAAACACCTGTGCGGTCACCGAGACCGCCGAGAAAAAGGACAGGAACCTCATTCGCAAGATGCATAGGCAGCACCCAGGCGCCGCTATCGTGGTCACAGGATGCTATGCTGAGCTAAGGAAGGAATCCATCCAGAAAATAGAGGGTGTATCCCTTGTCTTTGGTGCCAAGCAGAAGACCAGGGTCGTGAAGGACACCATTGCATTCCTGAAGGGTGAGCTTCTCAGCGAGGAGGACCTTCAGCGCAAGGGATTGGCTGAGGAGTACAGGGAGATCTCGAAGGACACCCTGCCTGCATTCTCGACTGGAGAGCGCACGCGCTCGTTCCTCAAGGTACAGGATGGATGCAACAACTTCTGCGCATACTGCACCGTGCCTTTCGCCAGGGGCGAGAGCAGGAACATCCCTATCTGCGAAGTGGTGAAGCAGGCCCGCGCTATCGCCGCAGAAGGGGTGAAGGAGATAGTCCTGACAGGTGTGAATACAGGCGACTACGGCCGCACCACGGGAGAGTCGTTCCTGGATCTGCTTAAAGCCCTCAATGAAGTGGACGGCATTGAGAGATACAGGATCTCATCCATCGAGCCAAACCTCATCACCGAGGAAATAGTGGACTGGATCGCCTCTGGCACCAAGTTCCAGCCACACTTCCATATCCCTCTCCAGACCGGCAGCGACACCCTTCTGCACAGCATGGGGCGTCACTACACCACCGAGTTCTTCGCATCACGCATAGACTATATAAGAAAGGCGATGGAGGCAGAAGGCAAGCCTAAGGTATTCTTCGGCATCGACACGATGGTAGGTCTGCCGGGAGAGACAGAGGAGCTCTTCATGGAGACATACAGATTCATTGAGTCCCTTCATCCAGCCTTTGTACATATCTTCCCATACTCCAGACGCCCTGGCACCCGCGCTGCCGCGATGGACGGCCAGGTGAGCGAGAAGGTCAAGGAAGAGCGCGTACACCGCCTCGAGGAGCTCAGCGACAGGCTGCATGCTGAGTTCATCAAGGCCAATGAAGGCGTTCACGAGAAAGTGCTTCTCGAGTCTTCAGAGAAAGACGGCATGATGGCCGGCTATACAGGAAACTACATACGAATAGAGCGACCGTTTGACGGGTCGCTCTCAGGTAAGATAATCGACGTGGTTATTTAACCAGCTCGAAAGGAGACTCTGGATTTCCAGTCCACTTATATAGATTGATATTTGTGTACTGGACCTTTTCCGGGGTCTTTCCATTTTCTGAGAAGAGGTAGTATCCATCACCAAGTGGGCAGAATCCTGTGCTTCCCCATTTGAAATCCCATCCCCAGGTATTCGTGGCCTGATCGTAGAGCCCAGCCATGGAGAGAGGCATCTGAAGCACTGAACCCTCCTGGTGGAGTGTATCATCATTGCCCTGAAGAGGAGCCTTGAAAGGCTTGTTCAACACATCCACAGCGTATGCGGCATAATTTGGACATCCCTCTTTCTTTCCCTTATACACCATCATGAAGATATTCTTTGTATATGGGTCATATCCCATGTTCTGAACACCATAGTTCGTGTTCATGGTTCGTACAAAGTATTTGTGGAGAGGAGACTCTGGACCAGACTGGTGCGCATCCTTATAGGTGAGGGTCTGGGCATAGAGCTTGTCCCAGAACTTGATGTCATAGCACAGAAGTACCTGATAATCATTGTCCGTGCGGTCCACATCACTATAGATTCCATAAGCCACATAGAGGTACATCTTGCCCTTGCCGCCCTTGCCAAACGCAGGAGCGAAGGTGATACCGTCGATACCTGAGCAGCCATAGCGATGCTCCACTTCCCTGCCCTTGTTCGTAGCCTTGTCCGCATAGTCACGGCAGGCATCCTTGATGCAGACTGTCTTCAACACGCCATCCTTCTCGGCATCCATGCCTATGCGGTCCATCTTATCCACATCGATTATAGCCACATAGAATACAGACTGCTGTACCTGCTTCTCCACGTTCTTCGCGATGCCCTGACCTATCTCGTCATCCTTGAACTCGAGCGAGGCGTAGACCTTGCCGTTCTCGGGATTCAGCGTCATGGCACCAAGATGTCCAGGTATACCAGCCATCGAGGCAATGATGTTTCCCTGAAGGTCTGTCTTGTAGAACACGGTGGTGAAAGACATGTACATGTAGCCCTTGGCCTCATCGACAGCGATGCCCTGGACGTGGTTCTTTCCACCTTCCATGTAGAGTCCTGGCTTGAGGGCCTTATGTGAATTCTGCGCCCCGCATACAGCGCAAGAGAGAAGAAGTGCGGTCAGAAATGATGCTATTCTCATAATCTAGTCTTCTATGACAAGTCCATCATACGCAGGAGCCACGCCCTCAGGGAGCTGCTTCATGAACTCCTCATGACGAGGGAACGCATGTGAGAGATGCGTAAGCCAGGTATGCTCTGCACCTATACGCTTCGCAAGCGCCAGTGCTTCCTCATAGCTGAAGTGCGAATGATGGGGATGATAACTTACTGTATTCAGTGTCAAATGCTTCAGGCCCTTGAGTTTATCAAACTCCTCCTCAGGGATGTGGCTCATGTCAGTGATATAGGCGATATCCCCGAAACGGAAACCGAGTACTGGCATCTTGCCATGAAGCCCCCTGATCGGGATGATCTCCACGCCACCTTCTGGAGCCTGCGGATCACCAGGCGCATAGGCATCACTCACGATGTTTCCATCACATGGGACAATGCTTCCGTCCTCCAGCCTATGGCAGTAGCCTACCTCGCGGATCCACTCCAGGTTCCCCTTGTCATTTGGATATACCAGGAAAGGCTTCTCGCTGATGCGGTGCACCCTCCACTCGGGCGCTCCCGGATACTTCTCATCCACGAACGCGTACGAGTACATGATCTTCAATGAGTTCAGGACCTTGTCCTCACAGTATATCTCAGCGGTCTTCCTATCAATATAGTTGAAGGCTCTCACATCATCCAGGCCACCCACATGGTCCATGTGATTATGTGTGAGAAGGATGGCATCGACATGTCTCACTCCTGCAGCAATCATCTGGGAGCGGAAGTCGGGACCACAATCAATGAGTATGGTAAGGCCCTTGTACTCCACAAGGGCGGCCGCGCGGAATCTCTTGTCACGAGGGTCTGTGCTACGGCAGACCTCACAGTCACAACCGACGATAGGCACCCCTTGCGAGGTGCCTGTCCCTAAGAATCTGAGTCTTGTCTCACCCATTATTCAGTGATCTTCGCCTTAACCCTGGCTATGGCCTCACCAGCTGCTGCATAATCAGCCTCATATGCCTTCTCGAAATAGATGAGAGCACTCTTGTAGATAGACTGCTGCATGTTCGCCACCTTGGCCTTGTTCTTCTTCCATGAGACCTCAGGAGCATTGTCCGCGATCTCCTCGAGCTCCATGCCGGCATCGTAGAGGAGCTTCGCCTGACGGGCTACTGTCCTCTCGAGGTCTTCCTTCTGCTCGAGTATGGTCTGATACTGACTTGAGATGGTATCGCGCTGAGCCTTGATCTTCTGATCCTTCTGCTGGATCTCCTGCCTGAGCACAAAGATCTGCTGCTCCTGCTCCTGGATGACTTTATTGAAGCCATCTATCATCCTCTCGAAGTTCTTGTTCTTTCCAGAAAGGACGGATGCGGACTTCTCGAGGGCTGCTATCTTCGCCTTGATGTCGGTTATGCTCCTGGAGATCTGGTCGGCCTGTGTCATGCGGGCAGAGCCGCTCTCGACATCAGACCTGAGGGTCGCAGTCTTTCCGGTGACAGCTGCTATCTCATTCAGGATCTGGGTAAGATCCTCATTCTGAGACACATATTTCTGCTGGAGATCCTTCTGTGCGGCCTTTGTCTCCTTAAGTTCCTTTCTGAGAGCCTCCACCTCATCGGTGCTCGCTACGTCATTATACACAGCATCGCATCCTGAAGCGATACTGACTGCCATGAAAGCGGCAAGGATTATCTTGAGAGTACGCATTTGGCATTTCCTTTTTCAAATGTGATACTAAGCTTGTCGATGCTCTTCTGGTAGGTCATCACGCCCACGCCGAGCTCTTCATTCGATATCTTTCCGTCCTCAAGGATCTCAAGCCTGAGGACCTTAGGCTCATACTCGCTGTAGATATGCAGAAGAAGATCTCCCATCTCGTCCTGATCTATCACAGCCGTGAAGTGGTTCTCGATGTCTCCAGATACAAGGAGCACATCATACCCTCCGAGAAGATTCTCCTCACTGGCGGCCTGAGTCTCAACCGACAGGGCCTGCTCTGACTTGGTAGCCAATGTATCATCAATCCCTTTCTTGAAAGAGAAGAAAGCGACTGCCGCGCCCACAAGCACGACAGTTACGATAGCCCATGGAATCCAGGAAACCTTTTTCTTGGGGGCTTCGTTTTCAACTGAAGTTTGGTACATATTAAGAGTGTTTTGACACAAATATATAAAAAACATTATTCATTAGGTGCAATAACCTCGCCAGAGTCGATGAGTTCGCGAAGAATTTTCACATAATCTGGCGAAAGCTGGTCCTGATGGACAATGTATTCGGTATGCAGGGCATCCAATGAATATGCTCCTCTCGATGCGAACTCCTTCAGCCAGCGGCGGGTGAAGTCGTACCTGGAAGCACCCGCGCGGCACACGTCACACGTGCCGCAGGCCTTGCTTTCGGTCTGGCCGAAATAAGCGAGCAGGTACTGCGAACGGCAGGTATCCTCCTCTTCAGCATAGCCAATCATAGCCTCCAGACGCTCCTTGTAGTTATCCAAAAGCATCTGATAGCGCTGAGGAGAAAGCTGTACATTTCCCGGACGAAGCCTGTCATGCTGGACATATATGACGCTCGAGTGATCTGCAGGGATGTAGCGGATGACATGCTCCAGGGAAAGGCTATAGAGAAGCATCCTGAGAGCAGGCACTCCTATGCCGAGCTTATGCGAAATGAGTCCCTCGTCGACAGGAACGGGATATGAGAAAATGCCCGTGTATGTGCGCATGAGTATCTCCAGGAGCTGAGACATCTGATAGCTTGGCAACTGAATGTCATACAGCATGTTACGCTCCATGATTATCTGCACCTGAGTGTTTATGTCCACGTCCTCGCTGTAGGTGAAATGACCTTCCCTCTCAAGGTACTTAATGGCATAATGGACAGACGATTGATTGAGCTTGTAATGCCTGCAGAAGCCGAGCATGTCGAAGCGTATCTGGCGTCCCATACCTACATCATAAGGTATCTCATGGAAGATGTGCAGCTTGTGGTATATATCCTCAATGTACTCGAGTGAAGGGAACGACAGGGTCTGGAGCTGATGGAGCCTGCGCAGATCAGATGGATTCCACAGAAGGACGGCGTACGAGCGCTTGCCGTCTCGGCCAGCTCGTCCCGCCTCCTGGAAGTAAGCTTCCGGACTTTCGGGGATATCAAGGTGAACGACGAATCTCACGTCTGGCTTGTCGATACCCATACCGAAGGCATTGGTACACACCATGACCCTTATCGCGCCACTCTTCCAGTCCGCCTGGCGCAGTCCCCTGGCGGTAGAGTCCAGCCCGGCGTGGTAGAATGATGCACTCACCTCATTCTGACGAAGGAAGGCAGCGACCTCCTCGCACTTCTTCCTGCTTCTGAGGTACACGATACCGGTCCCCGGCACTCCCCTGCACACATCCAGCAGCTGCCCCGCCTTGTCGTCCGCCTTTCGGACCACATAGGTCAGGTTCGGCCTCTCGAAGCCGCTCTTGAGGAGCAGCCTCTCGCGGAACCCGAGCCTGTCCATGATGTCCTCTGCGACTTTCGGCGTGGCCGTCGCGGTAAGGGCTATCACAGGGGCATCGATCACCTCGCGTAGCTTTCCTATCTGCAGATAATCAGGTCGGAAATCATATCCCCACTGGGAGATACAGTGAGCCTCGTCGACCACGATGAAGCTCACGTCAAGAGCCTGGCGATACTGCTTAAACAGCTGGGTGTTAAGTCTTTCCGGAGAGATGTAAAGAAACTTGAAATCTCCGAACGCCGCATTGTTCAGCGCGAGGTCCACCTCGCGTCTGCTCATGCCGGCGTGGATCGCGATGGCCTTGATGCCTCGCGCCTCCAGATTCTGCACCTGGTCTTTCATGAGGGCGATCAGCGGGGTCACCACGAGAGTGAGGCCATCGCGCATGAGGCCTGGCACCTGGAAGCAGATGGACTTGCCACCTCCAGTAGGCAGGATAGCGAGCACATCCTTCCCTTCCAATGCAGCGGAAATGATGTCCTCCTGCATCGGACGGAAGGCGTCATAGCCCCAGAACTGCTGTAATATCTCGACAGGTCTCATCCTCCAGTTATCTTCTACGCAAAAATACGAAAACAGATTATATTTCCTTTGGAAAACTTATTCATTTTTCGTAATTTTGTACGATTCCAATTTAAAAAGGATTTAAATTAATTTTATTATAAAAAAGTATGGCAAATCTTGATTTGACTAAGTATGGCATCACTGGTTCTACAGTGATCGCACACAACCCTTCTTACGAGTTTCTTTTCGAGGAGGAGACCAAGGCAGGCCTCGAGGGCTTCGAGGTAGGTAAGAACACTGAGCTTGACGCTGTAAACGTCATGACCGGTATCTACACTGGCCGTTCTCCTAAGGACAAGTACATCGTGATGGACGAGACCTCTAAGGACACCGTATGGTGGACTTCAGATGAGTACAAGAACGACAACCACCCTATGTCTGAGGACGTTTGGGCTACAGTTAAGGAGATCGCTAAGAAGGAGCTCTGCAACAAGAACCTTTATGTAGTAGACGCATTCTGTGGTGCAAACAAGGACACCCGCATGGCTGTTCGTTTCATCGTTGAGGTAGCATGGCAGGCACACTTCGTAAAGAACATGTTCATCCAGCCTACAGCTGAGGAGCTTGAGTCTTTCGAGCCAAACTTCGTTATCTATAACGCATCTAAGGCTAAGGTTGAGAACTACAAGGAGCTCGGTCTTAACTCAGAGACCTGTGTAGCATTCAACGTTACCTCACGCGAGCAGGTTATCATCAACACATGGTACGGTGGTGAGATGAAGAAGGGTA
>JAKSJL010000041.1 GCA_024398295.1 Bacteroidales bacterium
GTGAGGGTTTCGTGCGTGGAAATGCCTGATCCACGCACGAGAGGCGCACAAGTGAGGGTTTCGTGCGTGGAAACGCCTGTTCTTCGCACGAGAGGCGGCGCAAAGAGGGTTTCGTGCGCGGAGACGCCTGTTCTACGCACGAGAGGCGGACGTAAGCCATGTTCGTGCGCAAGGGCGCGGCGAATTGAATGGAGGATTGGCCTAAAGTTGCTATCTTTGCGACATGATGACAGGACAGATCATAGCCAGAATGGATAAGGCGATGGCCGAGCAGTTGCCGGCGATGGAGATCGCGGAGGAGGTGAACCACCTCCTGGCGGGCGAGCAGTGCCTGGTCATCACCGCGCCACCTGGCGCCGGAAAGTCCACCCTCCTCCCGCTCACCATCCTGGACTCGCTGCCCGAAGGGCGCATACTGATGCTCGAGCCACGACGCATCGCAGCACGGCAGATCGCAGAAAGGATGGCTTCGATGCTGGGAGAACCTGTCGGAAAGACCGTGGGATACAGGGTCAGGTTCGAGAGCCGGGTCTCGGCAGAGACCAGGATAGAAGTTCTCACCGAAGGTATACTCACACGCATGCTGATAGACGACCAGACCCTCGATGGGGTGTCGGCCGTTATCTTCGACGAGTTCCATGAGCGAAGCATACATAGCGATGTAGCATTGGCCCTCACGCGCGAGTCCCAGGCCATCATACGCCCCGACCTTAAGATAGTCATCATGTCAGCGACCATCGACGCAGATGAAATCTGCTCGAAGATGGGCGCGAAGCTCATTGAAAGCAAGGGTAGGATGTTCCCTGTGGAGGTGTTGCATTGTCCTTCAGATGAAGATATGCCAGAAGCTGTGGCTCACGCAGTTAGGATGGTGCACGGCAAGTACGAAGGCGACATTTTGGCTTTCCTTCCCGGAGAGGCCGAGATCAGGCGATGCAAGGAGATGCTGGGCGAATGCATTGGCACCACCAAGGTACTCCCGCTCTACGGCATGCTGTCATCGGCAGAGCAAAAGACGGCCATCGCACCTAGTGCGCCAGGCGAGCGCAAGGTGGTGCTCGCCACGCCTATCGCTGAGACGTCCATCACCATCGAGGGCGTGCGCATCGTGGTCGACTCCGGCCTCTGCAAGAAGATGGTCTTCAACCCGCAGAACTCACTCAGCCACCTCGAGACAGTGCGCATCAGCATGGACATGGCCAGACAGAGGACGGGACGCGCAGGCCGCACAGCCCCAGGCGTATGCATCAGGCTGTGGAGCGCGGCTACCGAGAGGACCATGGCCGACTGCCGCGTACCGGAGATTCTGGAAGCGGACCTTGCGCCAATGCTCCTGGACATCAGCGCCTGCGGCGGCGACGAGCTCCCTTGGCTCACTCCCCCACCTCCGGCGCATCTCGCCGCCGCCCATACGCTTCTGACGATGCTCGGTGCCCTCGACGAGAAAGGCCGCATCACGGCGCACGGCCGCACACTCTCGAAGACCCCTTGCCACCCTCGCATCGCCCAGATGCTGCTGCGCGGGCAGAAAGCATTGGCCTCAGACATCGCCGCTGTGCTTGAAGAAAGAGACCCTATGCCGGAGGCAGGCGCTGCCATAAGTCTCAGGATAGACGAGCTCCGAAGACATCCTGGCGCCAGAAACTGGAGCAGGATAGCCAAGATAGCCGAGCAGTACAGAGATATCGTAAAGGCGAAGCCAGACAGCTCATACACAGATGCTTACGCCGCAGGAGCGTTGATCGCTGCGGCATACCCAGAGCGCATAGGCAAGACCCTCGGCGACGGCAGATTCATGCTCGCCACCGGCGACATCGCTTTCGTAGACAGGACAGATGAGATAGCTGCATACGACTGGATAGCGGTCGCCAGCCTTAACACACGCGCTGGAGCCGACGGACGCATTTTCCTTGCGGCGCCATTGGACCCTAAGGATGTCGAGACCACCACTTATGACAATGTAAGCTGGGACTCCAGGAAAGGAGCTGTAGTCTCACAGCGCGAGACGCGCATCGGAAGGCTTGTGGTAGACACCCGCCAGATCAGCTCCGACCCAGCCGTCACCGCCCACATCATATGCGAGGCTGTGCAGAAAGAAGGACTCAGCATGCTGGACTTCGATGACGAGGTGGAGAACCTGCAGCGCAGGATCGCCGCTGTCGCGGCTTGGCATCCCGAGCTCGAGCTTCCCGACAGCAGCACTGACGCGCTTCTGCGAAGCGCTCCTGAGTGGCTTCCATTCTACATCGGAAAGGCCACCACGAAGGCCGAGCTGAAGAAGATAGACCTGAAAGCGGCCATCTGGGCGCGTCTGAGCTACGAGCAGCAGCAGTCAGTGGAGAGGCTGGCGCCTACGCATATTGCCGTCCCTACGGGAAGCAGGATACGCGTAGAGTACAGACTGGGCGCCGAAGCCCCAGTGCTGCGCGTGCGCTTGCAAGAGTGCTTCGGCTTGCTGGAT
Source organism: Bacteroidales bacterium (assembly GCA_024398295.1). Classification (GTDB taxonomy): domain Bacteria; phylum Bacteroidota; class Bacteroidia; order Bacteroidales; family UBA932; genus Cryptobacteroides. Next base: position 2,462 of record JAKSJL010000041.1, read on the forward strand.
ACCCCGCGGGTCGATGGAGGCGCACGCCCTGTGCTCATGGAGCTACTCTCGCCCGGATTCAAGCCTGTACAGCTGACGAGCGATCTCAGAAGCTTCTGGGAAGGCACCTACTTCGAGGTCAGGAAGGAGCTGAAGAGAAGATACCCGAAACACTCCTGGCCAGACAATCCTCTGGAAGCCGAGGCAGTGAGAGGGGTCAAGAAAAACAGCTAGAGAAACATCAGCATTATCAGCTGAGCAGAGATCACCCTAAGGAACATAGAGACAGGATATACTGTCGCGTAGGCCTCATTCGCCTGATCCTCATCTGAGTTTGTGTTCGCATACGCGAGTGCGATAGGGTTCGCCATCGCGGCGCAGAGCATACCCGCGTTCTGGGCAAAGGTGAGGCCGCAGAACTTGGAGGCGATCACACCAGTGATGATGATAGGAATTATGGCAATGACAAGGCTCGCTGCCACCCAGAGAAGTCCCTGACTACAGAATACTGTCGAGAAGAATCCCGGACCTGCGCTGAATCCCAGGCAAGCCAGGTAGATGGTGATTCCCAACTGACGGAGCATCATGTTCGCGCTCGGAGTGGTATAGGTAGAAAGCCTGAATCGAGGTCCAAATGCGCCCATGAGTATACCCACGACTATAGGGCCACCAGCGATTCCGAGCTTGATAGGAACACTCATTCCAGGGATGAAGAAAGGAATGGATCCTATCACCACACCGAGGAAGATACCGATGAACAAAGCCACCAGATTTGGGTTTCTGAGCACCTTCTGCTCGTTTCCAAGTATCTCGCTGACCTTCTTTATGGCTGTCTCCTCGCCTACCACAGTCACGCGGTCGCCGAGCTGAAGACGAAGACCAGGATGCGCCACGAGCTCGATGCCTGCGCGGCTCACTCTCGTGATGTTGATCGCAAATGAGTTCCTGAGATGCAGCGAACCGATCTTCACTCCGTTGAGTTCCTTACGGCTCACGAGCAGATGCTTGGACATCAGGTCACTGCCATCTATGTTATCCCAGTCAATGTCAGGACGGTTCCAGTCGGTGCTTTCCTGCTTTCCGAAGAGGACATGGAATGCCTGCACATCGCTTTTCTTGAGCACTGCAAGGATATGGTCGCCCTCGTGAAGCACAGTGGCAGACTCTGGGATAGCGACCTTTCCGTTCTTCCAGATTCTGGAGATGATGATATGCTTGTCAGTAAGAGCTGCGACATCGCGGACGCTCTTGTCGAAGATGGCTGGGTTACTGATACGGAACTCAGCGATATAGGTCTCAGAGTTCACATCCGCAGAATTCGAAATCTTGCTTTTCATCATGAGCTTCAGGACTATCATGCATATCATGACGCCTATCACACCCATCGGATAACCTACTGCGCAGGCTGTAGCCATACCATTGGCCTCCGCCACCATCTCAGGATGCACATCCAGCAGCGCCTGCTGCGCCGCACCGAGCATAGGGGTGTTTGTGGCCGCGCCGCAGAGAAGTCCCATGCTGTCCTCGAAGGAGATGCTTGTCAATGCATATGCGCCAATGGCAAAGACCGTGGTCAGCACCATGGCGAGGATGCTCAGCAGATTCAGCTTCACGCCCTCCTGCTTGAGGGAAGTGAAGAAGCTAGGTCCCACCTGCACACCGAGGGCATACACAAACACGATGAGTCCGAAATTCTGGGCCAGAAGGAACATGCTTCTGTCCACCTCGATGCCGAGCCTGGTGCAGATATCACCCAGGAAGATGCCTGCGAAAAAGACAAATGTCACGCCAAGGTTGACGCCCTTGACCTTTATCTGGCCAAGTGGGAGACCTATAGCGCAAATCAGACAGAGAATGATAACTGCCTGAAGATATGAAGGTTCTGTGAATAGACTAACTAACCAATCCATTTTCCGGAGTTTAAGCCTGCAAATATAGTCACAAAATACAGACTATCAAAAACCATCCATATCTGAAGATATGGCTATCACATCTGCTATGCTTATGCAGGTACCATCATCAAATTTCAGCTGACGTCCGAGCGCATCGATCTTCTTCAGGCGACCAGCATACTGCACATACTCCCCTCTTTGCTTCTTTCTGTCAGCACGGAAATAGGTAATGCCGATGACAGGACTCTCGGAGAGCATCAGCTCGCGCAGCCTCTCATCGAGAGCGAGCTTCTGCGACTCATCCAGTTCTACGCGGGCATCAGTGAGGCGCGCGGTCTCGTGGATGACATCCTCATATCCCGTGAGCGCCGCGAAGGGCGAGAACTGCGCCGCACGGTCCTTCATGGGCATCCTTGGGTGCAGGGCTGAAGTATGATGTGGCAAGCCAATGATATCGGCATACACTATCTTGGGATCCTTGTTCATGACTTATGTCCTCCTATCTGTCCATTTCTCTCACGCGTGGTGGCTCCTTCCTCGAAGTTCATTCCCTTCAGGATGGCATTCTTTCCGAACTTCTTCCTGATGGAGAGTATAGCCTCCTGCTGGCGTCTTTCCTTCTCATTGTCCACGACCTCCTCTGCGAAGAGGTCAAGCTGCTCCCCCATGGACTCGGACTCCTTGATGAGGGAATTCGCGACTACATTGACCCTTCGCACAAACAATCGTCTGTCCACTATCTGGTCATACAGCGCCATCACAGCATCCTGTATGACAGTCGCTGATGAGGTGTATCTCCCGAGGTTCGCCGTACCATGAGCAGGCTTGGGAACAGAGCGTCCGTAATAGTCCGACACCAGCGGTCCCTTGTAGCCTTCTGCCACGCTGTCATAGCTGATCATGATCCCCATCTGGTCAGTCACAAGCCCCTTTTCCACAAGGTCAAGTACCAGAAGGTCAGTCATTTCCCTCACGATAAGCTTTCCCTTCTCGAAGTCATACGGGCTGGAGAGCACCTGGCCGCTGCTGAGGCTGTTTGTGCTAGGCTTGTACGCCTTTATCTCCTTTATGGTGCAAGGCTCGTAGCCCCAGGCATGGTCGATGAGCAGCTCGGCGTTCACGCCGAACATCTTGTAGAGGTACTCCTCCCAGCCCTGGTCAAGCGAGGCGCGGGCTATGTCACCCATGGTGAACATGCCGCTGGCCTCCAGCTTCGCGGCTATGCCTCTTCCCACCCTCCAGAAGCTGGTGAGCGGAGTATGCGTCCACAGCTTCTCGCGGTAGCTCATCTCATCGAGCTCAGCGATGCGCACCCCATCGGCATCCGCCTCCTGGTGCTTGGCCTCGATGTCCATCGCCACCTTTGCTAGGTACAGGTTCGTGCCTATGCCTGCCGTCGCTGTGATTCCTGTGTTTGCGAGCACGTCGCGTATCATCCTCATCGCCAGCTCATGGGCTGTGCAGTCATAGGTCTTCAGGTAGTCAGTCGCATCGATGAACACCTCGTCGATGGAGTAGACGTGGATATCCTCAGGTGCGATGTACTTGAGGTAGATGCTGTATATGCGACTGCTGACTTCCATGTAATGCGCCATCTGCGGAGGGGCTATTACGAAGTCCAGGTGCAGCGGGCGCGTCTTCTGGTACACCTCGAAGAGCCTTGCCCTGCCAGGGATGCCATAAGCCTTCAGCGCCGGCGTCACGGCCAGGCAGATCGTCTTCTCTGTCCTCGTGGGATCAGCGACTACAAGCATAGCCTTAAGCGGATCCAAGCCCCTCTCCACGCACTCTACGGACGCATAGAAGGACTTGAGATCAATGGCTATGTATGAGCGCTGCTTCACCCTATAGTCTTAGCTTTATGTTGATCTTTGAGAGCAGTTCTGTGATCAGGATGAGGAACAATGCCACCACAAATGACCTGAGAAGGCCAAGCACGCCGGTAGAGAGCGCTGTGCCGAAGTTCAGGCCTGTGAGCATGACGATGCCATACCAGAGGTCTGAGAGCAGGTAGCAGGTCAATGTACAGGTGCCTGCCGCCTGGATAGGACGCGCCCATGCCGTGATCTTCTTCACATCACAGAGCTTGTACAGAAGGGCGGCGATTATGAAATAGAGACCGCAGCAGAGGAACATCCAAGTCGGTGTGGCCTGGATCTTCGAGATGATCCAGAAACTGTGGCAGATGATTCCTGCAATGAGGAAAAATACGCCGAGGATGATGCCATTCTGTGCGAAACCCTTCTTCTGCATCAGCATGGTGCATACTATGCCGGAGTAGACTATGGCCGGATGCGTAAAGCCACCTGGGACCTTGAAGCCACCGAGCATGCCCTTGCTTGAGAGTATCATGAGGGCAATGAATCCGAACCAAGCCAAACAATTGAGAAGCAAATTCTTACGCGCCAGCAGATAGAATGCTGAAGTGAAAAGATAAGCCCATCCGATAAGTCCAAGTATGCCCCACCAGCCAGTCTTGATAGGTGCGCCCATGATGACGCGATAGACCAGCAGAGCTATCATGATGAAGAAACCGCTCCACCTGAAAAGGATGGAAGGCTGCTTGATGTTGAAGAAGATAAATGATGCCAATACCATGATGACAAGGAACCACGCATGGCTGAGGCCTCCCTCGATACCGCTCATGTTCATTGTCATGACACCCAGCAGGACAAGCGAAGCTGACCTGAAGAGGACGTGCAGTATGCCACCCAGGTAGTTTGTGTCCTTGATCCCCTTCTCTATGGCGAGAGGTATGGACATACCTACGCAGAAAAGGAATGCCGGAAAGACGAGGTCCGAAAAACCCATCATATCCTCATTTGCCGCAGCGTGCTTGAGCCAGTGAGGTACTCCGCTCATGCCGGCGAAATCATTGACCCAGAGCATCATCAGCATCGTGATGGCTCTGAATATATCTATGCTAGCTATTCTCTTGCTTGCCATTTCAGTCGAAAATATAGAAGTTCACGATACGCGCGATAGCCCTCTGACACACAGGGCAGAACGCTCCAGCCTGATTCGTCCTCATGCGGCAGTCTTCAGCAGGGCGCCATACTCCCTTCGCCTGATAGCCTGCACCCTCGAAGATACCGACACCCTCGAAGCCTATGTCGTACATATTCTTCCACTTGGACTGGAAGTCGACCAGGGTGGTTATGTTCTGCTCCCAAGGCTCCACATCTGAGAAGTAGTAAGGATCCTCCTCGCCTGCATACGCATACTCATCTGCGAGTCCCGCAAACGAATGGCCGAACTCATGCACGACCACTGGCTTGAACATAGGATGATGAGCCGTGGTGAGGGTATACGAATTGTAGATTCCACCACCTCCGTAAGTATCTGTGTTTGCGAGGATTATGATATGCTCATAAGGAAGGCCTTCGAGTATATCGTGAAGCTTGAAGATATTTGTCGTGGTGAGATACCTGTCAGAATAGAAGGTATCGAAATGCGACCCAACTGGAGTCTCCTTCCACAGCTTCTGCCTAGGGACGCTGACTCCGCTGTCCTTGGATACCGGCGCCACAGCAAGGAAGTTGAAGAACTCCTTGAGCGAAGCGAATGGCTCATGTGAGAAAATAGCCTCAACCGCCACGGCGGCATCCTTGTAGAAAAGATCTATTTCGTCTGCGGCATAGCCTTCAGCGACTATGGCCACATCGATGGCCCTATCCATCTCAGCACCCTTCCATACGTAGCGTCTTTCCACCTGCTTGAACTCATTCACGTCACGGATGAGGATATCATTTGGATTGACCACATGAGAGAAGGTAGAGGTGACATTTCCACGGAGATCATACAGCTCCACTGTGATCTTCGCAGGAGCAGAAGGCATAGGGAAAAGATATGTGTTCTCGAAGCTCTTGGTCACCTGCTTGGCTTCTGGAGTAGCCTGCCACTCCTGGAAGAGCGTGCTGAAACTCGTGCGATACAGAGTGTCACCTGTAGCCACATCACACATGCACGCCTGACCATTGCCCTTCAGAGGCACTTCATTGAGGTGGCCTCGACGGCCTGCCCAGCCATCCCACTTCGCCATATGAGCGAGCGAGACCGAGCACTTCTGCGAGTCGCCAGTGAACAGGTAGTCCACCCTAAGAGTCTGCTTCTGAGCCAGGAGCGATGCACTCACCATCATCATCAAGGCTGTGATAATCAAATATTTCTTCATATTATTCCAATGCTGAATCTATCATGGCAGAAAGTTCTTCTGCCGTATTTGCCACATACTGCGCCTCGTCGAAGTCGCTCACCGGCCTGAATCCCCAGGTCACAGCGATGCCCTTGACTCCAGCATTGACCGCAGTCTTCATATCTGTGCGCGAATCCCCTACCATCACCACTTTCGGGTCGCTCTCTTCCCTACTGATTCCGGCCTTGTCCATAGCAGAGAAGACTATCTCTGGGGATGGCTTCAGAGGGGCACCGGGAGCATTGCCAAGCACCTGGACAAAAGGCACTCCAGGGAAGAACTTCGCGATGAGACGCTCCACACCTGCCTGGAACTTGTTTGACGCCACTGCCACTCCGTAACCCTTCGTGTCCAAGGCTTCTACAAGTGCCTGCATGCCTGGATATGGCTGAGTCAGGTGATCGATATGCTCAGTGTAATATGCCACGAAATCCGCGAGCGCAGCGTCCACATACGCATCGTCGCGATGCTCCTGCGGGAGCGCCTGGAACACGAGATTTCGCACTCCATGGCCCACCATCTTCACATATTCCTCACGGGTATGAAGCGGTAGACCACGCAGCGACAGTGAATGGTTCACCGCCGCAGAAAGGTCGTCGATGGTATCCAGAAGGGTACCATCGAGATCGAAGATAACAAGTCTTTTCTGCATATCAGCTGAATGTCTTTCCGAACGGCGCCAGTGAGAGTATCGCCATCTTGAAATGCTGGACGCCGAAAGGAATGCCTATCACCGTCACACAGCAGATGATGCCGAAGAACACATGCACAGCAGCAATCTCCCACCATCCCATAAGCAGCCAGAGGACGTTCATGCCGATGCTCAGGCATCCGCTCGAGTCAGCAGAATCCTTCACCTCCGTGCCGAATGGCCACAGGGAGAATATCGCGAACTTCATGAGCTGCAGTCCGAAAGGTATACCAATGATGGTGATGCAGAAGAGAAGTCCCACTATCAGATAACCAGCCGCTACAAGAAAGCCTCCCAGAAGGAGCCAGAGTATGTTGCCAATAAACTTCATTATGCCAGAAGAGCTTTTACAGTAGCTGAAATGGCGCGGCCATCTGCAAGGCCGGCAAGTTTCTTGGTCGCAACACCCATCACCTTACCCATCTCTGATGGCTGAGTAGCGCCTACCTCAGCGATAATCTCCTTGAGCGCAGCCTCAAGCCCTTCCTGAGAGAGCTGCTTTGGAAGATAAACGTCGAAGCACTTAGCCTCCGCAAGCTCATTGTCCGCGAGCTCCTGACGGCCTGCAGCCACATACTGCTCAGCTGCTTCCTTGCGCTGCTTAGCGAGTTTCTGGATGATCTTAACTATGTCAGCATCAGTAAGTTCCTTTGCTCCGCCTTCTGCGGTCTTCGCGAGGAGGATAGCTGACTTGATGGAGCGGACAGCGTTGAGACGCACCTGGTCGTGTGCCTTCATCGCCTCCTTGATATCATTCTGAATCTGAAGTTCGAGTGCCATGATCTGAATTATTTATGTTTGTTAATGAGTTTGAATTTCCTTGGGATACCTGACACAAACACTATACCCAGCACGATGGCGAATGCCACCGAGAGTGCCACCATACCGCTCTGGAGTGCCATGTGCAGCTGTCTGGATGCCAGATAATAGACAGTCCAGAACACGCCACCTCCCGGGATGAGCGGGAAGAGTCCGGTGATGAGAAAAACAGTGTTTGGGCATTTCCTTATCACCGCTTCCTGCCTAGCCAGCAGCGCAGTGACAAGCGAAGAGATGAGAGTCGCCTCGAAGACAGCGAATCCCGCCTGCTGCCAGAGCACATAAAACAGTGCCCATGCGATAGTACCAATGATTCCGCACGAGAGATACTCCTTCCTAGGCGTACCGAAAAGCACCGAGAATCCCACCGTACCGATGAAGGCGGCTATCACCTGGAACCATATCTGAGCTGTGAAAGGATCGGCCTGAGCGCCATGCAGGACTATCATTCCGCCCTGGAGATGACCACTCACAAAGAACACGAAACATGCTCCGATGGTGATGGCAAGGAACACCAGCAACGCATCGAGAAGACGAGTCACGCCTGCCAGGTAATCCTCCCCCGCTATATCCCTGATACCGTTCGTGAAAGTGACTCCCGGGATCAATGGGATAAGTGATCCCACTATCATGTTTCCAAGGTTCTCGCCGAATCCCACACGCCAAAGAATGAAACAGGTCAGCGATGCGAATGCTCCATTGAGCACATTCTCAAGCAGCTTGCTGAAATGTCCAGATGAAGCATAGAGGACAAACATCCACAGGAACAGACCGACGAAGAAGCATGCGGCGCAGTCCAAGAGGCTACCGCCGAAGATGGCGCAGAAGCCTGCGCTTCCGAAGGCGGAGCCGAGTATCTGCTCCCAAGCAGGCTTCGGCTTCATCGCCCTGATCTCAGCGAGCCTTGCACGGGCTTCTGGGACAGTGTACTTGCCACACTCTATGTCTCGCGAAAGTGTGTTCACCTCGACTATCTTGTCCATCTGGGTGCCCTTGATGGGAATGAACTCCACATTTGCATACTGGCTCTTCACACTGGTGGACTTACCAGTGGTGAAGATACCGTTTGACAGCACGAAGAAGTTCCTGGAAGTCACGCCAAAATGCGTGGAAATCCTCTCCATGGTCTCCTCGATACGTGCTATCTCCGCACCATTTTCCAGAAGGATATGTCCAGCCTCTGAAGCCACCTCCAGCACTTCTGTGAGGTCATTCTTTGACTCGTTCACTTTATTCTCTGACATACGAAACAATTGATATACAAATATAGGAAAGATTCACACAATTTCGTATATTTGTTACATATACCAGAATGTATGTTACTCTCTAAGGAAATTGCCGTATATCTTAACCTGGCTGCATGCAAGTACAAGCAGTACATCTCGCGTCTTCTGAAGGAAAACGGGATCGACCTCACGCCAGAGCAGTTTCTTCTCATCGACCTCCTGTGGAATCAGGGCGCGATGAGCCAGCAGAGCATTGCCGACACCATGCAGAAGGACAAGAACTCCGTGACGAAGCTCGTGGACGGTCTTGAGCGAAAGCAGCTGGTAGTACGAGTGAAGGATAAGCACGACAGAAGGTCAAACCTTGTGCACCTCACACAGAAGGCTGAGGCCATGAAGTCAGCCACTAAGGAAAAAGGTATATCGATGCTTGAGGAGATACTCGTAGGCATCAGCGAGGAGGAGCTCAAGTCGTTCCTGGATGTCCTCGCGAAGATGAATCAGAACATGAGCAGATAGACTATTTCCTGTCTATCCAGTTCCAGAGTCTATACATAAGAAATCCCCATCCGAGGAAAAGAACCACATGTACCCACACAGGTACCGATGTGGTGTATTCGGCGTTTTTCTCCAGTTTTTCAAATTCAGGTATGTCGGCATAGTAGTATGCCCCGGCGCCGAAGTCGAGGTCATTGGAAATGCCGAGATGATTCGCCATGATGTATATGGCAACAATCAAGGTGGCGACACCGACTACGATGAACGCCACCTTGGATGCCTTTATCTTTTTTCTCATTAGTTGAGAGTAGGTACTGGGAACACTGCTCCTGAGAGGAGGAACCAAACTGCGAGGAAGGTGAGGACAATGTTGAAGAGCTGGCCCACGATATAGAGCCAGAGCACCTTGCCACCCTGCATCTGCTTCCAGATCTCCTTGAAGTTTGTATCAAGTCCAATGCTTGTGAAAGCAAGCACGAAGCACCAGTTCTTGTACTGGTCGAGGACCTTATTTATCGCTCCCACCTGGTCAGCGCCACACAGAGGCTGGATGATGAATGAAGCGACGAGAGATGCCACGAAGAAACCGATGATGAACTTAGGGAATCTGTTCCAGATCTCGATGGCGCCCACCTTCTGGCCATTCTGTCTATCTACCTTTGTAGCGAAGAAGAGAGCCACGAAGAGAGCGATGAATCCGATGAGGATATTCTGGATCATCTTCACGAGCACAGCAGCCTTCTCAGCCTCTCCGCCAAGTGCAGAACCGGCTACGGCTACGGCACCTGTGCTATCCACGGTACCACCGATGAGAGCGCCACCCATGATTGGAGACATATTCACTGCCTTGATGAGCATTGGCTCAAATACCATCATGAGAATGGTGAAGATGATGGAGATGGACACAACCATGGTGAGGTCAGTCTTCTTGCAGTTCGATGCCGCACCGGTAGCGATAGCTGCTGAGGTTCCGCAGACTGAGGTCGCCGCAGCCATGGTGATGACAAGCGGCTTGTTGTCCATCTTGAATACCTTGGTACCGAGCCACCACATGAATATGATGACTATAGGTGTGACGATCCACGCGATGCCGAGACCATAGAGGCCGAACTTCGCGATATTCGAGAAGAGTACCGAGAAACCCATGATGACGAGTCCTGTCTTGATGTAGAACTCGGTCTTCACGGCTGGCTTGAGCCACTGAGGTACTCCTACTGTATTCGATACGAGAAGTCCCACGATCAATGCCCAGAATGCCCACTCGAGATATCTGTTGAGGGTAAACTCAGCACTTATGAGACGTACGATGAATCCAAGTACGAAAAGTGCGATGAACGCTGGGATGTACTTCTTAACTGTTCCTCCCTGGAGGTTCACTCCTACGGTGAATACGAGTCCGAGGGCGACACTTGTGAGAAGTGCCTTGCCCCAGAACGCGAGAGAAGCAAGCTGAGAGCCAAGCGACTTGATTTTCGCAGCCGCAGCTCCGTCGACAGTCTCACCGCAAGTCCAGGTGCTGAACTTGAGTGCAGAAAAGTCAAATGCTCCTGTGAGGACAGCGATCATGCCCACTATGATGATGGCAAATCCTGCCCATACGGTAAGCCAGTCCTCTGACTTATAGAGCTTGGATACTGAAGAATTTTTAATCATAATTACATAGGTTTAATTTTTGTAGCAAGCTTCGCGCAAAGGCCAGGGAAGAATCTCTTGATATAGACCATGAGAAGTTCCTTCTTCCCCACAAGCACTTCGCGACGGCCACGCGATATAGCTTTGACGATGATGTCGGCAGCAGCCTTGGAAGTCATTCCACCGGCTTGGCCTGCATCCATCTTTCCATGTCTATGCCCTCCCTTGTCGAGGGCATAGAATGAAATGTTTGTCTGTACACGTCCAGGGCATACAAGAGTAACCTTGATATTCTTGTCATGATACTCCGCCTGAAGCGTCTCAAAGAAACCATAAAGAGCATGTTTCGATGAGCTGTATGCACATCTGAGTGGAAATCCGAAGCGTCCCGCGATGGAAGTAGTGGCAGCGATGTGGCCTCCACCTGCTTCTATCATCATCGGCAGTATGGCCTTAGCCATTGCCACAGGGGCGAAATAAATGATTTCCATAATCTTGCGCACCATGTCCATGGATGTATCCTCCACAGTCGTGCGCTGGCTGATGCCTGCATTGAGATACACGACATCCACGCCGCCGAAGTGGTCCCACGCCGTCTTTACAAGGGCGTCGATACCACTCACGTCCGACAGGTCATACGGGAGGACGAAGACGTCCTTCGCGCCCGCCTCACGGCATCTGTCTGCCACAGGAGCAAGTCTCTCCTCTGAAGAAGAAGTGATGATGAGCTGAGCTCCCATGGAAGCATACTTGTATGCGCATGCCTCGCCTATACCCGACGACGCTCCTGTAATCCAGACTATCATGCCTCTACCTCCTTTCTGAACCATGATGCGCGGCCTGAGCCTTCGCCCATGTTGATCGAAACGACATCACCTTCCTTGATGAGGCCATCCTCGAGTGCCTGAAGGAAACCTGCGATGCATACCATCGATGCCGGTCCTGGCACGAAGCCCTTCTCGTCACGCACCCACTTGGCGAGCTCGACAAGCGAGGACTCCTTGACTCTCACAAATGAGCCTCCACTCTTTCTCACTATTGGCGCCACGATAGGATACATTCCTGGGGTGCCGGTAGAGAGGATGGAAATCCTTGTAGCTGGAGTCACTGAAGGGAAATCGGTCTCCCAACCCTCTGGGAAGCCCTTTGAAGAGGCATCTTCCCAGCCCTTTACCATTGGGTCACAGGTATCCTGCTGAGAAAGAATGACGCGCGGAAGCTTCACCTCCACCTCGTCAGCGCCGATCTTCACCTTGCCGCCGCAGACCTCTGCAATCTCCCTGACACCCTTGTCCAGAGCGATAGGAGCAGTGCCGCCTGCAACTGCCTGGATGTAGACATCAGGCATGCGCTTCAGCTGACGCAGATACTCGAAGACCAGCGTGCGCTTCGACTCGACCCTGATAGGATCGATGTTTCCCGGGGTCATCAATGTGCCAGTGGATGCGCTGAAATCAGCAGCCTCCTTCTTCGCCTGGCCATACTTGCCCTCAGACACCATAGCCTTCTGTCCCAGCGAGCGGATGGTCTCCACCGTATCAGTGCAGACATCTGAAGGGACAAATACTGTAAATTCCACACCTGCTTCAGCACAGTAGCGGCTGAATGCTGTGGCCGTATTTCCTGTAGAAGCAGCACAGTAACCCTTCACTCCCCACTCACGGAAGAGAGAGGCGCCGAGCGCTGCTGCAGGGTCTTTGAATGTACCGGTGCCACCTGAAAGATCTGAGCGGGAAACGACTGGAGTACAATGTATTCCATAATGCTCAAGCGCATATTTCTCAAGGAACTCCCACTTCTCCAGAGGGACTGCTCCCTCACCCAGGGTGACGATGTTTTCAGCATCATTCAATGGAAGGAAGTCGAACCAGTGGAACAAGCTCTCAGCATCCTGCTGGCAGAGCTCGCCCAGTTTCGAGTAGTCAGAGAAATACTTCACCTCAGCGCGCTGGCATCCACAGGAGCATTTCTGCCCCTGTGCAAACCACTCGCCGAAATCAGCATATTCCTTTCCGCACTTGGTACAATAAAGATGGTACTTGGAAGACATATTCTAATGGATAAGAGCCATTTCTGGCATTTCCCTGTCGTACTCACCTCTGTCAAGTCTCTCCTTGATCTCGCGGAATGCGTTGAGGGTGTAGTCCACATCCTCGATGGTGTGAGCAGCTGTAGGGATGATACGGAAAATGAGCATTCCAGGAGGAATGACAGGATAGGTCACGATAGAGCAGAAGATCTTGTAGTTCTCACGAAGATCCACTGCGATGTTTGCAGCCTGGTTCACGCCACACTCGAGATGAACTGGGGTAACACAAGCCTCTGCAGGTCCAATGCTGTAGCCCAGATCTCTGAAACCCTTCTGGAGACGTCTGGTGACGGTCCAGAGCTGCTTACGCAGAGCGTCACCCTCCTCGCTGCGGATGATCTCAAGACGCTTGAGACAGCCCTCTACGATAGGCATAGGGAGTGACTTGGCGTACATCTGAGAACGCATGTTGTAACGAAGATATGTGATGATGTCCTTCTCGGAAGCCACGAAGCCACCGATGGTAGCCATAGACTTGGCATAAGCGCCGATATAGATGTCGATGTCATCCATCACGCCGAAGTGCTCTGAAGTACCTCTACCGGTAGGACCCATGCAGCCGAAGCCGTGTGCGTCGTCGATGAGAATACGGAACTTATACTTCTTCTTGAGAGCGACGATCTGGTCGAGGATACCGAGAGCACCGGTCATACCGAACACACCCTCAGTGATGAGGAGGATACCACCGCCGTTCTCCTCAGCGATCTTTGTAGCCACCTTAAGTCTGTCCTCGCAAGACTCGATATCATTGTGCTTGAATGAAAGAGACTTACCGATATGCAGACGCTTACCGTCGATAAGACATGCATGAGCCTCAGAATCGATGACGATGACATCGTGACGGCTGATGAGTGAGTCTATGGTAGAGACAATACCCTGATAACCGAAATTGAACTCGAAAGCAGCCTCCTTGTGCTCGAACTCTGCGAGCTCTCTCTCAAGCCTCTCGTGAAGAGCGGTCTGGCCGGTCATCATACGGCTACCCATAGGATAAGCCATACCCCACTTGGCAGCAGCCTCAGCGTCCACCTTGCGGATCTCTGGATGGTTTGCAAGACCAAGGTAGTTGTTCAAGCTCCACACGAGCACGTCCTGGCCGTTGAAACGCATGTGAGGACCAAGCTCGCCCTCGAGTTTAGGGAATGCGAAATATCCGTCTGCCTTATCACGATACTGACCGATAGGGCCTCCGGTTGACTTTCTGATCTTGTCAAAGATATCTACGTACATAGTATTATTATTTGTTTTTGGTTTATTTCTGTTTATTGGTTTTACACTTGAACCTCGTGGTAGATTTGGTTTTTCACTAATATCAAGTGCTGACGATACGAGGTATTATCTGCCACTTGGCTTCTCTGTTGAAACCAGTCCGATCAGTCTGAAAATGATCTTTGGAAGCGGCTTTCTGCGGTTTCTCTTCCTGAAATCCATGAACCAGCCAAGCTTCTTCACGATCGGAATCTTATGAGTCTCAACAAACTCGATGAGGGTACCATCAGGATCCTCAATGTATGTGAAGTGACCCGATGCATCACCCATGTCGAACTCGATGTCACCAGGACAGCTGTCTGCAGTGAATGGGAAGCCCTTCGATTCACAGAACTTCTCGAAATCCTTCATGTTCGTCACATCATAGCAAACCTGGATGAAACCAGGATCACCCCAATAGCGACCCTCGTAAATCTTTCTAGGAGTGCGCTCGAGCGGCTGCACGAGCTCGATGGTGCTGGTGCCGAAGAATTCGCCGAAGGCACCAGGACGCTTCTGCGAGTGCCCGAGGAGCACTCTACGATACTTCTGCTCAGAGCCAGGAAGAGCCTTCCAATCCTCAAACACACCAGTCTCATCATAAATGACGGTGTCATAACCAAGGACATCCCTGTAGCACTTAAGCGATTTCTCAATATCAGTAACGCCAATGAATGCGCCAAACATACCACCTGTAAGGCGACCATTGTCGATATAGACTTCCTTCTCCTCGATCACCTGGAAATAGTTTCCGTACAGATCCTCCATGAAGAAGCACTTGGTGCCGTTCGGAGTAGCAACGACCTCGTGGCACTTATCCCACTTGGCACTAGCCTCCTTGTGGAAAGCCACCACATCCTTACACTTCACCTTGGCAGCAAAGATACCTGTATCAGCAATGCTGATCTCAAACTCACAGTCCTTAGGCTTTCTGTTCGAGTACTGCCAAATCTCGAAACCGCCACCACCCTGAAGGCTGACTGTCACACAAGCATGCCTCTTCTGAGGCACACCACCTGTATATGGAAGCATTCTCTCAGCGACTGTATCATCCTCAAGAATCTTCACATCTACACCAAACATATCAATGAACCAGTCCCATGACTTACGCATATCCTGCGTACCGACACCGACCTGCTGAATGCCTGAAATAAAAAATTCGCTCATAATTAGTAAACCCTTTTACTTTTTTAAGTCTACAAAATTAGTAAAAGCATTTACTTTTTGAAAATTTATCTCGCAATACTTATCAACAATTTATTAAACCGCGCCTCCCCCGCCCACGCTCGTGCGCACAGGAGCCCGGCCGGCTGGGGTTTCGTGCGCGGAAACGCCTATTCTGCGCACGAAAGGCGGTCCGGCGAGGGTTTCGTGCGTGGAGATGCCCATTCTGCGCACGAGAGGCGCTCCAGCAAGGGTTTCGTGCGCGGAGAAGCCCGATCTGCGCACGAGAGGCGGTCCGGCTGGGGTCTCGTGCGTGGAAACGCCTGTTCTGCGCACGAGAGGCGGTCCGGCTGGGGTCTCGTGCGTGGAAACGCCTGTCCTGCGCACGAGAGGCGGTCCAGCGAGGGTTTCGTGCGCGGAGATGCCTATTCTGCGCACGAGGCGAGGCAGCATCAGGGGGTCTGGAGATGAAAATAGCTAATTTCTGCACCCAGAGCATCGACTTGACGCCGCATC
>JAKSJL010000042.1 GCA_024398295.1 Bacteroidales bacterium
GCATGCTCGCAGGCAGTGGTCGCTCGCGGACAATGGTTTCCTCAGATATGGCTGTCTTCAGGACTTCGATGAGGCTATGATACAGTTCATCCGCAAGAATGGACTGCTCAGCGAGAAACCTTTGCTGCTTGTCGCTGATGAGATAAAGAAAGTGTTGATTTTCAGCAGAAAAAATGTTATTTTTGCGCTGAATTTCCACCCTACAGAATCATTCGTGGATTATGAGTTCGCCGCGCCTGCTGGACGCTATGTGGTGGCCCTCGATTCCGACGAGAAGCAGTTCGACGGATTCTCACGAGTGAAGGCGGGTGAAGAACATTTTACTGCGCATAGAAAGTGCGAAAACGGGCCTGAGTATCTAGAAGACACTCTGTCCCTTTATTTGCCTTCCCGCTGTGCTGTCGTGCTTGAATTGAAATAATTATTACAGAATATGGCATATTTGAAATTCAACAAGTCAGAGCTTGTGAACCTGTCCTATTCGCTCAAGAGGGAGATCCTCTGTGCGAACAAGATAGGCGCTTATGTAAACACAAGCATCGTGACCTGTAACACCAGACGTTATCATGGCCTTCTGGCCGTGACTCTCGACAGGTTCGGTGGTGACAAGTTCCTGCTCCTTTCCTCTCTTGATGAGAGCATCATCATGAACGGAAAGCAGTTCAACCTTGGCATCCATAACTACGGTGGGGTTTATGAGCCACGTGGCCACAAATATGTAGTGGACTACCAGGCAGACCCTGTGCACAAGATCACCTACAAGGTCGGCAGCATTGTCTTCACGAAGAGCATCATCCTCGTGCCAGATGCTGACCAGGTGCTCATCAAGTACGAGCTCGTGGAGGCTCCTGCCAAGGCTATGCTTCAGCTGAAGCCTTTCCTTGCATTCAGAAACATCCACGCCCTCACTCATCAGAATCCAGAGGCAAACACAGAGGCACATGACATCCAGAATGGAGTCTCATTCAGGATGTATCAGCAGTTCCCTGATCTCGCGCTTCAGCTGAGCACCAAGTCAGCTGCGTTCAAGTCTGAGCCTTACTGGTATAACGGCATCACCTACTCAGACGAGTATCGTCGTGGTTTCGACTGCGTCGAGGACCTCTTCGTTCCTGGTCGCTTCGAGGTGGAGCTGAAGCCAGGCGAGAGCATTGTCTTCTCTGCCGCCAAGGGCGAGAAGAGCACCGCTACCCTCAAGCGCAAGTTCAATGATCTCGAGGCCAAGGCACCAGAGATCTCAAGTGATCACGAGCAGCTCATCCGCTGCGCCGACACACTCGTGAGTGAGCATAATGACAGGATGAAGATCAATGCTGGCCACTCATGGCTCTACACTGGTCTTCTTCGTGAGACCCTCATCGCACTCCCTGGACTTACCCTTTATGCAGGCAAGCCAGAGCAGTTCGAGGAGATTCTCGATAACCTTATCGAGGACAACCAGGAGCGCCTCTACAAGAGAACCACCCAGGTGGAGTCTCCTCTCTATATCGCAGCCATCCTTCAGAAATACATCGACTTCGGCGCAGACCCTAAGCATGTCTGGAAGAAGTATGGTGCAGTAGTGAAGGGCGTGATCGAGAGCTACTCTCCAGGCGTGAGAAAGGAGGTTTCCATGCAGCCAAACGGCCTTCTCTGGGCGCAGATGTATCATGTAGCCACATCGTGGATGAATGCCTACATCAACGGCGAGCCAGTGACAGAGCGCGCAGGATATCAGGTGGAGACAAACGCATTCTGGTATAACACCCTCTGCTTCGCCCTTGAGATGGAGGCGAAGTATGGAAAGAAAGGCAGCGAGTTCATTGGCAAGTGGACATCTATCCGTGACCTTGTCAAGCAGAACTACCAGCCTACATTCTGGAACGAGAGGATGAAGTGCCTCGCTGACTATGTGGATGGCAACGGCCAGCATGTAGACATCAGACCGAACCAGATGGTGGCTGTCAGCCAGAGATATTGTCCTGTGGATGAGGACGTGATGGTAGCCGTGCTCGCTATCACCGACCGTGACCTCGTGACCCGCCGCGGTATCCGTACCCTCTCGCCAAGAGATGTACGCTACAAGGGTCAGTACACAGGTTCACAGTATGAGCGTGACCTCGCTTACCATCAGGGTAGCACCAGACCATTCCTTCTCAGCAGCTATGCTGACCTCAGCTTCCGCGTGAAGGGCCCTTCATTCCAGAACAAGGTGAAGTGGCTTACTGAAGGCTTCTTTGCAGACCTCGCTGACCACGGTGTAGGTGCATTCTCTGAGCTTTATGACGCAGATCCACCTCACGAGCCACACGGAGCTATCTCTTCTGCTCTCAGTACTGCGGCTCTTCTCGAGGTATACTATCTTATGAACAAATACAAGGAGGACTAGTGATATGAGAGTATTGATGTTCGGATGGGAATTCCCTCCACACATTGCAGGTGGTCTGGGAACCGCCTGTGAAGGTATCGTCAAGGGCTTGGCATATAACGGGGTGGAAACACTCTTCGTGATGCCTTCAGCTTCAGGCGACGAGGATCAGACTGCGACTACCATCATCAACGCAAGTGATGTGGCTGTCGACACCATAAGCGAAAGCACCGAGGAATACCTCGAGAAGGTCAAGTTCATCCATGTAGGATCAAACATGATCCCATATGTGGGTGTGGATGACTTCCAGAATGTGGTAGAGGAGGAGCGTCGCCGTCAGGTGAAGGACTTCAGCATCCAGTATGGTCAGAAATATAAGTTCTCTGGAAAGTACGGCACGAACCTCATGGAGGAGGTGGCGCGTTACGCTCTTGTGGGCGGTACCATTGCCATGCAGCATAAGGATGAGTTTGATGTCATCCACGCCCATGACTGGCTCACCTATCTTGCCGGCATCGCTGCGAAGCAGCTCACTGGCAAGCCACTCGTAGTGCAGGTACACGCTACATCCTATGACCGTGGCGACGAGAAGCATATCGACACCCGCGTCCTCGATATCGAGACCAAGGGCATGCTCGCTGCGGATCGCGTGGTTACGGTGAGTGACCTTACCAGAAACATTGTCATAAACAAGTATGGAATAGATCCTGCCAAGGTAGTCACTGTGCACAATGCAGTGGACTTCAGCGGCAAGCAGAACATCACCGTGGAGAGAGGCGTCCAGGACAAGGTTGTCACCTTCCTGGGTCGTATCACCTTCCAGAAGGGCCCTGAGTACTTCATCGAGGCCGCAGCGAAGGTCCTCAAGCGTACGAAGAATGTGCGTTTCGTGATGGCTGGTAGCGGTGACATGATGAACCGCTGCATCCGCATGGTCGCTCGCATGGGTATCTCCGACAAGTTCCATTTCACCGGCTTCCTGCGTGGTATGGACGTGCAGAAGATGTTCGCCCTTTCAGATGTATACGTGATGCCTTCAGTGTCAGAGCCATTCGGAATCTCGCCTCTCGAGGCGATGAGGACGAATGTCCCTTCTGTCATCTCGAAGCAGTCGGGTGCCGCTGAGGTGCTCAAGTACGCATTCAAGGTGGACTTCTGGGATGTCGACGCCATGGCGGATGACATCTACGCACTCCTCCAGTACCCTGCACTTGCGAAATTCTCCGCTTGTGAGGGTCTCGACGAGGTGAACGCCCTCAAGTGGAACGGAGCTACAGCGAAGCTCAAGAAAGTTTATGAATCAGTAGTAAAATAAAAGAAACAGTATATTATGAAGAAAAATATTTGTCTGTACTTCCACGTACATCAGCCTACAAGGCTTAGACTTTACAGATTCTTCGATATCGGCAAGGACTCTCACTATTACGATGATTTCGCGAACAGAACCATCCTTCATCGTATTGCTCAGAAGTGCTATCTTCCTATGAATGAGCTCCTTCTCGAGGCTATCAAGGCTTCTAAGGGCGCATTCAAGGTATCGTTCTCAGTCACCGGTTCTGCCATCGAGCAGTTCGACCGCTATGCTCCAGAGGTACTTGACTCGTTCAAGGCTCTTGCTGACACAGGCTGCGTGGAGTTTGTATGTGAGACCTATAACCACTCACTCGCTTCTCTCGCATCTCCAGCTGAGTTCCGTCATCAGGTACTCAAGCAGAAGGATACCATCCAGAAGTACTTCGGTGTAGAGCCTAAGGCTTTCCGTAACACTGAGCTCATCTACTCAGATGCTATCGGTAAGGAGGTTTACGATCTCGGTTTCAAGACCATCCTCACTGAGGGTGCTAAGCACATCCTCGGATGGAAGAGCCCTGACTATGTATACTCAAACCCTCTCCAGCCTAAGCTCAAGCTCCTTCTGAGAAACTATGTGCTCAGCGACGATATCGCTTTCCGTTTCGCAGACCACGGCTTCGATGCAGATACTTTCGTGGGCTGGCTCAAGCAGACTGAGGGAGATGTGATCAACCTCTTCATGGACTACGAGACTTTCGGCGAGCACCAGAGCGCAAACACCGGTATCTTCGACTTCATGAAGGCACTTCCTGGAAAGGTACTTGCAGACAAGGAGCTGACATTCGCTACTCCTTCTGAGATCGCCCGCAAGTGCAAGTCAGTAGGTGAGCTTCCAGTTCCAGAGCCTATCTCATGGGCAGACGAGGAGCGTGACACCTCTGCATGGCTTGGAAACGAGCTCCAGCAGGATGCGTTCAACAAGATCTACGCTCTTACCGAGCAGCTCTCTATCCTTGACCAGCCAAACCTCTGGAATGATTTCGGTCACCTTCAGGAGAGCGATCACCTCTACTACATGTGTACCAAGTTCTTCTCTGATGGAGAGATCCACAAGAGATTCAACCCATATGACACTCCATACGAGGCATTCATCAACTTCATGAATGTGCTCAGCGACTTTGCTATCCGTGTGGAGAATGCAATGTCTGAGAAATAATGGAAGATATCAAGCCAGAACTTTTGCGTCCGGACTATCTCTTTGAGGTCAGCTGGGAAGTGTGCAACAAAATGGGTGGCATCTACACTGTAGTCGCTACCAAGGCACTTTTCCTCCAGTCTCAGCTCAAGAGACGCCACATCCTGATAGGACCGGACGTATGGATGCATACAGCGGCAAATCCAGACTTCATCGAGGATCCTGCTCTGTATAAGGCATGGAAGACCAAGGCTGCCAGCGAAGGTCTCAGAGTCCGCATAGGACGCTGGAACATCCCAGGCAGACCTACTGCTATCCTCGTGGATTTCAAGCAGTTCCTTCCTGTTCAGGATGAGATACTTGCGAAGCTCTGGAACAGGTTCGGAGTAGACTCGCTCTCTGGAAACTGGGACTACAAGGAGTCCGCACTCTTCGGCTACGTAGCCGGAAAGGTGATCGAGAGCTTCAGGAACTTCAACCTTGAGCCAGCCGAGAAGGTGGTGGCTCAGTTCCATGAGTGGCAGTGTGGCGCTGGACTTCTCTACATCAAGGAGCACGATCTCCCTATAGCGACAGTCTTCACCACACACGCGACCATGATGGGTCGCTGTATCTGTGGCCACGGCATGCCTCTGTATGATGCCTTGAAGAATTATGACGCCGGCAGGCTGGCACAGGAATTTGGTGTCGTGGCGATAAACTCCCTCGAGACCAAGTCGGCCCTGAATGCCGATGTCCTCACCACCGTGAGCGATATCACAGCGCGTGAGTGCGAGCAGTTCTATGGAAGGCCTGTGGACGTGGTTACTCCAAATGGCTTCGACGACAGTTTCACTCCATCTACAGACGCAGAGTGGACAGCGAAGAAGGGCACCGCGAGGAAGAAGCTCATGACAGTGGCGTCAGCCATGTCAGGCAAGCAGCTTCCGAAGGATGCCTTCCTCGTGGGTATCGGTGGACGATACGAGTATCATAACAAGGGTATCGATGTGCTGATCGATGCGCTTGCTGAGCTGAAGAGGTCAGACTATGACGGACCAGAAGTCCATGCTTTCATCATGATCCCTGGTGGGCACAATGGTCCAGACAGAAATCTCCTTGCACGCCTTTCAAATGCGGGCTCCGAGAATTTCGTCACACAGTGTTCACACAGCCTCCAGAACCCAGAGTGGGACACCATCTCACGCAGGTTCTCAGAGGTGGGACTCTTCAACCAGGCTGATGACAAGGTGAAAATCTACTTCATTCCTTCATATCTGAATGGCAATGATGGCATCTTCAACATGTCGTACTATGACCTGCTGATAGGTCTTGACCTTACAGCATTCCCTTCATACTATGAGCCTTGGGGCTACACCCCTCTTGAGAGCCTTGCGTTCTCGGTGCCTACCCTCACCACCTCCCTCGCGGGATTTGGACAGTGGGTCAATGACTACTATGAGTTAGAGCATCCAGGCATCACCGTAGTGGAGAGAGATGACAGAAATTATGACGAGGTAGTGGCGGCAGTGGCAGCTCGCGTGCGCGAGGTGGCCATGCTCGATGCCGATGGCAGAGCCGAGTACACACGCTCAGCCAAGGACATCTCTACCATCGCTCTTTGGAAAAATCAGATTAAGTATTATAATGAGGCCTACTCACAGGCCCTTGAAAAAGTGGTGTATCGCCTGGAGAATCTCCCGGCCCTTAAAGACAGAAAGACAATGTATAATCCAATCCAAGTAGACGCCCCTAGCTGGAAGAGCGTCATGGTGACTCGTCACCTCCCAGAGGCACTCTCTGGCCTCGAGACTCTTTGTAAGAACCTTTGGTGGTGCTGGAATGACTCAGCCAAGGCTCTTTTCAAGAGCATCGACCCTCAGATCTGGAGTTCATCAGGACACAATCCAATGGTGATTCTCGATACTGTAAGCATTAAGAAGTTCAAGGAACTCGCCAAGGATGAGGACTTCCTCGCCCGTCTTGACGGCGTCATGAAGGAGTTCGACGCATATATGGCTGAGAAGGCAAACAGAACTGAGCCAAACGTAGCATACTTCTGTATGGAGTATGGTCTCGACTCTTCGCTCAAGATCTATTCTGGTGGCCTCGGTATCCTTGCAGGTGACTACCTCAAGGAGACCTCAGACATGAATGTGAACCTCACAGCTATCGGTTTCCTCTACAGATATGGTTACTTCAACCAGCAGATCACAGCCTTCGGCGACCAGGTGGCTGACTACCAGCCAGTGGACTTCCTCAAGACCCCTGCTCAGCCAGTTATGGAGGAGAATGGTGAGTGGTGTACCATCAGCGTACCATTCCCAGGACGTACAGTTACTGCACGTATCTGGAAGGTGGCTGTCGGCCGTACAGACCTCTACCTTCTCGATACTGACTTCGAGGCTAACCTTCCAGAGGATCGCGTGATCACCCATCAGCTCTATGGTGGCGACTGGGAGAACAGACTCAAGCAGGAGATCCTCCTCGGTATCGGTGGTATCCGTGCCGTACGCAAGCTCGGTCTCGAACCAAAGATCTATCATTGCAATGAAGGCCATGCTGCATTCACCGGTCTTGAGAGACTCCGTGAGTATGTAGAGCATGACAACCTCGACTTCAGCGAGGCTCTCGAGGTGGTAAGAGCTTCTTCACTCTTCACTACCCACACTCCTGTACCTGCAGGACATGATGCCTTCGATGAGGGTATGCTTCGCCAGTACATTGGTCACTATCCAGAGCGCCTCAAGGTGGACTGGGAGACCATGATGGCTCTCGGTAAGGATCACCCTACCGACGTCAACGAGAAGTTCTCAATGAGTATCCTCGCTGCAAACTGCGCGCAGAATGTGAATGGTGTGTCAATGCTTCACGGTCTCGTGAGCCAGGAGATCTTCGCTCACATGTACCCAGGCTACCTTCCTGAGGAGAATCATGTAAGCTACGTGACAAATGGTGTTCACTATCCTACATGGTGCGCCAAGGAGTGGAAGGCTCTCCACGCCAAGGTATTCGGACCAGAGTTCCAGACTCACCACTATGACAAGAAGTGCTTCGAGGGTGTATACAACATCTCTGATGAGGAGGTATTCAATGTACGCAAGGCCCTTAAGGACGACCTTATCCTTAATATAAAGAGAAGAATCTCTGATACATCTATCGGAAACCACTACTCTCCACGCCAGATCGTGAAGATCAAGGAGTCTTTCCGCTCAGATGTTCTCACCATCGGTTTCGCTCGTCGTTTCGCTACCTATAAGAGAGCTACACTGCTCTTCAGCGACCTCGACAGACTCGACGCCATCGTGAACAATCCACTGCGCCCAGTGCAGTTCGTGTTTGCCGGTAAGGCTCACCCTGCTGATAAGGCAGGTCAGGATCTCATCAAGCAGATCATCGAGATCTCTAAGCAGGATCGTTTCCTCGGAAAGATCGTGTTTGTACCAGGATATGACATCACCCTTGCGAAGAGACTCGTACAGGGCGTGGACGTATGGCTCAACAACCCTACACGTCCTCAGGAGGCATCAGGTACCTCAGGTGAGAAGGCTTCGATGAATGGTGTAATGCATTTCTCTGTCCTCGATGGATGGTGGGTTGAGGGTTACAAGGAAGGCGCAGGCTGGGCACTCCCGCTTGAGCGCACCTATGATGACCAGCACTATCAGAACGAGCTCGATGCAGCTACCATCTACGCTATCATTGAGAATGAGATCGCTCCAGCATACTATGCTATCGACCCATCTACAGGCCGCTCAGCGACATGGATTGGCTACATCAAGAACACCATCGCACAGGTGGCATGCAACTTCACCACAAACCGCATGCTCTCTGACTACTGCGACCAGTACTATGTGCCTCAGAATGAGCGTACTGCAGCCATTGAGGCCAATGATTTCGCGCTTGCTCGTGAGATCTCTGCATGGAAGAAGAGAGTACGTCGTCAGTGGCAGAATGTCGAGGTGGTTTCACACACCCAGCCAGATTCTTCATACAGCCTCTCAGAGGAGAACAAGCTCAAGAGTGAGGTAGTTCTTAACATAGGTGAGCTTCAGCCTCAGGACCTCGGCGTAGAGATGCTCTTCACCGAGCAGGACAAGAAGGGTGAGCTCCACATCAGGGAGAAGGTAGAGTTCGCACTCGCTGACTACTCAGACGGCGTGGCTCGCTTCACCGCTGACATCCTTCCTGAGCGCACAGGTATGTACCAGGTAGCTACCCGTGTATATCCTAAGAATGAGAATCTCCCTCATCGTCAGGACTTCGCTCTCGTTAAATGGCTGTAATCGCTACAGGATTCTTTGACGGAGTCCACGAAGGACATCGTTTAGTGATCGATACTCTCGTCTCCGAAGCCAGAAGGCTCGGAGAGGAGAGTATGGTCATTACATTCTGGCCCCATCCTCGCACAGTGCTGCAGAATGGTGCCCGTGAGCTGCGCCTGCTCACATCTCTCACGGAGAAGAAGGCGCTACTCCACTCTCTGGGAGTCGATAGGGTGGAGGTCCTTGACTTTACCAAGGAGTTCAGCCATTTGACGGCTGAGCAGTACCTTCGCGACATAGTGAAGGCTAGACTCGGAGGCTCGACCGTTGTCCTGGGCTATGACAACAGGATGGGGTCGGACGGCCTCACGCGAGACGCCATAATCCCCCTGGCGGAATCGCTTGGCCTGCGCGTCATCGGCACGCCGGCCATCCTTTCATCTGATCAGTCGTTCACCGTCAGCTCCACCAAGGTCCGTGAGGCTCTTCTGGAGGGGCGTGTCGATGACGCTGCTCTCATGCTGGGCTACCGCTATGTTCTCCATGGTGTGGTCGTAGCGGGAAACCAGCTTGGAAGGAAACTTGGTTACCCTACAGCGAACATGAAGCTCTATGAGCCGCTGAAGCTCATCCCAAGTAACGGAGTGTATCTGGTGGAGGTGGAAACGCTTGGTTCTCACTACTTTGGTATGTGTAATATAGGCGTTCGCCCCACTGTCTCCATGACAGCGGAGAGGACTTTGGAGACTCATATCTTTGAATTTGAGGAAGAGATCTATGGCCTAGACATCAAGGTTTCGTTCATAAAGAGGATAAGAGACGAAAGGCGTTTCTCTTCATTGGACGAGCTGAAAGCACAGCTTGCTGAAGATGAACGCATTTCTAAGCAAAATTTGAAGCTATAGGGAGTATCCATTAAGAAAAGTTTCGTATCTTTGCGAAAAAGGAAACAGGGTTCCACCTCATAGGTGGGGCTCGTCGTTTTTTCTGTAACCACGTAGAATATAAAAGTAGATTTAATATGCCAGAGTATCATTACATGACCGCTGAAGGTCTCGAGAAGCTCAAGAAGGAGCTTTCAGAGGCTCTTGCTCAGCGTCCCGTGATCGCGCAGGCTCTCGCTGAGGCCCGTGAGAAGGGAGATCTTTCAGAGAACGCAGAGTATGATGCTGCGCGCGATGCGCAGGGTCTTCTCGAAGCCAGGATAGTGAACTTGAAGAATCTCGTTGCAAATGCGAAGGTGATCAACGAGAGCGCCATAAATACAGATTCAGTTCAGCTTCTCACCACTGTCAAGGTGGAGAACATCAGCCTCAAGAGGGAGATGGTCTTCACTATCGTAGGTGAGACAGAGGCTGATTTCGCACACGGAAAGCTCGCTGCTACCACTCCTATCGCGAAGGCTCTCATTGGCCATAAGGTAGGTGAGACAGTGGAGGCTCAGGTGCCTTCAGGTGTGATGAAGTTCAAGATCCTTGACATTTCGCTCTAAGATATGGCTACCATTTTCACTCGCATTGCGGCAGGAGAGATCCCTTCGTACAAGTGTGCGGAGAGTGAGGATTTCTACGCATTTCTTGATATCAGCCCGCTTGCTCCAGGTCACACTCTTGTGATCCCTAAGCATGTGGAGGATGACTACATCTTCAACCTCGATGAGAAGACTTACGAGGGCCTCTGGGCTTTCGCGAGAAAGGTGGCTCA
Organism: Bacteroidales bacterium; assembly: GCA_024398295.1. GTDB lineage: Bacteria > Bacteroidota > Bacteroidia > Bacteroidales > UBA932 > Cryptobacteroides. Next base: position 10,784 of record JAKSJL010000042.1, read on the forward strand.
GGCGATCAAGGTCGCTGTGCCATGCAAGAGGGTGGGTGTGGCTGTCCTCGGTATGGAAGTGCCTCACACTCACATCCATCTCGTTCCTCTTCAGACTGAAGGAGACATGGATTTCCGTAAGCAGAAGCCTGAGGTCCCAGACGAGCAGAAGGCGCAGATCGCCGCTGACATTTTCAATGCATTCAAAAATCTTTAATACGATGAAATCTATCAGAATGGCCGTAGTGCTCGCAGGCGCTCTTCTCGCAGCAGCCTGTGCAAACGACAAGGCACGCGTATCGGGAAACATCACCGCTCCAGAAGGAAGCCAGATCGCTCTCGTGGCAAATGGCAGCGCGCTTGACACTCTCAAGCTTGGCGCTTCAGGAAGCTTCTCTGGCACCGTCAAGGTAGCTCAGGGTGATCCTCAGTTCGTGGACGTCATGTTCAACGGTAAGAAGATTGCCGCTCTTCTCCTTCAGGCCGGAGACAAGGTCACAGTGAAGGCGGATACACTCGGAAACTGGACTGTAGAGGGCTCTGAGGAGTGTGCAAAGCTAGCTCAGGTGGAGAAGAACTATGCACAGTTTCTCAAGCAGGTAAATGTGATCTCCTCTCAGGCTGTGGACGAGGCTTCTCAGAAGAAGGCCTCTCAGGAGCTCTCGGCAGAGTATGTGAAGTACTATAGAAGCTGTGTGAAGTATGTTCTCGAGAACACACATTCACTTACCGCTGTTCCTGTGCTTTTCCAGCAGGTATCGGAGGATTTCCCTGTATTCAGCCAGCAGACTGATGCTATCCATTTCAGGAACCTCTGTGACAGCCTCATGACTGTATATCCATCTTCACGTTATGTCGCAGCGCTCGAGAAGGAGGCTGTGAGACGTGAGAATGTTCTCGGATGGCAGACCAAGCTTCAGACCGCAGAGTCTCTTGGTTTCCTTGATATCGTGCTCCCTGACGTGAATGGAAAGAAGGTTGCCCTCACTTCTGTAGACGCGAAGGCTATCCTCATACACTTCTGGTCGGCTACTGACGCATCTCACAAGATGCTCAATGTAGAGGGCCTCAAGCCGCTTTACGACAAGTACCACTCACGTGGTCTCGAGATCTACTCAGTATGTGTGGATGTGGACAAGGCAAACTGGGCTATGGCTGTGAAGAGCCAGAATCTTCCTTGGATCAATGTATGTGATGGTCTCGGCGCTGACTCACCAGTGCTGCGCACCTATAACATCACAAACATCCCTACCACCCTGCTTATCCTGGATGGCGCTATCTGCAACGAACCTCTTTCGAGAGAGGAGGATCTGAGAAGAAAGCTTGACAGTGTTCTCTAGAACAGCTTTTTCGCGCTCACTGTAGCGACGAATTGCTTCAGATAGAACGGTTCGAAGTACGCGATGTCTTCGAATCGTTTTTCTTTATACTGCTCGAGGGTAGGGCGAAGCATGCCTGAGGCCTTCGGGCAGCACTGCACGAAGTGTGCGTTTGGATGCTTGATGACGCTCTCGCACTTGCCGGCGCCATCGCCTACGAAAAGGACCGGTCCTTCCTCGAGGATGGATGCGAAACTCTCCTCGGTGATGATCTGCGGCTCGGTCTGTGTGAGCTGGGTGCCGTCAGGCGTGAATACTGCCGCGTATACCTCCATGCGGCGGGCGTCTATCATAGGGATGACATGCCTGCAGCCTTCTGGAAGAAGGCGCTCATCGCAGGCCTGAGCGACGAGGGTGTCGAGGGTGCCGACTGCGAGGAGCGGCTTGTGCGCGCCGAAGCAGAGGCCCTTGGCCGTCGACACGCCTACGCGAAGGCCGGTGTACGATCCTGGACCCTTGCTGACGCAGATGGCGTCGCAGTCGCTGACTGCAAGTCCCTTCTCGTCAAGCATTTCCTTGACAAAGACGGCGGTGAGGGAGGCGTGTGCGCGAGCGGTGTCGCTCTCCCTGTATGATACGACGACTCCATCCTCCACGAGCGCTGTGCTGCAGAGAGAGGTGGATGTCTCGATGAGTATGATCCTTTCCATGTGCTATGCTGTGAAAATGGCTCTGAGGTATGGGAATACCACGTGCGACATATCCCTTATGGCGCAGTAGATCACAGAGTTCTCAAGAGTCTCCTTGCTGATGAGGAAGTGGTCTGCGTCGATGCCTTCGAGCAGGATGATGACGAGTCCGATGACCAATGCTGCCTTGAAGATGGAGAACACAAATCCAAGAACCTTGTCCACCCATTCAAGCATGGTGATCTTCAGTAACTTAAGTATGAGCTTGCCAATGAGGAAGAGTACGAGGATCACTGCGATAAGGATCACTCCGAAAGCGATCACATTTGCCTGCTTCTCGGTGAGCATCACGAACATAGGCTGGAGCCATGCGCTCACGAGCTGGCTGAAGTGATAGGCGAGGTAAGTGCCAAGGAAAATGGAGAGAAGTGCTACTCCTTGCTCGACGAATCCTTTTTTCAAACCTCTGAGAATCGCAGGGATGAAACATACTAGGAGAATGATGTCCAGGGTACTCATATCTTTTGAATAAATGCTGAAAATTGACTATATTTGCAAATTCTGAAACGTAGTTTCAAGAACCCGACAAAATTAGTTAAAAAATATGACATTCAAAGAGTACAAAGGTCTTGATTTGGTATCAACTGGACGTGAAGTCCTTGATAGATGGAAGAAACTCTCCGCATTTGAGAAGTCTCTCGAGCTCCGTGAGGGCTGCCCAGAGTTCATCTTCTTCGAGGGTCCACCTTCTGCGAACGGTATGCCTGGTATCCACCATGTGATGGCTCGTTCGATCAAGGATTCCATCTGCCGCTACAAGACCCAGACAGGATATAAGGTCCGCCGCCGTGCCGGCTGGGATACACATGGTCTTCCAGTGGAGCTGGGTGTGGAGAAGAAGCTCGGCATCACGAAGGAGGACATTGGCACAAAGATCAGCGTGGCTGAGTATAATGCGACCTGCCGCCAGGAGGTGATGAAGTACACCGCTGAGTGGAGAAACCTCACCGAGCGCATTGGTTACTGGGTGGATATGGATGACCCATACATCACCTATGATAACCGCTACATCGAGACCCTCTGGTACCTTCTCAAGGATATTTATGGAAAGGGCTATCTCTACAAGGGAAAGTCCATCCAGCCATATTCGCCAGCTGCCGGCACAGGCCTCAGCTCACATGAGCTTAACCAGCCAGGCTGCTATCGCGACGTCAAGGATACCACCTGCTGCGCGCAGTTCAAGGTAGTGGGTGAGGAGGATCTCTATTTCCTCGCATGGACCACCACCCCATGGACATTGCCATCAAACACAGCGCTCTGCGTCGGCCCGAACATCGACTATGTGAAGGTGCGCAGCACAAACCCATACACTGGCGAGCCTGCTACATACATCCTCGCTCAGGCGCTTGTGAATAACTGGTTCGGTGCAAAGATCCCATTTGAGGTGCTCCCAGGCAGCGTGAAGGGTACTGAACTTGCCGGCATGAAGTATGAGCAGCTCATCCCATGGTTCCGCCCAGATGAGGGCGCCTTCAAGGTGATCCTCGGCGACTATGTCACCACTGAGGACGGTACCGGTATCGTGCACATTGCCCCTACATTCGGTGCTGATGACGCGAAGGTGGCGAAGGCTGCCGGCGTGCCCGGCATGTATGTCACTGACGTGGATGGCGCTCCTCAGGCTCAGGTAGACCCTCAGGGTCGCTTCTACCGCATCGAGGACCTCGACCCAGCGTATGTCGCTGACAGGGTCGACACCGCGCTCTATGCTGAGTGGGCTGGCCGTTACGTGAAGAATGCATATGACAGCTCTCTCGCAGCTGATGCTCCTACCCTCGACATCGACATCTGCATGATGCTGAAGGCGGCAAACAAGGCATTCAGGATCGAGAAGCACACTCATACCTACCCTCACTGCTGGCGTACAGACAAGCCAGTGCTCTACTATCCTCTTAACTCGTGGTTCATCAAGGCTACCGCAGTGCGCGAGAAGATGATGGAGCTGAACGAGGGCATCACCTGGAAGCCAGAGGCTACAGGTACCGGCCGTTTCGGAAAGTGGCTTGAGAACATCCAGGACTGGAACCTCAGCCGCAGCCGCTATTGGGGTACACCACTCCCTATCTGGCGTACCGAGGACGGCAAGGAGGAGATCTGCATAGGCAGCATCGCCGAGCTCTACGCTGAGATCGACAAGGCTGTGGCTGCAGGCTTCATGCAGGAGAACCCATTCAAGGCGAAGGGTTTCGACCCTGCCGACATGTCTCTTGAGAACTACGAGAAGATTGACCTTCACAGGCCATATGTGGATGAGATCTTCCTTGTGTCTGCTTCAGGCAAGAAGATGACCCGCGAGACAGACCTTATCGATGTATGGTTTGACTCAGGCGCCATGCCATTTGCACAGACAGGCCTCCGTGGCATCGACTCTCCAGATTTCGGCTGCACAGCAGACTTCATCGCAGAGGGAGTTGACCAGACACGTGGCTGGTTCTACACCCTTCACGCCATCCATACCATGGTCAAGGGCACACCTGCATTCAAGAGAGTTATTTCCAATGGTCTCGTCCTTGACAAGAAAGGCGAGAAGATGTCGAAGCGACTCGGAAACGCAGTGGACCCATTCAAGGCCATGGATACCTACGGAGCTGATTCTCTCCGCTGGTACATGCTCACAAATGCTCAGCCTTGGGACAACCTCAAGTTTGACGAGGCCGGCGTGGATGAGGTGCGCAGGAAGTTCTTCGGCACATTGTATAATACATATTCATTCTTTGCCCTCTATGCCAATGTAGACGGTTTCGACCCAGCTGCACCAGCAGTTCCTTACGAGAAGCGCCCAGAGATTGACAGATGGGTACTCTCCATGATGAACTCGCTCATCAAGCAGGTACGTGCCGCATATGAGGACTATGATGTGACCACAGCAGGACGCCTTATCCAGGATTTCGTCTGTGATCATGTATCTAACTGGTATGTCCGCCTTAACAGAAAGCGTTTCTGGGGTGGTGGCCTCACTGAGGACAAGCAGGCTGCATATCAGACACTCTATGAGGTGCTGAAGAATGTAGCATTGCTCGCGGCTCCTATCGCTCCTTTCTATATGGAGCAGCTCTATCTCGATCTCGTGCCAGCAGCACAGAGCGTTCACTTCGAGCTCATGCCTGAGTACTCTGAGTCACTCATCGATGCGGACCTCGAGCAGAGAATGGCGCTTGCGCAGACAGCGACTTCCATGGTGCTTGCTCTTCGCCGCAAGGTGAACATCAAGGTCCGTCAGCCGCTCTCAAAGCTCATCATTCCTGTTCTTTCTGATACAGTGAAGGTGCAGCTTGAGAAGGTGAAGGATCTGCTTCTCGGTGAAGTGAATGTGAAGGAGGCTGAGTTCATCTCAGATACCACAGGCATCATCACGAAGAAGATCAAGCCGAACTTCAAGACCCTCGGTAAGGTATATGGCAAGCAGATGAAGGAGATTGCTGCCGCATTTGGAACCTTCTCTCAGCAGACCATCTCTGAGATTCAGGCTGCCGAGATGGAAGGCCGTGCTTATGAGATTGCGCTTCCTTCAGGTACCGTGGCACTCAATGCAGGGGACTACGAGATATCTTCTGAGGACATGCCAGGATGGCTTGTCGCATCAGAAGGATCCCTTACCATTGCCCTGGATATCGAGGTGACAGATGCGCTTCGCTCAGAAGGCGTGGCTCGTGAGCTTATAAACCGTATCCAGAACATCAGAAAGGACAGCGGCTTCGACGTGACCGACAAGGTGCATGTAGCCATCTATGCTGACGGTGATGACCTCGCACAGATCAAGGCATCTCTGGCGTCATTCGGCGAGTACCTCGCTGCACAGACACTTGCACTTTCTGTAGATGTCGCTACCCTCGCAGAGGCTCCAGAGTCATCAGTGGAGGTGGAGTGGAATGACACTCCTATAAAGATAAAAGTGATCAGATAATTATAAAAACCCAAACCTATGTCAGAAGAAATCAAGCAGGAGCAGGTCAAGACCCGCTATTCAGATGAGGAACTCGAGGAGTTCAGAGTCATCATTGTGGAGATGCTTCAGAACGCAAAGGCTGAGTACAATACTCTTCGTGCTGCCATCACTCGTTCGTCTTCAAACGACATCGAGGATACATCCCCTTCTTTCAAGACCGTGGAGGATGATGGTGCGAACCAGCTCTCAAAGGAAGAGGCCAGCCAGCTCGCAAATCGTCAGTACAAGTTCATCCAGAACCTTGAGGCAGCTCTCGTCCGTATCGAGAACAAGTCTTATGGTATCTGCCGAGTTACTGGTAAGCTTATTCCGAAGGAGAGACTTCGCCTTGTGCCTCATGCTACCCTTACTGTAGAGGCCAAGGAGATGATGTCCAAGGGCAAATAATAAGGCATGAAGAATTCCATCAAAGGTAAGTGGCTTATCGTGCTGGGAGTGATCCTCGTGATCATTGACCAGATCATTAAGGTGCTTGTGAAGACAAATATGTCCATCGGCGAGCACTTCAGCGTGATAGGGGACTGGTTCCAGATTCTTTTCGTTGAGAATGAGGGCATGGCTTTCGGCTGGGCCTTCGGTGGTGCTGTGGGCAAGCTTCTGCTCTCGTCCTTCCGTATCGTGCTCTGTGTTGTGCTCATCTGGTGGATTGCTTCGCTGTGCAGGAAGAAGTCTGCACCTACAGGTGTGCTAGTGGGTCTCACTCTCATCACAGCTGGCGCGTTTGGAAACATCATCGATTGTTTCATCTACGGTCAGATCTTCGGTGAAAGCACTTTCGACACCGTAGCTTCTTTCGGTGGCCATTATGCGCCTATCATGTTCGGTAAGGTAGTGGATATGTTCTATTTCCCTATCATAAACACTACTTGGCCATCATGGCTTCCTTGGATAGGGGGCACACCATTCACTTTCTTTGACCCGGTATTCAACTTCGCAGACAGCTGCGTGACGGTGGGAGCGTTCTACCTGGTTCTTTTCCAGTGGAAATTCTTCTCTTCCGAGCAGAAAAAGGAGTCTGACAAGCAGTAATATCTATACCTTATATATATAATGAAGAGCCGCTTCTGAGTGAAACGGCTCTTTTTTTATGTTTTTTTCAATTTTTTTGAAATTTTCTGCAACGAATCCGAGTTTTGATGCATCTATCGAGATGTAATCTCGAAGTCAAGATACTTGGCTCACAGATGCTGAGTGGAGATCTGAGGGATATGATAATTAAATAGTTTTTGTTGTTTAAGAATTTTTTTCTGCATATCTTTGCGCATTGGGACGTATGCCCTCATTGTGGGCTGACGTGTCCTGATGCCACATTTGGGCTGGAAAAAGAAATATAATTAACTATTATAGTTTAACTTTTTTATTAAAATCTTTCATTATGAA
>JAKSJL010000043.1 GCA_024398295.1 Bacteroidales bacterium
ACTCCTATTGAATATTGTAAATTAATGTTTAACTTCGACTTCGGAGTGCGTTGCACTTCAAATTCACGGTTCATTATACAATAAAGCTTATGAAAAAGGTAATAATAATGGCGATTATGTTGATGACGAGCATTTCGCTTTGTGCTCAGACTCCTTCATTTAGGTCTGACGGATATAAATGGAGCCTCTCCTATACAAACTCAGTTATGCTACCTTTTTTCCTTGATTACAATGGTATCGATACATCTCATGGCTATATGTTGAACTCGCGTCACTATTTCGGCGGTGGATGCGGCTTTTATATGGTTCCATCTTCTAAGTTTGACTTTCCGACCATTTTACATGCGTTTGCGGAGTATAAGACCTATTGGCATGATGGTGATAGTACTCCTATTTCGGGCCTCAAATTAGGATATGCACGTGGAGTTCACCCGGATTGTTACGTTAGTGCAGTTGAACTAGAACCAAATGTGGGGTGGAACTGGGCTGCAAAGAAAGGATATGGCCTATCTTTGTGCCTCGGTGCTAAGATGCACCTTGGCAAAGAAGTGGTGACGTTTGCGAATCCTCTATGGTTGTCAATAATGCCTACTCTTAGCATTGGAATAGAGTTCTAGTAGCCAGAATCTATCTGGACGAGAAAGGAGCTATCCTTTCGCTTTCCTGATAAGGAACGTCGAGACAAACACGATTCTGTTCGTGGGTCAGAAAGTCAAGTAAAAAAGAAGCCCGAAAGCTTGTGATGAGCTTTCGGGCTGTTCTTTTTCTGACGATGTGCTTTAGACAGTAAGGATATCTTTCTCCTTGGCTGCTACGAGAGCATCCACATCCTTGACCTTCTTGTCTACCATCTTCTGTACTTCCTCCTCGGCCTCTTTCTGAACATCCTCAGGCATACCGTCGTTCTTCTGTGCCTTCTTCAGGAGGTCTACGGCGTCACGACGAGCGTTACGAACGACTACCTTAGTCTGCTCACCTGCAGCCTTGGCTTTCTTCAGGAGCTCCTTTCTTCTCTCCTCTGTGAGAGGTGGTACGGTGCAACGGATGGTCTCACCGTTATTTGAAGGAGTCATGCCGACATTCGCGTCCATGATGGCCTTCTCGATCTTTGCGATCATGCTCTTCTCCCAAGGCTGGATAGCTATGGTCTTCGCATCAGGCGCAGTGACCGAAGCCACCTGAGGGAGTGGGGTAGGACATCCGTAGTAGTCTACCATCACTGTGTTGAAGATAGCTGGGTTTGCCTTACCTACACGGTAGTTCTTGAGATCTTCCTCAAGGAAGTCCACGGTGTCCTGCATCTTGGCTTCTGCACCTGCAAGGATCTCTTTTGCTTTATCTGTAAGCATAGTTCTATGTTTTTAATGATTATTAGACGTGTACCAATGTGCCCACCTTCTCGCCCTCGAGGAGCTTCGTGAGATTTCCAGGGCAATCCATGTTGAATACGATGATAGGCATGTTTCCACCCTCGCAGAGAGCGTATGCGGTCTGGTCCATCACCTTGAGTTTCTTGCTGATAGCTTCTGAGAAAGTTAGCTCATCATACTTCGTGGCGGTAGGATCCTTCTCCGGGTCGGCGGTGTAGACGCCGTCTACGCGTGTGCCCTTGAGGAGCGCGTCAGCGCCGATCTCAAGCGAGCGAAGCGCTGCGCCTGAATCGGTAGTGAAGAATGGGTTTCCTGTGCCGCCAGCGATGAGTGCGACACCACCTTCCTCCATCACCTTGACGGCGTGCTCCCTGACATAGTAGCGTGCAATGGGCTCCATAGGGGTGGCTGTGAAAACCTCAGCCTTCACTCCATGTGAGCGTATGCCCATGGCGAGACCCAGTGAATTGATGACTGTAGCAAGCATGCCCATCTTGTCTCCATTCACTCTGTCAAATCCCTTTCCCACGCCCTGAAGGCCACGGAAGATGTTTCCTCCGCCTATCACAATGCCTATCTGGAGGCCAGCCTTTGCGGCTGTCGCAATCTCAGCGGCGTATGCGTTAAGGCAATTCTCATCGATGCCCTTTCCTGCAGGTCCGCCGAGGCTTTCTCCGCTCAGCTTAAGAAGAACTCTCTTATACATGTGTTTTGTCGATTATTATAAAAACAAATTTATTGGAAAATTATGAAACTTGCAAGAAAGAGCCTATATTTGCATTCCAAACTACTTTTGAATCAAACTAAATTAAGATATGTTCATTTTTAACTCATCTATCGGAAAGAAGTTCATCCAGAGTATCACTGGTGCTTTCCTTGTAATCTTCCTTCTTCTCCACGCTACCATTAACTTCTTCTCAGTGATCGATTCTTTCACTGGCAAGTTTGGTGCTGTAGCTGCTGACCATGATCTCTTCAGCAAGGGTGACGGCCTCTTCAAGCTCGGCTGTGACTTCATGTCTACACCTATCATCTCGATCATGGTTCCAGTGCTTGCACTTGGTTTCGTTATCCACATCGTCTATGGCTGCTGGCTGACATATCAGAACATCAAGGCTCGTGGTGGTTACAAGCGTTATGAGGTGGCTTCAAAGGCTGCTGCTGACTCATGGTCAGCAAAGAACATGCTCGTTCTTGGTATCATCATCCTTGGCCTCATCGCATTCCACCTTACCCACTTCTGGGCTAAGATGCAGCTCCCTGAGCTCTTCGGTGTAGGAAATTATGAGGATAATCCTTATCTCCTTCTCAAGGTTACATTCAGCAAGTGGTGGCTTCTTCTTATCTACATCGCTTGGTTCGTAGCAGTGTTCTTCCATCTTGCACATGGCTTCTGGAGCATGTTCCAGACAGTGGGTTGGAGCGGCCAGACCTGGTTCAAGCGCGTGAAGGTCATCGGTATCATCGTAGCAGCTATCCTCTTCTTCATGTTTGCTGCAGTGGGCATTAATGCCTTCCTTCATGCAAACGGCATCATTGGATAGTAAGATCCTTACCCTATAAAAATCCTTCCTGCACTTAAACGCGGGAAGGATTTTTTTGTCTAACCTTGTGGACAATTGTTTCATAGTATGAAAAAAACTATCATTGGGGTACTTCTGTCCCTTCTCGCAGTAAGCGTCGCGGCGCAGAGCGTGGAACGGGAGGAAGGTGATGCTCCTGCCATTTTCAGAGGCCGAGTAGCTACTCAGTATTCTCTGGTCTACAATGGTACCTATCTGTGGGATGCCTCAGGCTACAGGCATGGCGACGTGTTCTTCAGCGGCAGGCTTTATCGCGACCTGGATCTGAATGTGAATGCCAGCGAGCAGGCCCTGGTGGTCAGGACCCCGAGCGGAAGGCGTTCCGTCTCTCCTGATACCGACCTCGTGGCCTGGTTCACCATGGACGGCAAGCAGTTTGTCAACCTCTCCTATTATGGGGTGCCAGGTGCTATGTTCGGCTTCTATGAGGTGGAGTCTGCAGGCAAGGATGCCACGCTCTATCGCAGGGTCGACAAGGAACTGATTACCCATCAGGGTACGCACAACGGCACCGAGATTGGCTATGTGGACCCCAAATACAAGGACAAGATCCTGACATTCTTCAATTACAGGGAGTCTTTCTATGTCGAGAAAGACGGGATGCTGACCCGCGTTAAGACAAAAAAGGACATGTATCGCCTTTTCCCAGGTCAGAAGAAGGCCATTAGGCAGAGGGTGAATATGTACACCGAAGGCCTTGAACTCAATGATTGGATACATGTGGCGTTTGACGTGGTGGCAGGAGGCGCATCCACAAAGGTGATGGCCAGCCAGCCTTTTGGCGCCGACCTCCGCAGAGGCGGAGAATCCTATCGTGGCGTTCCGGGAGATGGCTCTTCGCGCTATGAAGGCCCAGTCATGAAGGTCCTTCCGGGAGGCTATTTCTCAGATGGTGAGGATACAAGGCACTCTGACATGCTCAAGTACATGCAGGAGAACAGCCTCATAGCGTCATTCAGGAACAAGGTATATGAGATCGGTTCCCGTGTGAGCACGAAGAAATCAGCCGCTGCCATGGTCAAGGTCACGGGAGTGGTCAGTGACGTCTCCACCGGCGAGCCTTTGCCTGGTGTGACGGTCTATGACGACAAGACCCAGAGATATGCCCAGACCGACAAGAATGGCGTGTATACGCTGACGCTTCCTCTGGGCGAGAATGTCCTTAACTTCAGTGAAGTGACCAAGGAGGACATGAATATCAGGGTGATGGTCAATGGTCAGGGCTCCCTCGATATTCCCATGAAGGAGAAGTCCACCATGCTGGACGAGGCGATGATCTCGGCCGAGAGCCGCGCGAATCATCGCACCACAAAGATAGGTCTGGAGCGTGTGGACGTGAAGACCATCTCGAAGATACCTTCTGCGTTCGGCGAGGGTGACCTCATCAAGGCGGTGCTTACCCTCCCCGGAGTCAAGTCGGCGGGCGAGGCTTCCACGGGATTCAATGTACGCGGAGGCTCCACCGACCAGAATCTCATCCTCTTCAACGAGAGCACCATTTACAACCCAAGCCACATGTTCGGAGTGTTCTCCGCATTCAATACAGATGTCATCGACAACCTAGAGCTGTACAAGAGCTCCATCCCGGTAGAGTATGGCGGCCGCATCTCCTCGGTGCTGGATGTGAAGAGCCGCAGCGGAAACCCTGAGAAGGTCAAGGCATCATTGGGCATAGGCCTGCTCACCAGCCATTTCCATGTGGAAGGGCCTATCGTGAAGGACCGCACCACCTTCGTCGTCGGAGGGCGCACCACCTATTCAGACTGGATATTGAAGAATCTCCCTCCTTCGTCTGGCTATGCCAATGGTTCCGCGGGCTTCAGCGACCTGAACATGAGCGTGAACCACAGGTTCAGCGACCGCTCGTCCATCCAGGCGCACGGCTACTGGTCTCGCGACCGCTTCGCCTTTTCGGGTGACACGACTTTCCACTATTCAAATATGAATGCTTCATTGAAGTGGATACAGAAGATAGGCGAGAGCACAAACATGACCGTGTCGGGAGGATTTGACATGTATCAGAACTCCCTCGACGACGCACCTGATGCCTTCTCGGCCTATACGCTTAACACCTCTATCAAGCAGAACTTCGTAAAGATGAACTTCAGGTCGCAGATGGGCGCTCATACATTGTCATATGGTGGAGGAATGCTCTCGTATGCATTGGACCGTGGTAACCTCATGCCGGCAAGCGACTCCTCGCTGGTCGCAGCCAGAGCCATTGGCATAGAAAAGGCTGTGGAGCCGTCGCTCTATGTGGGTGATACCTGGAACATGACTGATGAGTTCTCGCTGGATGGCGGCGTGCGCATGTCCTCGTTCCTGTCCCTGGGCGATCCTGGCAAGTTCTACGCAAATCCTGAGTTCAGGCTCTCGGGCAAATATACGTTCAATCCGAATCTCTCTGTGAAGGCGGGCTTCAACAGCATGACCCAGTATATCCATCTGGTCACGAACTCGTCGTCGATATCGCCTATGGACACCTGGAAGCTCAGTGACGCAGACATCAAGCCTCAGAAGGGCTGGCAGGCTGCCGCAGGAGCGTATTGGACTGTCATGAACGGCAAGGTAGACCTGTCGCTCGATGCGTACTACAAGCGCACATCACACTATCTCGACTATAAGAGCGGAGCCCAGCTCAGCATGAACGACCACCTGGCAGAAGACCTTGTGGAGACCTATGCGAAGTCATACGGAGTAGAGCTCATGGCGAAGAAGTCAGTGGGCAAGCTCACGGGATGGGTGTCGTACACCTATTCGAGAGCATTGCTCAAGGAGATGTATGACAGAGGTACAGCCACCATCAACAGAGGCGAATGGTACAATGCCCCTCATGACAAGCCGCATGATGTGAAGGTGGTCGGCAACTATCAGTTCACCCACCGCTACAGCCTCTCATTCAACCTCGATTATTCCACTGGTCGCCCTGTGACACTTCCTGTCGGGAAGTTCATGTATGGCGGAGGATACAAGCTGCTTTATTCAGATAGGAATGCCTACAGGATTCCTGACTATTTCAGGCTTGACCTCGGCGTCACCATCGAGCCTGGCCATTACCTGAAGCAGCTGGCGCATATGTCTGTCACCTTCGGCTGTTACAATGTGACCGGCCGCAAGAATGCCTACTCTGTGTACTACACGACCCATGGAGGCACCGACGTGAAAGGCTACATGGTGTCAGTGTTCGCCACCCAGATCCCTTATGTTAACCTTAATCTCAAGTTCTGATGAAAAAGCTGTTTTACTTTATGATGATGGCCATGGCGGCAGTGTCATGCGTCTATCCTTTCCAGGCGGAGGTTGAGGGAGAATCCCACGATCTCGTGGTCGAGGGTGATATAGTCCCAGGCGACCTGACCAGGATCTACCTGCGATACTCTGTGCCTGTCAATGCGGCGTCCGGCATGACCGGAGGCGTGAATGCCACCGTGTCCGTGGAGGACGAGAAGGGAAAGGTGTACAAGGCGAGGAAAGTGGGTTCGGAACTCTACGAGATTGATACCGAGTATGCATCCGCAGATTTGAGATACCGCCTGAAGATCCAGGCGGATGGCCTGTACTACGAGACTGACTTCATGTCAGTCACTGCGGCACCAAAGCTGGATGAGGTCACTTATCAGCTTTCCGAGGAGAATGCCGAGATAGTCCTCAGCCTCCAGGGCAAGGACGAGAATCGCCACTACAAGGTCTCTTACCTGGAGACCTGGGAGTACCATTCGGACTACAGGGCCAAGGTCACCTACGACCCCATCTCCGAGACCTTCCAGAAGATCCCTGATACAGAGATTTTCGAGTTCTACTACTGCTGGCGCACCGCGCGCCCTTCTGAGTCCGTGCTCATGAATGCCTCTGGCAATGTGACCAACTCGATCAAGCGTCAGGCCATCAAGCGCGCTTCCCGCAGGGACAAGAGATTCTCCATGGTCTATAGGATGGACATAGAGGTCTCAGCCATCTCGGACGGGGCATATGACTATCTTAAGAACCTCCAGCAGTCATCGAATGGGTCTGGCGACCTGTTCACCCCTACACCTAGCAGGATGGAGAGTAACGTACGCTGCGTGAGCGACCCTACCCGCCTCGTGGTGGGATATGTCGATGCGGTGCGCAAGTCTACGACCCGCTATCAGCTTGACTGCCGCTCGCGAAACATCTACAAGGTCCCTATCCTGAGCGATGAGCAGAATCTGTTCATTCCTGATACTGAGGAGCTGACGCTGAATGACTACTATACCATGGGATTCCGTCCTGTCGACGACAGGGATGTCGAGGGCGGCCCATACTATTGGGCGAATGCCATCTGCACCGACTGCCGCAAGGAAGGCGGAAACAAGAACAAGCCTGAGGATTGGCCTACATTTGATGAATAGCATTATGAAAAGGATAATCTCGATGATGATATGTGCTGTCATGGGCGTCTCGGCCGCATGGGCACAGAGCGAGGTGGCGGAGAGACTTTATGTCGCCACCGATCGCAGCAGCTATGTCGCAGGTCAGGAGATCCTGTGCTCTGTTTTCTGCTTCGATGCCTCAAATGGCCAGCTGTCAGACTGCAGCCGCGTCGCATATATAGAGCTGCTCTCGTCCGAGGGCAGCGTGAAGTTCTCCAAGGTGTCGCTCGACGGCGGCCGTGGAGGCGGCGTGTTCACCATCCCTTCCACCGTGCCTACGGGAAACTACAGGCTGGTGGCCTACACTTCTCAGAACAAGTTCGAGGAAGGGTATGACTTCTCCCAGTGCAGCCGCGTCATCTCCATCTTCAACACTCTGTCCAATGATAGGGTGCAAGACGGCGTGAAGCTGGTCTCAGGAGCGGAGTACCGCGAAGCCCTCGCCGGCGCAGTCGCGCCTGCCTCTTCTGGCAAGATAGGCATCAGCCTTTCTTCGGAGGTGAAGATGGGCGCAGAGGTGCCTGTGGCCTTTAACAACAAGTCCGGCAAGGCTGTCTCCTTCAGCGTCAGCATCCGTCACGACGACGGAGTCATTGTCCCAGATGCGCGTACGCTTGTGGATGCTGCTGGCGCCTTTACCCCGGCAGGCAGCGTGAAGCCTGGCGATTCCGACACGGAAGGTGAGGTGATACGTGCCAAGGTGGTGGGAGCGAATTTCGATGTCGCGTCGCGCAATGACCTCGTGGGTATCATTGCCGTGCCGTCAGGAGATATGTACGCCTCGAGCATCTCAGCTTCGGGTGATGTGACCTTCCGCACACTTAATATGTATGGTGAGCACCTCGATATGGTGGCAGAGATCGAAGGCCTCGATGGCGATGAGATGTGTCACCTGGAGATCGAAAGCCCATTTGTGGGCGTGTCGGGGGAGAATGTGCCTCAGATGCTGCTGAGTGACTATCTCTATGAGAAGCTAGTCCAGCGCAGCATGGACATGCAGCTGCGCCGCAAGTCGCCGTCGGATACATTGTACAGCATGCTTTCCAAGAGACCGGATCCATTGTTCCGCAACGTCCAGCCTAAGGTGTACGTGCTCGACGACTATGTGCGCTTCCCGACGATGCAGGAGCTGTTTGTGGAGATCATCCTCGAGATGCGCGGCAGGCAGTCGAGAAGGAACGGCACTGCGATCAGCGTGCTTCTGGATGACGACAAGGGTACTCCGGTCAATGTCTGGGGAAACTCCCTCATGATGGTGGACGGCGTACCTGTGCTCGAGCACTCCAGGGTCTGGGATTATGACCCATACCTTATAGATACAGTGGAGGTGTACCGCTCGAACTTCAGCATTGGCGATGTCAAGTATGGCGGCATAGCGAACTTCAAGACCTTCAAGAAGAACATGCCTGGCGTGGTGTTCAATGATTCCGTGCGCATCACCGACTGGGCCGGCGTAAGCTATCCGGTGGCATTCACCCAGCCGTATCTGTATGGCGACGATGTGCGTCAGACCATCTGGTGGCATCCGCTGAAGCAGCTCGCCTCCGAGGAGGCTGGCACCATCCACGTGTTCGCTCCGGAGTATCAGGGTGACTTCGTCGTGGAGCTGCAAGGAGTCACTGAAGATGGAGAAGTGTTCTATGAAAGATCCTATTTTTCAGTTCGTTGAGGAAAAAGAGATTAAATTTTGTAAGCCCAAAATATTTTCGTAACTTTGCGACCCCTATGTTGTGTAGGGATCGCAATTTTATTATTAACTATTTAAAGATCAAGACAGTGGACACACAAAGCTACAAGACAGTATCGCTCAACGCAGCGACTGTAAACAAAGAGTGGGTCGTCATTGATGCGACAGATCTCGCACTTGGTCGTCTTGCTGCACGCGTTGCTCTTGTCCTTCGTGGCAAGAACAAGCCAGGCTTCACTCCTCACGTTGATTGCGGTGATAACGTTATCATCGTAAACGCTGAGAAGGTGGCTCTCAAGGGTAAGAAGATGACTGATCGTGTTTATGTTCGCTACACCGGTTATCCAGGTGGACAGCGCTTCAGCACACCAAAGGAGATTCTCGCTAAGAGACCTACTGAATTGGTCAGGATGGCAGTAAAGGGTATGCTTCCTAAGACCCGTCTTGGTGACAAGATCTACGGTAACCTCTACGTTTACGCAGGACCGGAGCATCCACACCAGGCTCAGAACCCTAAGACTATTACGTTGGACGAAATTTAAACAGAGTAAATGGAACAGACACACGCCCTTGGAAGACGTAAAGCAGCTGTAGCTCGCGTTTATATCGTAGCTGGAAATGGCGAGATCGTGATTAACGGTCGTCCTCTTGAGGAGTACTTCAAGGAGGATTCACTTCGTTACATCGTAAATCAGCCATTTACAGAGACCAAGACTGAAGGCCAGTTTGACGTGAAGGTTACCATCGATGGTGGTGGTATCAAGGGTCAGGCTGAGGCTATAAGACTCGGAATCTCTCGCGCACTTTGCGAGATTGATAAAGAGGCTTATCGTTCTACACTCAAGGCAGCAGGCTTCCTCACCCGCGACGCTCGCGAGGTCGAGAGAAAGAAGCCAGGCCAGCCTGGTGCACGTAGACGCTTCCAGTTCAGTAAACGTTAATCATACACGGTTGTTTTACAACGCACAGTCCGGTTCAGAAACCTTCGGATCTTTGGCTGGATGCGAATCCCGACAAGCTGCTTGAGGGTTGCCGCGACTGCGGAAAAGGAAAGAGATTGACTAGGTCACTACTCATTCCTTGATGAAAAGAGAAACAAAAAAACAAAAAACAGAAATGTCTAGAACAAATTTCCAAGAACTGCTTGATGCAGGTGTTCATTTCGGACACTTGTCAAGGAAGTGGAATCCTAAGATGGCACCATATATCTTCGATCAGAAGAATGGTATCCACATCATTGACCTGCACAAGACAATCGTCAAGGTTGACGAGGCTGCTGAGGTGATGAAGGAGCTTGCTAAGTCAGGCCGTAAGATCCTCTTCGTAGCCACCAAGAAACAGGCTAAAGAAGTCGTTTCACAGAAGGCAGCAGAAGTTAACATGCCTTCAATCACTGAGAGATGGGCAGGCGGTATGCTTACCAATTTCCCTACCATCCGCAAGGCGATCAAGAAGATGAGCACCATCGACAAGATCAAGGAGGATGGAACTTTCGAGAAGCTCGCTAAGAGAGAGCGTCTTCAGATTGACCGTCAGAGAGCAAAGCTGGAGAAGAACCTTGGTTCTATCAGAGATATGAGCCGTCTTCCATCAGCACTTTTCGTAGTAGACGTCCAGAAGGAGGCTAATGCCGTTAAGGAGGCAAATCGTCTTAATATTCCGGTATTCGCTATGGTTGATACTTGTTGCGATCCTACTCCGATTGATTACGTAATTCCGGCAAACGACGATGCTACAAAGTCTATTGAGGCTATCATGAATGTACTTTGTAAGGCTATCCAGGAAGGACTTGAGGAAAGAAAGCTCGAGAAGGACAAGGAAGTTGCTGAGGAGGAAGAGGCAGTAAAGCCTGCAGTAAAGAAGCTTCGCGCTCGTAAGGGTGCTAAGCCAGCTGAGGCTGAGGCAGAGACCCCTGCAGAGGCATAATCCCATTTTTCCATTTAACTCAAATTTAGATAAGAATTATGGCAATTACAGCAGCAGACGTAATGAAGTTACGTAAGATGACATCAGCTGGTATGATGGATTGCAAGAAGGCTCTTGAGGAGGCAGCTGGCGATTTTCAGAAGGCTATGGACATCATCCGCGAGAAAGGTAAGCTCGTAGCAGCTAAGAGATCAGACAGAGAGACCTCTGAGGGCGCTGTCAAGGCTAGAGTCGAGGGTGGCAAGGGTATCCTTGTATGTCTCGGCTGTGAGACTGACTTCGTTTCAAGAAATGAGGCTTTCCAGTCACTCGCAGAGGCTATCGCAGACGTAGCTATCGCTAACTGCCCTGCAGACCTCGAGGGTCTCAAGGCATGTAAGATGGCTGACGGCTTCACCGTAGCAGAGGCAGTTGAGGCTCAGACCGGTAAGACCGGTGAAAAGCACGTCCTCGCATTCTACGCTCTCGTAGAGGCACCTTACGTAGCAGAGTACATCCACAAGATCAACGGTAAGCTCGGCGCACTCGTAGGCTTCAACAAGCCTATCAGCGAGGAGGTTGCCAAGGGTGTAGTAATGCAGGTGGCATCTATGAACCCTGTATCTATCTCTAAGGAGGATTGTCCTCAGGCTACTATCGACAATGAGCTTGCAGTGGCTATCCAGAAGACCAAGGATGAGATGGTTCAGAAGGCTATCGACGCAGCTCTCACCAAGGCTGGCATCAACCCAGCTCACGTTGACAGCGAGGATCATATCGAGTCTAACACTTCTAAGGGCTGGCTCACTCCAGAGCAGGCTGATCAGGCTCGTGAGATCATCAAGACCGTCGGTGCAGAGAAGGCAGCAAACCTTCCTGAGCAGATGATCCAGAATATCGCTAACGGACGTCTCCAGAAGTTCTTCAAGGAGCAGACCCTCGAGGAGCAGGAGTATCAGATGGGTGATGGCAAGCAGTCAGTTAAGCAGGCTATCGCAGCAGCTGATAAGGAGGCTAAGGTAGTTGCTTTCAAGAGATTCTCTCTCAACGACTAATTTGCTTCACAGCATAAAATGATACCGGGCTCACATGAGCTCGGTATTTTTTTTGTATTTTTGTCGGCGTGAAAACATGTTGAAAGATGAATCTTAAATCACTTCTCAAGGATACAGTCATTTATGGACTCAGCAGCATTGTCGGAAGATTCCTCAATTATCTGCTGGTTCCGCTCTATACATTGAAGATTGCCGCCGAAAGCGGTGGCTATGGCATTGTCACGCACCTATACGCGTGGACAGCATTGCTCCTGGCTCTGCTCACCTTCGGCATGGAGACCACGCTCTTCCGATTCTCTTCGAAGGAAGGGGAGAACGCGTCGTCTGTTTACGGTACGTCCTTGAGGATGGTGGGGGCCGTTGCGCTGTGCTTCGTGGCGCTTGTGCTTGTTCTTCTGGGGCCGATATCGGGAGCATTGGGCTACACCTCGCATCCTGAGTATGTGGCATGTATGGCGCTGATTGTAGCGATGGACGCCTTCCAGGCCATCATGTTCTCGCGCCTTCGCCAGCAGGGAAGGCCGGTGAAGTTCATGATTCTCAAGTTTGCATTCATCATCCCGAATGTGCTGCTGAACCTGTTCATCTTCCTGGTGATGCCTCTGCTGTTTGACAGCATGCCGGCTCTGCACGATATGTATGTGCATTTCGACTACGGCGTAGGCCTCATTTTCTTCGTGAACCTTATCTGCACAGCCTGCGTGTTCATTGGCTTCGCCAAGGAGCTCAGAGACGGTTTTACCTGCCGCTTCGACAGGTCGCTGGCGGGCAGGATGCTGCGCTACACGTGGCCATTGCTCCTGCTCAGCCTTGTGGGTATCCTTAACAATGTAGCCGACAAGATTCTCTTCCCTCTCCTCGTCCCAGGCGAGGAAGGCAAGGTCCAGCTGGGCATCTACGGCGCCTGTGTGAAGATCGCCATGATCATGTCGCTGCTCACCCAGGCCTTCCGCTATGCATATGAGCCTATAGTCTTCAATGGCAGCAAGGACAAGAACAGCCCGGATACATTGGCAGATGGCATGAAGTACTTCGTCATTTTCGCCCTTCTGGCTTTCCTCGCCGTGATGCTGTATATGCCTATCATCAAGCACTTCGTCGGCTCTTCTTACTGGGCCGGTCTGGGAGTAGTCCCTATCGTCATGCTCGCTGAGATCTTCATGGGAGTCTATTTCAACCTCTCGTTCTGGTACAAGCTCAGCGACCAGACTCACTGGGGCGCCATCATGAGCGCCATCGGAGCTGCCGTGATGATACTTGTGAATGTTGTTTTCGTGCCACGATATGGCTACTACGCATGCGCGTGGGGTGGTTTTGCCGGCTATGGAGTGGCGATGCTGCTCAGCTATCTGATAGGGCAGAAAAAGTATCCTATCCCATATGACATGCGCTCGCTGGCCACATTCACAGTACTCGCCGCAGTGCTTTATGTGGCAAGCGTCTTCCTCGCCAAGCTTGACCTGCATGTCGTGCTGCAGCTTGCTCTGAACACTGTGCTGATGGCGGTATTTGGTCTGGCTATCCTGAGGGATCTTCGTCAGCGTAGATAAAAAAATAAGGAGCGCCTCCCGATATCACATCGGAAGGCGCTCGAATTCTAACCTAAAATTTAACCTATGAAAAAACTATTCGACTGCAAATATAACAATTTATTTGAAAACGTAGATAACAACTAACGATTTTCTCGTGTATCGGAGTTTTCTTCCACTATTTGCTCCTGACTTTCCGTGGATCTGTCTATTCCAGCTCCTTCTTTGTTCGGATCGTCCTCGTCGATAGTCTCTGTATCTGGCAGAGACTTCTCTGCGGCTTCTCTCTCCTTACGCATCTCGTCGACATCCTTTAGGTTGCCGTACTTCCTCTTGAGCTCCTCAAGCTTCTCAGCGTCGCTGAGGCTTCTTTCCTGTCCACCCTCCTCGCTGTCCTTGAGGAGAATCTCAGGAGTGCCTTCGAGGCGTATAGATATGACCTTTACGTCCTGAAGAGGCCTGTCGTACTTGTTTGTCTTCGCGGAGGCTATTAGCTCCACTGTCTTCATTCCTTCTACTACCTCACCAAATACGGTGTAGTCTCCGTTAAGGTGGAAGCACGCGTCTCCATCCACTACGATGTAGAACTGCGAGCCATGGGACTCCTTCATAGGGTTCGCGATGTCGCCTCTTCGGGCAGCCGCGAGCGCTCCTTTCTTGTGCACGTGATCAGGTATGAACTCTGACTCGATCGTATAGCCAGGTCCACCTTCTCCCCACTGGTCTATCTTCGTGGTATCACGTGTGTATGGGTCTCCACCCTGGATCATGAAGTTCTTCACCACGCGATGGAAGAGGGTACCATTGTAATACCCAGAATTCGCGAGCTTGATGAAGTTATCCCTATGGCGAGGTGTGTCGTTGTAGAGCTTCACCTTGATGATGCCGTAGTTTGTGTTTATGATGTACACAGGTTCCTCGCCCAGCTTCCTCTTGACTTCTGCCAATGAATCCGCCATCTGCTTTTCCTTCTCGATGGCGGCGAGCTGCTGCTGCAGGCGGGCCATCTCCTCTTCAGATGGTCCGATGCTTTCAGATAATACTTCCTCTGACTCGCCTCCGCTGCGTCTTCCGCAGGCTGCGGTAGCCAGTGTGAGGACTATCAGGGCTATCTTGAAATACTGTCTTCTCATTACTGAATCTTCTTGCAATAATTGTATCCCATGATCCCGAGGATGCCGAAATGCTTCGCCTCAAGGCTTGTCTTGAACCTGTCGAAATCCTTGTTCTTGAGCTCGCACCACTGTGCCTCGCTGATGGCTATCATTCTAGGGAGAAGCATGTACTCGAGATGCTCGTTTGTGGCAATGTATTCGGTCCAGAGGTTTGCCTGGAGGCCGAGAATGTGCTTCGCTACCTCCTCGGACATGCCTTCTGAAGGGTCGCAGCTGTAGCACTTGCTTACAGGGAGATAGCCTCCGATGGCCAGAGGCTCATCGTCCTTCTCCTCGCACTGATAGTAGTCAAGGTAGCAGTAGGTAGTCGGTGTCATGACTACGTCGAAGCCTGCATTTGCTGCCTGGATACCGCCCTTTGTGCCTCTCCATGACATCACTGTGGCTCCCTCTGCAAGCTCTCCCTCGAGGATCTCGTCCCAGCCAATGATCTTCTTGCCAAGGTTTGCGAGGTATGACTGCAGACGTGAGGTGACGTAGTTCTGCAGGCGTGCCTCGGCGCTCGCGTGCTCGTCTCCGACGATGCCGAGCTCCTTGATCTTCGCCTGGCAAAGCTCGCACTGCTCCCACGCTGTCCTAGGGCACTCGTCTCCACCGATGTGGATGTACTCGGAAGGGAAGAGCTCAGCTACCTCTGTGAGGACATTCTGGAGGAACTCGAAGGTAGACTCCTTGCCTACGCAGAGCACATCCTTGGAGATGCCCCATCTGGTCCAGACGCTGTACTCCTGGTCCTTGCAGCCGAGCCAAGGGTAGCTGGCGAGGGCGGCCACCATGTGGCCTGGGAGGTCGATCTCCGGTATGATGGTGATGCCGAGCTTCGCTGCGTATGCGATCACATCCTTGATCTGCTCCTGGGTGTAGTAGCCTCCGTAGCGCACGCCGTCATTTGAATTCCAGTCTTTCTTGATCATGGTGCCGTCGCGGTACGCGCCTACCTGGGTGAGCTCAGGGTACTGCTTTATCTCTATTCTCCAGCCCTGGTCATCTGTCAGATGCCAGTGGAAGCGGTTCATCTTGTAGAATGCCATCACATCGAGGTACTTCTTCACCTCCTTCACGCTGAAGAAATGGCGTGAGCAGTCCAGATGCATGCCACGGTATCCGTAGCGAGGCTGGTCCTTTATCTCTATGCAAGGAAGCTTCCATGCCTTGTCTGGCGCTGGTTTCTTTCCGAATACCTCCTCAGGAAGCATCTGCTTGAGGGTCTGGATGGCGTAAAGCGTGCCGTGGAAGTCGCTGACTGCCACAGCCACTGATTTCGAGGTGACGATGATGGAGTATCCTTCCTCAGGTACGCTTGCGTCCTTGTAGAAGACGAATCCCTTCGCGAGACCCTTGGCTGCCACGCTGCCTACGCCTGTAGGAGTGGCGAAGGAGCTGACCTTGCCGGTGACCAGCGACAGCTGGGAGGCGAACTTGTTCACCGCAGCGCGGCTGTCTGCGTCCAGTGCTGGGTCGCAGTTCATGGCGGCACCATTGACCTTGAAGGTGCCCTTCTGGAACTCGACGCTCTGAGGATATGGCACTACATGGATGGTAGGGAGTTCCTTCGCGGCAGCGATGATAGGCAGCATGCCGGCTATGATGATGGAGATGGCTTTTGTAAGTTTCATAATCTTTATGGTGATATCTTGTGCAATATAGCAAAAAAGCGTCAAAATATAAGGAGACCAATGACTCCGGCGCCTATAATTACCAGTATAGGGCTGATTTTTGTCCACATTGAGACAATGAAAGCGGCTGCGAAGAGCACCCAGCTCCTCCAGTCGATGAAGTTCGCCGGCGTGATGAGGACAATGGCGGCGGCTCCGATGAGGCCGACCACCGCAGGGCGCAGGAAGGCCATCGTGTTCTCGAAGACCTTGTTTGAGCGCAGCTTGCTGTAGAGTCTCACGATGGCCATCATGATGATGAATGACGGCAGCACCACGGCGAAGGTGGTGGTCAGTGAGCCGAGCACGCACATGAAGTGCGACGCGCCTGCCTCCTGGAGCACGCTGTAGCCTATGTATGTCGCGCTGTTTATGCCAATGGGACCGGGCGTCATCTGCGAGATGCCGACGATGTCGGTGAATGCGCTCTCCGTCAGCCAGCCATGCTGGGTCACCACCTGGTCCTGGATGAGCGAAAGCATGGCGTAGCCGCCTCCGATGGTGAGGGCGCCTATCACGAAGAAGGTCCAGAAAAGCTGAAGATATAGTCCGATCATCTTTTTCTCCTCTCAATGCTTACGTTGATGGCCACCGCGAGCACGATGGTCACCAGCAATATATAAATAGGTGAAACCTTCAGGAAGGCGACAAGCAGCATGGCTGTGGCTGTGAGTATCCACGACCACCAGTTCTTGTTTGACTTCTTCGCCATGTTTATCATTGGCACTGCGATGAGGGCTACCACAGCAGGGCGTATGCCCTGGAAGGCCTTCATCACGTATTCATTGTCCTGATAGCCGGTGAAGAACATCGCGATCGCGAGTATGATGAGGAAAGGGGGGAGGCAGCTTCCTACTGTCGCTGCAATGGCTCCCTTCACTCCCTTGATCCTGTAGCCGGCGAAGATGGAGATGTTCACGGCGAGGAGGCCTGGCGCAGACTGGGCGATGGCGAGGATGTCAGGAAATTCCTGCTCCGTAAGCCATCCGCGGCTGACCACTTCCTTCTCGATGATGGGAACCATGGCGTATCCACCGCCGATGGTGAATGCTCCTACCTTGGCGAAAACGCCAAGTATCTGCCATAGAGATGCTTTTTTCATAACTATATGCAAATGTACGCTAAATTTTTAAAAATATTTTCAGAAAAAGTTTGGAGTTTAGAAAAAAGGTGTTACCTTTGCAATCCCGTTTGAAACGAACGGGAAAGTTCATTGAGAATACTGAAAGATAAGTACAAGCAAGTACCGAGAAATTTGATAAATGATCGAGAGCGTCAATTCTAAT
>JAKSJL010000044.1 GCA_024398295.1 Bacteroidales bacterium
CGTACAGGCGTGATGGAGCCATTCCAGCTGATATTCAGTACAGCAGCAAGTCTACAGGTGGTGGCTGTAACAAGGGCCATATGCTTGGCTCTGCGGAACGCACCTCATCTGTTGCCACAAACAAGGATGTGTTCTATTATCCAAACATTGCCCCTCAGCTTTCGTCTGGTTTCAACACAGGCGGTGGTGGATGGAACCTCCTTGAAGATTGGGTGGATACCCAGGTATGTGCAGATACGCTCTATGAGGTGATAGGATGCCATTTCGAAGCATTTAAGGATGGATATGGCTACACAGTTACCCCTAAGACCATCTCTTTCGGTGGCAGAAATGATGTGACCATGCCTACTATGTTCTATTATATTCTCCTTAGAACCAAGAGCGGAAATTCTCACAAGGCCCTCAAGGACTGCTCCGCAAGTGAGCTCAAATGCGCTGCTTTCGTTCGCGCACATACAAACTCGCTTAAGGGTCAGAAGCCAACTAGACAGGAAATGATGAGCGTGGCTGATCTCGAGAAGATAACGGGATACACATACTTCGTCAATGTTCCGAATGCCCCTAAGGATAGCTTTAGCCCTTCAGATTGGGGATTATGACAATAATTCTGTATATTTGACAAGTTAATCGTTAACCATATGATTGAGAGACAGCTAAATATTTCCTACGCGGAGTACGCTACCATCGATGAGATGGAGCCTGGAGATGCTGAGCTCTGCCGCGCAGCCATTGCTGCGCTTGACGGCTCATATGCCCCTTATTCGCATTTCAATGTAGGAGCCGCGGTGCGTCTGACCGATGGCACTGTAGTCAAGGGTGCGAATCAGGAGAATGCTGCTTATCCTTCAGGAATCTGCGCTGAGCGCACCGCGATGTTTGCAGCAAGTGCCCAGTATCCAGATCAGGAGATGTGCTCAATCGCTGTGGTCGGTGCGCAGGAAGGCACCATCTGTCCAGAGCCCGCGACCCCATGCGGAGCGTGCCGCCAGGTGATGGCTCAGTATCAGACCAGAGCGGGGGCGCCTATGTCTGTCATCCTCATTGGAGGTAGCAGGATATGGAAGTTTGAAAAGGTAGACGATGTCCTACCGTTTATATTCGACACTATCTAGTATTAAGGCTGGCCATGAAGGTCAGCCTTAAATAATTCCGGATCCCAGCATCTCGTCGCAGTCATACCAGACTGCAAACTGGCCTGCGGTAATGCCTCTCTGAGGTGAGTCGAAGAGGATGTATAGACCATTGGCCCTCTGGATGAGCAGCGCGTCCTGGAGCGGCTGGCGATAGCGTATCCTCACTTTGTAGCGCCTGATTTCTCCCGTCTTCATCCTGAGGTCCTCGCGGATCCAATGCAGCTCCTCAGGAGCGACTCTCAGGCAGCTTCGCGAGAGTCCTTTGTGAGTGTGTCCCTCACCGACATAGATTATGTTCTTCTCGATATCAGTGGAAATCACAAAGATGGAGTCCTTGTGGCCGCCGATGTTCAGTCCTTTTCTTTGTCCAATGGTATAGAACTGCGCCCCTTCGTGCTGTCCGATAATCTTGCCGTAAGGGTTTTCCTTGTAACGAGTCTTCTTTATGTGATGTTTGCCAGACCTATAGACTTCGGTCTGGAACTGGATGTCGTAGTTTATCGGCTGAGATAGCCTAAGTAGTTCTTCGTCAGATACTTCCGCTATCTTCTCTAGACTGAAGGCATTGCGTCCGCTAGCTGTCTGTGTGGCCTTGTCCTCGGAGATGTACTCGGTAACCATCTTGATGCCTACAGATGGGTCCACAAGCAGACTCTGCAGGGTGTCACGCTGCCAGAGATACTCCTCGCAATCATTGTAATATGCATCAAATACCTCGATGGTATCGCCTTCCACAGACTTCAGCTTCTGCTGCAGGAATACAGGTAGGTCCACCTTGCCCACGAAGCAGATGCCCTGCGAGTCCTTCTTTTCTGCAGACGGCAGGTCGGCTTCCTTCGCAAGCCTTCTTACTTCCGGCTTGATGATGTCTCCGATAGGGAACATGGCCTTCGCAAGCTGCTCCTGGGAGAGCTGGCAGAGGAAATAGCTCTGATCCTTGTTCGGGTCGCTTCCGGCCAGGATTCGGTGAACTGGCTTCCCATCCACCTCAATGGTCTCCTTGCGACAGTAGTGGCCGGTAGCCACCATATCTGCGCCAAGCTTCTCCGCTGCCTTCAGAAATGCGTCGAACTTGATCTCCCTGTTACAGAGCACATCTGGGTTCGGAGTGCGGCCCTTCGAATACTCGTCGAACATGTAGTCCACGACTCTCTGGCGGTACTCCTTCGACAGGTCTACGAAGTAGAAGGGGATACCTATCTTTCTTGCCACCATTTCTGCCACGAACCTGTCCTCCTCCCACTCGCAGTCGCCGTGCAGCGTGCCCTCGGTGTCATGCCAGTTCTGCATGAACATCGCGAACACGTCATAGCCCTGCTGCTTCAGAAGAAGCGCAGCCACGCTGGAGTCGACACCTCCTGACAGTCCGATGCAAACCTTCATCTTCTAGAACAATGATCCCGTGAAGTGATCCTTGAGCATCTGCGCGGCATCCTTCACTTCCTTGTCGTCAAGTGGCTTGGAAGTGGCAGGCTTGCCGCCTCTTCTGGAAGCAATGCGCTCGCTCATGAACTGGTCCTTGAGCATCTCGAACTGCCTCTTTGTGTCCAGGGTGAAGTCGCCCTGTGCTATCCATGAGAAGTATGATGGCTCAGTGTTGAAGACCTCACGCGCAGTTCTGCCCTTGTGCTTGCCAAAGCTGATGACAGGCTCGTGGTTTTCGTTATAGATGAGCCTGCCGGCGTAGTCGACAGCTCTAGGTCTGCCGCCGAAGTTTGCCAGATACTCTACGTCATTCTTGAGGTTTGGATATCTGTCGAGCTGGCCTTTCAGCACTTCGTATGTGGCAATGGTGTCGGCTTCTGCAGTGTGAGCATTGTCAAAGTCCTCACCACCGCAGTAAAGTCTATATGCGGCCTTCAGGTTTCTTGGCTCCATCATATGGTAGATGACCTGTACGTCGATCATCTTCATCTCATGAAGGTTAATGTCAATCTGCTTTCCTGTATACTTGCGGACTCTCTCTACCTCTTCAGCGAGCATAGGGAGGTCGAACTTCGCTGAGTTGAATCCAGCGAGATCGCTATCCTCAAGCCAGTTTACCACTTCGTCGATGACGTCGCAGAATCGTGGGCAGTCCACAAGGTCCTCATCCTTCACTCCATTCACTTCCGATGCACCTGGGGTGATAGGGCGCTGCTTCTTAGCATCATAGTCCCAAGGCTTTATCTTCCAGGTCTTGATGCGCTGCTCTCCACCGGGGAGGATCTTCACGAAACTGAGCTCGATGATGGAGTCGATAGGTATGTTCAGACCGGTACTCTCGATGTCGAAGAATACAAGAGGTCTCTTTAGTTCAAGTTCCATATTATCTTAATAAAAAAGGCTGCCACAGATGTCGCAGCAGCCTGTTTTTGATTCCAATGCTTTAGTTATGAGATGACTACTGGCATGCAGAGTCCACAGAACTTGGCAGCAGCCTCCTCTTCCTCTGAAGGAACTACGAGGACTGCGCGGCGAGCGTCCGCAAACTTGATCACGATGTTCTCGCAAATCATGTTTGAGAGAATCTCTGAAAGGAACTGTGACTTGAAGCCGATAGAAAGCTCCTCACCGTGATACTCGCAGGTGATCTTCTCGTAAGCTGCGATACCGAAACCGAGGTCCTGAGCGGTGAGCTCAAGCTGGTTCTCCTTCAGATCGAGCTTGATGTGGTTTGTGGCCTTCTGTGCGCAGACAGCGATACGCTTGATGGTGTTAAGAAGCTGGATGCGGTCGATCTTAAGCACGTTCGAGTTATTCTGAGGGATAACAGAACGGTAAGCTGGGAACTTAGCCACGATGAGACGGCAGATCATGGTCGTCACTCCGAATGTGAACACTGCGGTGTTCTGGTCTAATGTGATCTGTACGTTCTCTACATCCTTGCCGATGATAGACTTGAGGATGGCTGCAGACTTCTTCGCGAGAATGAAGGAATACTTGCCATCTGACTGTACGTCAGCAGCGGTGTAGCAGATGAGCTTATGAGAGTCAGACGCCACGAGTGTGGTGCTGGTAGTGTCGATATCGAAGAAGATACCATTCATCTGAGGTCTCATAGGGTCGTCAGCGGCAGCATAGATGGTGCCGTTTATACCCTCGATGAGAGTCTCTGTCTTGAAGGTGACCTGCTGTGCGTCCTCGCCTGCGCCCTTGATCTCTGGATAGTCCTCTGCTGGGAAGCAAGGGAGGGCAGAGTGACCGGTAAGCCAGCCACACTCGAATGATGAAGCACTGACATCCTTGAGTGAGATAGGCTGGTCAGGAAGCTCCTTGAGAAGGTCGATGATGAGGCGTGCATTAACTGCGATAGCGCCTTCTGCCTTCACGCTCTCGACTTCGATGGCTGTCCTGAGGGTGAGCTCAGAGTCTGAAGCAGTAATCTCGAGTACGCCGCCGCTGAGACGGAAAAGGAAGTTCTCGAGGATAGGAAGTGGAGCCTTGGTCGGGATGGCTTTTGACACATCAAGGAGGCCTTTAAGCAACTCCGCACTTGAAATCTTGAATTCCATATGTTCTGTATTTTTAATTTTTCATTTTATGCAACCACAAATATAATAAAAAAGCTGATTATTTGGCATTAAATTTGACTTTGAAGGGAAGAAAAAACATAAATTATTTTGGTTATGAAGAAAAGTATAGTTACAGTTCTTGTGGCTGCACTTATCAGCGGCCTAACAGCTTATGCTGTAGTAAAGAATACTATCCCCGAGGATGTGAAGGAGTCCGTTGCCGCTGGGACATATGACCCTTCATTCCGTACTGTCAATTTGGCAGAGACTGACTATCCTGACTTCACCTACGCAGCAGAGTCTGCCGTAGATGCAGTTGTTTATATAGAGGTTACAGTCCAGCAGCAGAGGTCGAGCCAGCAGATCGATCCATTCTTCAGGTTCTTCTTTGGGGACGAGATGATGCCTCAGCAGAGAGAGCAGAAGGGAAGTGGATCGGGTGTCATCATCCGTGAGGACGGTTACATTGCCACAAATAACCATGTGGTGCAGAACGCTACGAAGATCAGCGTTACATTGAATAATAACAAGGTCTATGAGGCCAAGGTCATCGGTACCGATCCTGCTACTGATGTCGCCCTTATCAAGATCGAAGCGGAAGGCCTTCCTACCATCCCATTTGCAGATTCTGACCAGCTTCGCCTCGGCGAGTGGGTGCTTGCCATCGGTTCACCTCTCGGTGAGCAGCTTCGCTCCACCATCACCGCAGGTATCGTCAGCGCGAAGGGCCGTTCAATGCCTAGCGGCGACGGCAAGTTCAAGATCGAGTCTTTCATCCAGACGGATGCGGCAGTGAACCCTGGTAACTCAGGTGGTGCACTGGTGAACAAGAAAGGTGAGCTCGTAGGTATAAACACAGCCATCATCTCCACCACAGGCTCATTCACAGGCTATTCTTTCGCAGTTCCTTCAAACATTGTGAAGAAGATTGTCGATGACCTTATCGAGTTCGGAAGCGTAAAGAGAGCGAAACTTGGCATCACTATGCAGCCTATTACTGAAGAAATAGCTAAAGATTTGAAACTTTCTTCATTAAATGGCGTATATGTGTATGAAGTTTCGGCAGGAAGCGCTGCAGACAAGGCCGGTGTAAAGAAGGGAGATGTGCTTATCGCCATCGACGGAGCGAAGATCTCTTCAGCATCAGCGGTACAGGAGAAGGTGAATGGCTATCACCCTGGTGATACAGCTGTACTTACTGTCATCCGTGATGGAAAGCAGAAGGAGATGGAAGTTATTTTCCAGGGTACTACAGATGCTACAGGCACAGTCGCAGAGGATGGTTCTATCGCATTCTATGGCTCGAAGTTGCGCAAGCCTTCAGAGGAGACACTCTCAAGACTTGGACTTAAAAGAGGCGTAGAGATCGTGAGCGTAGGCGAGGGTAAGCTTCTCGAGGCAGGTGCATCTGAAGGATTTGTCATCTGCTACGTGAATGACCAGCCAGTTTCCAAGCCGGAAGATGTCATCGAGCTTGCGAAGAAGAGCAGAAGGGCAGTGTACATCGAAGGTGTTACAGCTCAGGGTAAAGCATCATATTTCGCTTTCGGCAAAGATGAATAATACGGCCGTTGGCGAGCAGAGATAAAGATTTCAAGCCACCGACCGGTGGCTTGATTTTTTATATTTATAGATAACATGAGACAGTTAAAGATTACAAAGTCGATCACAAACCGTGAGAGTGCATCGCTTGACAAGTATCTCCAGGAAATCGGTAGGGAAGAGCTCGTTACTCCAGAGGAGGAGGTTGAGCTTGCCCAGCGTATCAGACAGGGAGATCAGGAAGCGCTTGAGAAGCTCACGAGAGCGAATCTTCGCTTTGTGGTATCAGTAGCCAAGCAGTATCAGAATCAGGGCCTCAGCCTTCCTGACCTCATCAACGAGGGTAACCTTGGACTTATCAAGGCTGCGGAAAAGTTCGATGAGACCCGTGGATTCAAGTTCATTTCATATGCAGTATGGTGGATCCGTCAGAGCATCCTCCAGGCTCTTGCAGAGCAGTCACGTATCGTGCGCCTTCCTCTTAACCAGGTCGGCTCGCTGAACAAGATAAACAAGGCTCTCGGAAAGTTCGAGCAGGAGAATGAGCGTCAGCCATCAAACGAGGAGCTTGCAGAGATGATCGAGGTTCCTAAGGATAAGATCGCAGACACTCTTCGAGTTTCAGGCCGTCACGTATCTGTAGATGCACCTTTCGTAGAGGGTGAGGACAACAGCCTTCTCGACGTGCTTCCAAACGATGATTCTCCTTCTGCGGACAGAAGCCTTGTCAACGAGTCGCTCAGTACTGAGATCGACCGCGCTCTCCAGGTTCTCACACCACGCGAGCGTGAGATCATCAAGTCATTCTTCGGCATCGGTTGCCAGGAGATGACTCTTGAGGAGATAGGCGAGAGACTCGACCTGACACGTGAGCGCGTGCGCCAGATCAAGGAGAAGGCCATCCGCAAGCTAAAGAAACCATCCGCAAGCAAACTTTTGAAGACCTATTTGGGATAGTCATGACACCAGAACTTTTCATTGCCCAGAAGGCTTCAGAAGCCATCAAGGCACTTTATAATGCCGATGTAGATGCATCAGCATTGCAGATTTCAGCGACCAGAAAGGAGTTTGAGGGAGATTTCACCCTCGTGGTATTCCCGCTTCTTCGCATATCGCACTCCACACCAGATAACACCGGTGCAGCGATAGGCGAGTGGCTCAGCACAAATGTCCCTGAGATCAGCGCATTCAACGTAGTGAAGGGCTTCCTTAACATCTGCCTTTCGCCACTTTATTGGAACAACCTTTTCACTGCTATCGCATCAGATGCTGACTTCGGTCAGCTCCCTTCTACCGGTAGGACGGTGATGGTGGAGTTCTCTTCTCCAAATACAAACAAGCCTCTTCACCTTGGACATATCAGGAACAATCTCCTAGGTGCATCTGTGTCAGACCTTCTCGCAGCAAGCGGTGAGAAGGTGATCAAGACCACTCTCGTAAACGATAGAGGAGTGCACATCTGCAAGTCCATGTATGCTTGGGAGCAGTCTTTCAACGGAGCTACTCCAGAGAGCACAGGAAAGAAGGGTGACCACCTCGTAGGCGACTGCTATGTAGAGTTCAACAACATCTACACCAAGGAAGTCAAGGAACTCATGGCTCAGGGCATGAGTGAGGACGACGCGAAGAAGGAGGCACCTAGTCTCAAGGCAGTTCACGAGATGCTCGTGAAGTGGGAGCAGGGAGACAAGGATGTCCGTGACCTTTGGGCGAAGATGAATGGCTGGGTATTCGAAGGCTTCGATGAGACCTACCGTACCCTCGGCATCAGCTTCGACAAGGTCTATTATGAGCATGACACTTATCTGCTCGGTAAGGAACTCGTGCAGAAAGGACTTGACTGTGGCGCATTCGTCCAGGACCCAGATGGCTCTGTATGGTGTGACCTCACAGCGGATGGACTTGACAGAAAGCTCGTACTTCGTTCAGATGGTACCTCAGTCTATATTACCCAGGACCTTGGTACCGCAGAGAGAAGATTCTCAGAGCACAAGCTCGACTCTCATGTATATGTAGTCGGTAATGAGCAGAACTATCATTTCCAGGTACTTAAGCTCATCCTCAAGAAACTCGGCTTCGACTGGGCAGACCAGATCTTCCACCTTTCGTACGGTATGGTCGAGCTTCCTGAAGGCAAGATGAAGTCACGCGAAGGAACTGTGGTGGATGCTGATGACCTCATCCAGAAGATGTATGAGGAGGCAAAGGCTACTTCTGAGGAGTCAGGAAAGCTTGAGGGCATGTCCGAGGAGGAGAAGGACAAGCTCTACCACATGATTGGACTTGGCGCGCTCAAGTACTTCATCATCAAGGTGGATCCAAAGAAGACCATGCTCTTCAACCCTAAGGAGTCCATTGACTTCAACGGAAACACTGGTCCATTCATCCAGTACACCCATGCACGTATCCGCAGCATCCTGCGTAAGGCAGACGAGAAGGGCATCGCCTATGGCGCTGCTAGCCTCGTGGCTGGCGTAGAGCTCAGTGCGAAGGAGATCAGACTCATCAAGCTTCTTAATACCTATCCTCAGAAGATTGCAGAGGCTGCAGCTGCGTTCTCTCCAGCCGTTATCGCGAACTATGCTTACGAGCTCGCGAAGGAGTTCAACCAGTATTATCACGAGACCCCTATCCTCAAGGAGGAGAATCAGGATGTGCTCAAGATGCGCCTCACCCTCATCCAGACTCTCGCGTCTGTACTCGTGAAGGCCATGAAGGTGCTCGGTATCGAGCTTCCTGAGAGAATGTAATGATGAATGACTACATGATACCTACCTCCATCAAGGAGGTGCAGAAACTGGGATGGGACTACATCGATGTGATTCTGTTCTCAGGAGATGCATTTGTAGACCATCCCAGTTTCGGAACGGCCTGCATAGCCAGGTATCTGCAGCATTTCGGATATAGAGTCGCGGTCGTCCCCCAACCGAACTGGAGGGACGACCTTCGCGACTTCAAGAAACTTGGCGCCCCACGACTCTATTTCGGAGTCAATGCTGGTGCGATGGATTCCATGGTGAACCATTACACTGCGTGGAAGCGTCTGCGTCACGACGACGCGTATACGCCGGAGGGCAAGTTCGGACAGCGTCCTGACTATGCCGTGACGGTGTACACAAAGATCCTGAAGCAGCTTTATCCTGACATCCCGGTGGTGATAGGTGGCGTGGAGGCCTCATTGAGGCGCCTCACTCACTATGATTACTGGCAGGATAGGCTTTTCCCATCTGTGCTGGTTTCCAGCGGTGCTGACTACCTTTGCTACGGTATGGGTGAAAAGCCAATGATACAGCTCACCCGCGCCATTGAGAATGGCTGGAGCGCCCACCAGATGCACCAGCTTCCTCAGATAGGCTTCTTCCTCAAGGGTAAGTGCAAGCTCAAGGATGCATTGTATCTTCACTCATTCGAGGAATGCTGTGAGGACAAGGTCGCATTTGCGGAGAATTTCCATCTCATTGAGACACATGCAAACATGATGCACCCTCAGGTGATCATTGAGCCTGTGGCGGATGGATATGTGCAGATAAATCCTACCTGCCCGCCATCCACTGAGAAGGAGATGGATTCATACTGGGACCTTCCGTTCACAAAGCTCCCGCATCCGCGTTACAAGGACAAGCGCATCCCAGCGTACGACATGATCAAGTTCTCCATCAACACGCATCGTGGATGCTTCGGAGGATGTAATTTCTGTACCATTGCCGCACACCAGGGAAAATTTATCCAGTCACGCTCGGAGGAGTCCATCCTTAAGGAAGTGAAGGCGTTGACGAAGCTGCCCGGCTTCGCCGGCAATATTTCCGATCTCGGCGCCCCTACGGCAAACATGTACGGCATGGGCGGAAAGGATCGCTCGCTGTGTGAGAAATGCAGGCGCAAATCGTGCCTGTACCCATCGCCTTGCAAGAACCTCGACAGGTCGCACGCTCGCGTGCTGAATCTCTACAAGCAGGTAGATGCCACCAAGGGCATACGCCACTCGTATATCGGCAGCGGTATCAGATATGACCTGTTCCTTGACGAGAAGGGTTTTGTGGATGAGACCTCTAAGCCTTATTTCTGCGAGCTGGTACTGAAGCATACTTCAGGCCGTTTGAAAGTGGCTCCGGAACATACTGAGGATAAGGTGCTTGACTATATGGCGAAGCCATCGTTCAGGCTGTTCGAGAGGCTGAGAAAGGAGTTTGATGGCGTAAATCGAGCTGCAGGTACCCACGTGGAGCTGGTACCATATTTCATCTCGTCTCACCCAGGCTGTACTATGAAGGACATGGACCGTCTCTGTCACCATCCGGCGCTCAAGGGAATCTGGATGGATCAGGTCCAGGACTTCATGCCGACTCCTATGACCACATCGTCGGTTATGTTCTATACAGGGCTTGACCCTCGCACTATGAAACCTGTTTTTGTGGAGCGAGATCCTGATAAAAAACGAGCACAGAAATCTTTTTTCTTCAAAAAGTAAAATTTATTGTACTCTATTCGGAAAATTGTTCTATTATTGCATCATAAAAATAAAGAATGATATGAAGATAGATACCAGACCTAAAAAGATAGTCAGTTACGAGAAGATGTCAGAGGCTGTTGCTGCTGCATTTGCGGAGAAGTACCCTAGAGGTTTCGATGATTTTCTCCAGGATGTCAAGCCATATACCAAGCCAGATGGCACTCCATTCTACGCGGTCATGCTTGATCTCCCAGAGGCATTGTATCTGGTGAAGATCAATATTAAGATTGACGACCTCGAGGATGTCGAGAAGTGGCTCGATAACGAGGCTGATTCAGAAAATGAGAAGATCGCAGGCTCTGATGACTCACAGGATGGAGGCACACTTCCTGATGATAATATCAGCCAGTATGCAGCAGATGATTCTGCAGATTCAGACATGTAGTTTACACCATTTGAATATGGCCGTCCCTTTGCGGGGACGGCTTTTTTGATTATCTTTGCCCCTATATGATGAGGGTAGAACAAGTATGGTCGAAACTGATAGGTAAGGAGAGCAGGAAACTGCTCCTCCTGTCTTTGCTTGTCGGTGTACTGGCGGGATTTGCTTCTGTCCTTCTCCACTTTCTGATACATTGGATTAAACATGCTCTAACGAACTGGTTCCCAAGTAGTTCCTATAATATGCTGTACCTGCTTTATCCGGGTATTGGTATGCTTCTGGCGTTTCTTTTTGTTCGTTATATCGTCAAGGATAATATTGGCCATGGCGTGACCAAGGTGCTGGTGGCTGTGTCGAAGAATGAGTCGCAGATAAAGGCTCATAACACATGGTCTTCGCTCATCTCCAGTGCTGTGACCATTGGATTTGGTGGATCGGTAGGAGCGGAGGCTCCTATCGTCTATACGGGCGCTGCCATTGGCTCAAATGTGGCGAAGTGCTTTGGACTTTCATATAAGGGCATGACCATCCTTCTGGGTTGTGGAGCGTCAGCGGCTGTGGCTGCCACTTTCAAGGCTCCGCTTGCCGGAGTGCTTTTCACCCTCGAGATCCTTCTCTTCAATATCTCGATGTCGTCCATGATGCCGCTTCTGGTGGCTACGGTTTCGGCTACGGTGGTTTCGTACATCTTCATCGGAAGCAGTACCCCGTTTGCATGTACCATCACTCCGTTTGACATGAAGAACATCCCTTGGTATCTCATGCTGGGAATCTTCTGCGGCTTCTGCTCACTGTACTTCACGAGGATGACCCTCAAGCTGGAGGATAACATCGGAAAGATGAAGAATCCTTATGCGAAGTGGGGTATCTGCGCAGCGTTGCTTGGACTTTTGATCTATCTCTTCCCACCTCTTTATGGTGAGGGCTACGATTCGCTTGGAGTGCTGCTGAATGGCGGCGTCGTGGATCTCGAGGGACAGACTATCCTTTCGTTCCTTCTGAACTCTCAGTGGGGAGTGCCGGTATTCTTCGCCCTCATCCTCATTCTGAAGGTGTTCTCAATGACCATGACAAATGCAGGTGGTGGAGTCGGAGGAACCTTCGGTCCTACACTGTTTGTGGGAGCCATCGCTGGATTCGTGCTTGCACGTACCATGAATCTCTTCCTTGGCGCCAGCGGTCTTTCTCTCCCTGAGCAGAACTTCGTGCTTGTAGGTATGGCAGGCCTCATGGCAGGCGTCATGCAGGCGCCGATGACCGCGATCTTCCTTATCGCAGAGATATCTGGCGGATACGATCTTTTCATGCCGCTGATCATTGTGTCAGCCATGTCTTTCGGTACTACCAGAATCTTCGAGAAGTATTCTATCTATACCAAGCGTATTGCCATGACAGGTGAGCTTCTCACCCATGACTCAGACCAGGCTGTCCTTACCCTTCTTCATACGAAGGATTTCGTGGAGACTGACTATTCACCTGTGGAGATCGATGCTACGCTTGGCGAGTTCGTTAAGGTCATCTCCTCATCTACCAGAAATACTTTCCCTGTCATTGACTCGAAGGGTCGTTACCAGGGTTATGTGGGTCTGGAGGCTGTCCGAAAGATGATGTTCCGAACGGACAAGTATGACACTATGCACGTGTATAACTTCATGTCTTCGTCTCCATTCTATATCACTCCTGATGAGTCCATGGAGAGTGTCATGAACAAGTTTGAGGTGTCCGGCAGGGGACATCTTCCTGTCGTGGACCAGGAGAGACACTATCTTGGTTTCATCTGCAAGGCAAATCTTCTAGGCTCATATCGTCAGGAGCTTAAGGAAATCACTGGCGACTAATAACCATATTATGAAGCAGATATATATCGACTATATCGCAGGGCTCCTCCAGGTGAAGGCCTGGCAGGTAGAGAATTGCGCACATCTCTTTGAAGAAGGGTGTACCACTCCTTTCATCAGTCGTTATCGTAAGGAAAAGACTGGCGGACTGGAGGATATCGAGGTAGCAGAGATCAAGCATTGGACAGATGAGTTCGCGGAGATGGAGAAGCGCAAGTCCACCATTCTGGAAACCATATCAGGACTGGGGGCACTTACAGATGAGTTGAGGGAAAGGATAGAGCTCTGTGTAATCCCAAATGAGCTTGAAGACCTTTATCTTCCATACAGGCCGAAGAGGCGCACTCGCGCTACAGCGGCGAAGGAGGCAGGCCTGGAGCCGTTGGCTGAGAAGATGTACTTGGTGAAATGCCCAGATCCAGCGACGGAGGCG
The DNA here is from genome assembly GCA_024398295.1 of Bacteroidales bacterium. Classification (GTDB taxonomy): domain Bacteria; phylum Bacteroidota; class Bacteroidia; order Bacteroidales; family UBA932; genus Cryptobacteroides. Next base: position 13,333 of record JAKSJL010000044.1, read on the forward strand.
AAGAAGTACATCAGCGACAAGGTCGCGAGCGTAGAAGATGCTCTCGCTGGCGCGCGCGATATCATCGCGGAGCGCATAAGTGAGACCGCATCGGTGCGCGAGACCTTGCGCGACATCTTCCGCACTCGTAGGGTAGTGTCGAAGGTGACCAAGGCTGCGAAGGAGTCATCTGAAGCTTCCAAGTATCGCACATATTTTGATTTCAGTATGCCCATCCAGCGCATCCCATCTCATAATCTGCTGGCCATACTGCGTGCTGAGAATGAGGGATTTCTCAAGGTAAGCATTGATGCTGACGCCGAGAAATGTGCGAAGAAGATGTATTATGATTTCTGTCAGGAGCACTCATATCCATCGAGGATGCTTGCCGAGCAGATCAGCATGGCCATTGAGGATGCTTATAAGAGACTGCTTGAGCCATCTATTTCAAATGAGATTCTCAAGGAAGCGAAGAAGAAGGCTGATATCGAGTCCATTGCCGTTTTCGGCGAGAATCTCAAGCAGCTGCTTCTCTCTGCACCGATAGGGCAGAAGCGCACCATGGCGGTGGACCCTGGCTTCCGCAATGGCTGTAAGATAGCCTGCCTTGATGAGAATGGAGGGCTTCTACATCACGAGATCATTTTCCCTCATCCTCCTCAGAATGAAAAGGTAAAGTCCATTATAGCAGTTACTTCCATGCTAGATAAGTACCAGATTCAAGCTATTGCTGTGGGAAATGGTACTGCCAGCAGGGAGACTGAGGAGTTCCTGAAGAAAGTGGAGAAACCCGAGGGTTGCAAGGTCTGGGTGGTGAGCGAAGACGGCGCGTCCATCTATTCGGCTTCCGAGGTGGCGCGTGAGGAGTTCCCTGACGAGGACGTGACCGTAAGGGGAGCGGTATCCATTGGCCGTCGCCTCATGGATCCTCTCGCTGAGCTGGTGAAGATTGACCCGAAGTCATTGGGCGTAGGCCAGTATCAGCACGACGTGGACCAGTCGCTTCTCAAGGAGAAGCTTGATAATACAGTGGAGATGTGTGTGAACAGTGTCGGCGTGAATCTGAACACCGCCAGCCCTTACCTGCTCAGCTATGTCGCAGGTATCGGCCCCGCTCTTGCCGCAAACATCGTGGCATATAGGGGAGAGAATGGTGGCTTTTCGAGCAGGGCCGAGCTGAAGAAGGTGCCACGTCTCGGCGCGAAGGCGTTTGAGCAGTGCGCTGGATTCTTGCGAGTGCGTGGCGGTGCGAATCCATTGGATGCCTCTGCAGTGCATCCAGAGGCATATCACATCGTCGATGCCATGGCGAAAGACTTGCATGTGAAGGCTTCCGAGCTTGTGGGAAATGCATCACTCATCTCGCAGATCGATGCATCCAGGTATGTCGATGACTCATTTGGATTGCCTACGGTCAATGATATCCTGAAGGAGCTGGCGAAGCCGGGACTTGACCCTCGCGAGGAGGCGAAGGCATTTCAATTCTCAAATGATGTCCATAGCCTCGAGGACCTTTTCCCAGGTATGGAACTTCCTGGCATTGTGACAAATATCACTGCATTCGGCGCGTTTGTGGATATAGGTCTTCACGAGAATGGCCTCATCCACGTCTCACAGATGGGCGTCAAGGGGCTCGCTGATCCATCGAAGGTACTGAAACTGCATCAGCATGTGAAGGTCAATGTCCTCCAGGTCGATCTCGACAGAAAGCGCATCTCGCTCAGGCTGATGAAATAAAAAAAAGCTTCGCTCTGATCAGCGAAGCATTTTCTTTATGCTCTTCTCGAGAACTTTCTGAACCTCAGCTTCATGACGCCCCAGAAGGCTTCTCCAAATATGCTGCTTGACATCTTCGATGTGCCCTCCTTTCTGTTGACAAAGATCACAGGGACCTCGGCTATCTTGTATCCAAGCTTGTGTGCGGTGTATTTCATCTCTATCTGGAAACCATATCCCTTCATCTGGACTGCGTCAAGGTCAATGCCCTCGAGTACCTTCCTGCTGTAGCACAGGAAACCGGCTGTGCTGTCGTAGATCTTGAATCCAAGAACTGTCCTCACGTATACTGATGCGTAGTATGACATGATGATTCTGCCAATAGGCCAGTTCACTACGCTCACTCCATCACAATATCTTGATCCAATGGAAAGGTCTGCTCCTTCCTTTCTGCACGCGTCAAGAAGCCTAGGAAGGTCTTCTGGGTCGTGTGAGAAATCAGCATCCATCTCGAAGATGTAGTCGTAGCCTTGCTCCAAGCTCCATTTGAAGCCGGTGAGGTATGCTGTTCCAAGTCCGAGCTTTCCTTTACGCTCGATCATGAACAACCTGTCATCAAACTCTGTCTGAAGCCCCTTAACTATGGCAGCGGTGCCGTCTGGAGAGCCATCCTCGATCACGAGGATATGGAAATACTCCTCGAGCGAAAATACCTTGCGGATGATCTTCTCGATGTTTTCCTTCTCGTTATATGTCGGAATGATTACGATTTTTCTTTCCATCATTTCGTTTCTCCTTTATTGTATTTACAAATGTAAGAAATAACTTAATTTTTTGCTATATTTGCTTCACTAATTACACAAATACCAATGAAAAGAATCACTTGCTTTATTCCATTTCAGGATGCAGCTCAGGTAAAGGCTACAGTGGAGAGCCTTAAGAAGGAGCAGGAAGTAGCGGAAATCTATCTTCTGAAGACAGAAGGCGCTGCTGATGAAGATGTGCCAGGATGCAGATTCATCGAGACTCCATCATTGAAGTGCACAGACGCGATGCGCAAGATCGCTGCCGCTTCAGATACTGAGTACACCCTCATCTACACTAAGACTACAGAGCTCAGCTTTGTCCTTTTCGCAGTGGAGAGATTTCTTACTCTCGCAGAAGACTCTAACGCAGCCATGATCTATGCCGATCATTTCAATGAGGTCGGTGGTGTCCGCTCAGAGGCCCCTGTGATCGATTATCAGATGGGTTCACTCCGTGACGATTTCGATTTCGGTGGACTTCTCATCTATAAGACCTCGGCCCTCAAGGAGGCTGTGTCAAGGATGGATGTTGACTATAAGTTCGCTGCACTCTATGACCTTCGTCTCAAGGTGTCTCAGAAGGGCATCATTGAGCATATCAATGAGTACCTTTATTATGAGGTAGAGACTGATAATCGTAAGTCTGGCGAGAAGATCTTCGATTACGTAGACCCTAAGAACAGAGCCGTTCAGATCGAGATGGAGCAGGCTTGTACCGCTCATCTTAAGGAGGTCGGCGGATTCCTTGAGCCTAAGTTCAAGCATATCGAGTTCTCTGACGACAGCTTCGAGTATGAGGCTTCAGTCGTCATCCCTTGCAAGAACCGCGTACGCACCATCGGCGATGCTATCCAGTCTGCACTGAACCAGAAGACCACTTTCAAGTACAATGTCATCGTGGTTGATGATAACTCAGAGGATGGCACTGTAGACGTGATCAAGAAGTTTGTCGGCGATCCTAAGCTCGTTTACGTGGCTCAGGACAAGTCATATCATGCTATCGGTGGTAACTGGAACGTAGCTCTTCACCATCCTAAGTGTGGAAAGTTTGCCATCCAGCTTGACTCAGATGATGTTTACTTCGATGAGAATACAGTCCAGAAGTTTGTAGATGCATTCTATGAGCAGAACTGCGCTATGGTAGTCGGCACTTACAGGATGACAAACTTCAAGATGGAGACCATTCCTCCTGGAATCATTGATCATAAGGAGTGGACACCTGACAATGGTAGAAACAATGCTCTTCGTATCAATGGTCTCGGTGCACCTCGTGGATTCTATGTCCCTATGCTTCGTACCATCAATTTCCCTACCACAAAGTATGGTGAGGATTACGCTGTAGGTCTTCGCGTATGCCGTGAGTACCAGATCGGACGTATCTACGATGTGGTTTATAACTGCCGTAGATGGGATGATAACTCAGATGCGAACTGCGATGTAGTAAAGATGAACATGAATAATCTTTACAAGGACCGTATCCGTACATGGGAGCTTAAGGCTCGTATCGCCATGAACAAGAAATAGTATCTATATACTATAATA
>JAKSJL010000045.1 GCA_024398295.1 Bacteroidales bacterium
CCACGCACGACACCCGCGCCCGACCGCCTCTCGTGCGCAGAACAGGCGTTTCCGCGCACGAAACCCTCGCTGGACCGCCTCTCGTGCGTAGAATAGGCGTCTCCGCGCACGAAACCCCAGCCGGACCGCGCGTAAGTGCGCAAAAAAAAAGCCGCCGCTGAAACAGCGACGGCCCTCTGCCTTATGTGAGAAGACTAGTAAGTCATGACTGCAGGCATCTCCTTAGCCTGGTCGATCATCTTCTGGATCTCCTTCTCTACTGGTACGCGGCGAACGAGGTGCTTTGCCTCATTTACCTCAAGCATCTTTGCTGCGAGGTTGTCTGCTCTTCTGTGGCCGAGTTCCTTAACGGTATCAACGCCAGCAGCCTCGAGAAGCTCTGCGAACTGAGGACCTACGCCCTTTACGCGGAAAAGGTCAGCGTGGTTTGTCCAGGTAAGGATGAGCTTGTCAGAAATACCTGTAGCCTCTGCAAGAGCCTTACGGCCTGCAGGAGCAGCGCACTTGTCAAGAAGCTGAGCTGCGGTCTCGATGCCAGCAGCGATGAGTTTCTCAGCGTAAACCTCGCCGATACCCTCGATGTCGATAATTTTGTAAACCATAGTCTTATTAAATTAGATGTTAGTTATTTCCACTTGAAATGCAATATTAACAATTAATAATTAAAAATCAAATATCATACCTATTCTTGAAATTGATTAACTTTGAGAAAAAATAGGATTTTATGAAAAATATACCAATTCTATGTCTTATGTTGGCTCTGACGATCGGTGCCTGTGCACCGAAAGCGCAAGAAATTGAGGATAAAAGGGTGGATGACATCCTTTCACAGATGACTACCCGTGAGAAGGTGGCACAGCTCATTACCATTGCCATGGACTCGCGTCAGGGAGAAAGTGCGAAGGCGCTGCAGGACTCTCTGGTGAAGGAGGGTATCGGCGGTTTCATTGTGATGGATGACCAGTTAGTGCCGAACATCACCCGTCTGAATCACCTTCAGGAGCTGGCGAAGATTCCTCTCATCATCTCCATTGATGGAGAGTGGGGCCCTTCCATGCGCTTCAGCGAATTCCCATTTTTCCCTCGCCAGATGCAGCTTGGTGCGCTTGCTTCTGATGAGCTTGTGTACAAGATGGGTGTCGCAGTGGGTGAGGAGTGCCGTCTGGCAAACATACTCATTGACTATGCCCCTGTGGCAGATGTGAACATAAATCCTGCGAACCCAGTCATTGGCACTCGCTCATTCGGTGAGGACAAGGTGAAGGTCGCTCAGATGGCATCAGCCTATATGCGAGGCATGCAGGATGCTGGCATCTATGCTTGCGCGAAGCATTTCCCTGGCCATGGCGACACAAATGTAGACTCGCACAAGGGCCTCCCTGTACTTGAATTCACCCGCGAGAGGCTTGACTCCATAGAGCTTTATCCATTCAGGAAACTCATCGACGATGGCGTCGCCTTCGTGATGATGGGACATCTTCTCATTCCTGCGCTGGACTCTACAGTATCATCGATTTCGAAGCCTATTGTGACCGGACTTCTCAAGGAAGAGCTGGGCTTCAAGGGCATGGTGGTGACAGATGCTCTCGGTATGAAGGGTGTCGCTGCTGGCAGAAAACCTACTGATGTGAATCTGGCTGCCTACAAGGCGGGCGTGGACATCATGCTCATGCCAAACGACGTTCTCGGCACCATCGACCTCTTCACGAAGATGGTGGAGAGTGGCGAGCTCGATTCTGAGGATCTCGATAGGAGAGTGCGAAGGGCGCTTGCACTCAAGCGCGACGCCGGCATGCTCGACGAAGGCTATTCTGCCATCGTGGATACCACTGCCATGCTCCAGGGCATTGCTGCGAGGGCGAAGGACAATGATCTCATCAAGGAGATCTCGCGCCACAGCATGACGCTCGTGAAATGTGAGGAAAATGCCATTCCAGCTGTGTCTGAAGGCAAGAAAGTGGCTTATCTGGGCTATGGCGTCACATGGCAGCAGAGAAGGTATCTGGGCAATGGTAACTACAATGGTCTCTCTGGTTTCGATCCTACCAGTGGCGTGACCAGGGACGATACCACCATCCTGGGAGAGATTCTTGCGGACAAGGGTGTAGACGTATACTACCTTCCTGCAGAGCCTTCAGATGAAGCTCTTCTGCAGATGAAGAGAAATCTTTCGGACTATGACTCAGTCATCCTTGGCATACATGATGGCTCTGCCAGGCCAAAGACAGTCCTCATCCCGAATTCGTATCATCGCTCTGTAATGGGCGAGTGGGCGGAGGAACAGCCACTTTCAGTGGTCTATTTCGGTTCACCTTATTGTCTTGACTCTCTCGACTGGAGTGATAAGTGCAGGCTCTTTATGGTGGCTTATTCTGACAATGTATTCAATGAGCAGTCAGTATCCGAGATACTTCTCGGAGAGATTCCAGCTCTTGGAGTGCTCCCTGTCAGCGCGGGAGCGTATAAGTGTGGATTTGGTATAAATACAGAACGATAAATGAAGAAACCTCAGCTTGGACTATTGCCAGCCATCGTCATTGCGATAGCATTGGGCATCATCTGCTCACTCTTCTTCCCAGAGTGGGCGGTAAGGCTTTTCCTGACCTTCAATGGCATCTTCGGGAACTTCCTGGGGATGTTCATCCCGCTCCTCATCATTGGTCTTGTGGCGCCTGGCATCGCGGACCTGGGCAAGGGAGCCGGCTGGCTGCTTCTCATCACAGCCGGCATAGCTTATCTGTCGACTGTCCTTGCTGGATTCTTCTCTTACGGGGTGTGCAGCTGGACGTATCCATTGCTGCTTGGAGACTCGGTCAAGGCGCTTGGTGATCTCGACATGAGTGGAAAGATAGCCCCTTATTTCACTATTGAGATGCCGGCATTCATGAGCATCACGACCGCTCTGGTGATAGCTTTCATGCTGGGACTTGGACTGACTCAGGTGAAGGGTGATACGCTCAGGAATACCTTGAATGATTTCCGTGACCTGGTGTTCGCTGTCATCAAGAATTTCATTCTGCCTCTTCTTCCTCTCTACATTTTCGGCATCTTCCTTCAGATGGGTGCAGAAGGCAGCGTGTGGACAGTCCTGGGCATGTTTGTGAAGATCATTGTCATCATCTTCATCATGCATGTGACACTCCTCGTCCTGCAGTTCTGCCTTGCGGGAGCCATCTCGAAGAAGAACCCATTCAAGGCTCTTGTGACCATGCTTCCAGCATATGTCACTGCGCTTGGCACCCAGTCTTCAGCTGCGACGATCCCTGTGACACTTGCGCAGACGAAAAAGGTCGGCGTACGCGCCGAGGTGGCTGACTTCACCGTGCCACTCTGCGCCACCATCCACATGTCCTGCAGCATCCTGAAGATAGTGGCTTGCGCGTACGCTATCTCACTCAGCATGGGACTTGACAGCGGTATCGCCATCTATGCAAACTTCATCTGCATGGCTGGCATCTCGCTAGTTGCGGCTCCTGGAGTACCAGGTGGCGCCATCATGGCGGCCCTTGGACTGCTCGCGTCCATCCTTGGATTTGACGCGAACATGCAGGGCCTCATGATTGCTCTATATATCGCCATGGATAGCTTCGGTACAGCTGGAAATGTCACAGGTGATGGAGCCATCGCGATGATAGTTGATTCCATCAAGCTTAGGAAGTAGCTTGGATGACCGATAATAAAATAAGGCTTGCAGACATCTGCAAGCCTTATTTTTTAGTCATTGTTCAGCCAGGTGACATCTACTCGTTCTCGCTCTGAGTCTCCGAGGAGCCACTCACTGAAGTAGTCAGCCATGCGATAGAAGAAGTACTCGTTCATGTCTCCGAATCCGTGGCGCTGGCCAGGGAGGATGAGCATGTCGAAACGCTTGTTCGCGCGGATGAGTGCGTCCACTACGCGGATGGTGTTTGCTGGGTGAACATTGTTATCAATGTCGCCATGCACGAGCATGAGGTGTCCCTTGAGGTTTCCTGCGATCTGAGGGTTAGTCGCTATCTTGTAGAGGAAGGTGGTGTCACCCTTCTCGCTGATCTGCTCGAGGATACCATGATGCTGCTCGCTCCACCAGCGGTTGTAGATGCTGTTATCGTGGTTTCCGGCGCATGATACCGCTGCCTTGTAGAAGTCAGGATACTTGAGGATGGCGGCTGTGGACATGAAGCCACCGCCTGAATGTCCATGGATGCCGACGCGGCTGGCGTCGATGAAAGGATAACGCGCTGCAAGGCGCTCTACTGCCACTTTCTGGTCCTCAAGACCATAGTCGCGGAGGTTTCCGTATCCGAAGTTATGATACCACTTTGAGCGGTCAGGATGGCCTCCTCTGTTTCCTACTGTGATCACTATGAATCCTATCTGCGCGAGTCTGTCCACGCGAAGCATGCCCTTGGACCAAGAGATGTTGTTTGCCTCCACCTGAGGGCCTGGGTATACATACTCGATGATAGGGTATTTCTTCGCAGGGTCGAAGTCGAAAGGCTTGTACATGACTCCATAGAGGTCGGTTACGCCGTCAGCAGCCTTCACGGTGAATCTCTCAGGCATCTTGTAGCCAGCCTCGTAGAGCTTTGAGAGGTCTGCGGTCTCGAGATGGGTGAGCTTGCCATTTCCATCCACGAGGGCAACCTGAGGCTCTGCGTCCACGCGGGAGTAGTTGAGGACTGCGTATTTTCCATCATCTGAGCCAATGGCCTTGTGATCCATGTCGTCCACATCGAGCTTCTTGATAGGACCTCCGTTGAGGCTCACCTTGTAGAGGTGCTCGTGGTATGGGTTCTCGCCCTTCTGGACACCGCAGGCGATGAAGAGGACATAGTTCTCTTTCTCGTTCACGCTCACGATATCTGACACATGGTACGCGCCCTCAGTGAGGTTTCTGATGAGCTTGCCATCAGCAGTGTAGAGGTAGAGGTTTGCCCAGCCATTGCGCTCAGACCACTCGATGATCTGTGTGCCGTTCTTTATGAGGCGAAGGTCGCGGCCCTCGATGAATGAGTTCATGCGCTCTGAGATGAGAGTCTTCGTGCTGTCGCTTGCGATGTCGATGCGCACATAGTCGATCTTCTTGAGGTCGCGTGACACTCTGTTTGCGTAAAAACCATCATTGTCACCAAGCCACGTGGTGCTGTAGTACTTCTTATATGCGTCCTTGGCGGTGCGAGGCTGGGTCTCGAATGCCATCTGCTGATCCTTCCAGGCATTTGTCCTGATGGTCTTGTGGCTTCCGTCGGTCATGTCGAAGATGTAGAGCTGCTCCTGTGGACCAGGCTCACCAGGCATCTGATACTTGTAGGTCTCGAGCTCTGGCCTAGGACCCTTGACTGAGTTGATCACCCAGAGTTCCTTGATCATGCTCATGTCGTACTTCATGATGGCGAAGTGCTTTGAGTCAGGTGACCATGCGATGCCCGCTGCCATGTGGCGCTTCGTGGTGTCGGTCTCGGTGTTTCCATGGTAGTTTCCGAATCCATAGCCGTGCTCACGTGTGCCGTCGCTGGTGAGACGATGCTCCACGATGGTGGAGTCCTTCTCATCCTTGGCAGCCTTGGCGAGGTTCTCCTCGTCCATCCAGAAGAGGTTTGAGTTCTTCATGAAGACACCAGTCTTTCCGTCAGGTGAGATGCTTGCCCAGCGAGGATATTTTTTCTCCTCAGGCTTATATTCAGAGAGCTTTCCAGATGCGATGTCGTACTCGAAATGGTAGACCTTCTTCGTCATCTTCTTAGGGCCTTTCTTCGCTGCCGCGGTGGTGTCAGGGACATCCTTTGTGCTGCGGATGTCGAAGCGGAAGGCCTTGTCGTCCTTGAGCTCAAGGCTCTGCATAGGGATGTGCTGGGCATCGAACGGATCGTGCACGATAGAAGTGATTTCCATCGCAAGCTTCTCCATGTCAAATACTTCCGTTTTTGTGCCAGTAGTAGGGTCTACGATGTAGTAGTGAGTCCCCTCTGGACTTTTCCAGCTGTACCAGAACTTGTCGCTGTTCTGGAACCAAGCGGGTGTGATGGTGGTTGAGTGCACCATCTGCGAGATTTTCTTTGTGGAGAATCTCGCTGCAGCCTCATAGTTTGGGGCCTGCTGAGCTCCGGCACTCCATCCGAGTGCAAGGAGCATGAAGGTGAGAAAAGTTCGTTTCATGATTATTATTTGATGGTTTTTATGTCAATGCTTGCGCTTCCCACAGGGGAGTCGACGGTGAGCGTAGCGAGGCCAGACTCGCCGCGGAGCGAGCGGACTACCGCGAGTGCCTTGCCAGCGAAGAGTGCCTTGTCGTGCCCCTTGAGGCAGAGGGTATCAGCCGCGTTACCATTGTCAATGCCCACGAGCTCTCCGGCACCAGACACCTCGAAATGAAGCATCATGTCAGCTGTAGGGGATGGTCGTCCTGCAGCATCCACAGCCTCCACGGTGATGTATGACAGGTCGTAACCATCTGATTTGATGGTGGTTCTGTCTGCGGTGAGTTTCAGCTCGCACGGCTGACCAATGGTCTCGCGCATCTCGCGCGCCACTTCCTTACCGTCCTTGTATGACACCACTTCGATCTGGCCGAATTCATAAGGCACTGAAAGCCACTGCGCATGCAGCTGCTCGCCTTCCTTGTGTGAGCGCCCGAAGGACTTGCCGTTCACGAAGAGCTCGCACTCGTCAGCATTGGAATAGTAAGCCCAAACGTCCACAAAATCGCCCTCGGACCAGTTCCAGTGAGGGAAGACATGCAGCACGGTGTCGTCTGTCCACTCAGACCTGTACATCCAGTAGATATCCTTAGGGAATCCCGCTAGATCGAAGATCCCGAAGTATGAGGATCTCGATGGCCAGCTGTATGGGGTAGGCTCGCCCAGATAGTCGTATCCGGTCCAGATGAAAGTGCCTGCCATGTAGTCTCTGTTCTTGATTTCCATCCACGCGTGCTCGTGAAGGTCTGCCCATGGCGCGCAGCAAGCGTCATACGCTGTGCACTGGTGGTGAGGGGTCTCATAGGTCATCCACCACTCCTTAGGCTGTCTCTCGATGAGGGTGGATGGCTGAGGGTAGAAGCCGCGGCTGTTCAGTGACGAGGCTGTCTCTGAGCCGAACAGCGGCTTGTCTGGATACCACTCACGAATCTTGTCGTAGTCCCATGTGTGGTAGTTGAATCCGTAAACGTCAAGTGCTCCACTGCGAAGAAGGTTGTTTGAAGGAGCGGTTTCATTGCATCCTGCAGTCACAGGACGTGTAGGGTCCATTTCCTTTATGAGTGCCACCAAATGCTTGGTGAGCACTATGTTAGGGTTGTCATCTCCCGCCTCGAACTGAGGCAGTGAGCTCATGAAGTTCATTAGGAGGTTTGCCTGCTCTGCTGTGAGGTTCTTCACATCGTCCTCGCTGGAGTTCCACTGCTCCAGGATCTCGTTGCCGACACTCCACATGAAGATGCAAGGATGATTTCTGTCTCTCTGGACGAAGTCACGGATGTCCTTTTCATGCCATTCGTCGAAGAAACGTGAATAGTCAAACTGGGTCTTTCTCTTTCTCCACATGTCCATGGCCTCGTCAAGCACGAGCAGTCCCATCTCGTCGCAGAGTTCGAGAAGCTCGGGAGCTGGAGGGTTGTGGGAGGTGCGGATGGCATTCACTCCCATCTCCTTGAGCGACGAGAGCTCGCGCTCGAGCGCACGACGGTGCACGGCGCTTCCGAGGCATCCCATGTCGTGGTGGAGGCACACGCCAAGAAGCTTCAGGCTGCGTCCATTCAGGAAAAATCCTTTCTCGATATCCCAGTCGAAGGTCCTCACACCGAAACGTGTGAAGTACTCATCCTTCAGCTTCTTGCCTACGTATACGCTGGTCTTCATGGTGTAGAGGACTGGGTCTGTGATGTCCCAATGCTTCAGTCCCTCGCAGCTCAGCGTATCGCTTACGCAGCTCAGGGCTGTGAGATGAGCAGGCTTCCTGCTTTCCGCCACCTGCTTTCCGGCAGCGTCGAAGATAGCCGTCACGATGGTCGCGTTAGCCTCCTCGCTGCTCTCGATGCTGGCGCTCACCGCCACCTTTGTGCACTGGCCTACCTCCGGCGTGGTCACATATGTGCCGCAATATGCCACATGCGTACCAGTGGTGGTCACAAGGCGCACATTACGATATATGCCGCAGCCCGCATACCAGCGGCTGTTCGGCTGATCCTGGTTATCACAACGCACCGCTATGAGGTTATCCCCACCCGCAGGGGCGAGGGCATCCGTGATGTCGTAGGCGAACGAACTGTAGCCATAAGGGCGCGTGCCCAATGCCTTCCCATTCACATACACGGTGCTGTTCATGAACACGCCGTCAAACTCTACATAAACCTTCTCTGCCGCAGGGGTAGGGAAGTGCTTCCTGTACCAGCCAATGCCGCCAGGGAGCGCGCCACCGCCCGGGGTCGATGGGTTGTCCTTCGAGAACTCTCCCTCCACGGACCAGTCATGAGGCAGGTGCAGCTGCCTCCACTCGCTGTCGTCGAAGCTTACCTCGGCATATTCTGGGCTGTCGCCCAATGCGAAAGTCCAGTCAAAGTTGAAATCCTCGATGGTACGAGGGGCCTTCGTGCCTGTGCAGCCCGAAAGAATGATGGCAAATGTCGCCAATATGACCCAAACTCTAGTTTTCATGTTATTTTTGTCCAATTCTAACTCCATAAATCAAAAACATATAAAGGTAGCAAAAAATACTGTAACTTTACACCATGCAGTTTCAGGATGAGTTAAGCCAATGGTTAAGTGAGACCGGCCTTGATGCCGGTCGCGTAGTCCCAGTCCCGGTCTGCGCGACCTCGCCCGACCAGGCCCGGCAGATGATGTGCTCCGTCCCGTATGGGTCGGAGGAGCACATCTTTGTCGTCGAGGACCGCTGGAGGCGCGACCCCGAGGCTGTGAAGGCCAGGGTGCTGTCGCACCTGCAGGTCTTCCAGCAGGTGTATGCCAGAAACTGCGAGCTGCGTCGCATCGACAAGCCGACAGCCGCCGCCTTCTTGCAGAAGGCTCACAGCTACGGCGATGCCGCCTGCCGCTACCGCTACGGCCTTTTCCTCAAACGCCTCACCGGTGAGAAAAGCACCCTCGCGGTGCGCCAGGCCCCTTTCTGCACCTCTGGCGACCTGGTCGCAGTGGCGGAGTTCTCTGCCCCACGACGCTGGAAGAAGGGGGATCGCGTCGTCAGCAGCTATGAGTGGGTGCGCTATGCTTCCCTTCCTGGTGTCCGTGTCGTCGGAGGAATGGGCAAGCTGCTGAAGCATTTCATCGATGAAGTGCATCCCGACGACGTGATGACATACGCTGACCTCGAGTGGTCAGCTGGCTCCGCCTATCGTCAGCTCGGCTTCGTCGAAGAGTCCCGTCGCGAGCCGGTCCTCTTCGCCGTCGATCCCGCCGACTGGCTCCGCGTCCCGCTTCGCCCCGGCTCCTCTCCATCTCCCGCCCCGCTCTACCATTGTAGCCCCGGCTCCATCAAATTCCGCCTCACAGTACCCTCAGAGCTATGCGCGAGGTGCAGTGAATAGCCATTCACACCTCCCGACCCCCGATGCTCCGTCCCCAGGTGCGCAGACCCCCCGATCGCACCTGCGATGCATAAAAAAAGCCAGCTTGAGAGCTGGCCTTTCTGATGTGTCTGTTCCTATGAAGCTTACTTCAGTCTATCACTTGTGATTTCCATCCTGTACTCCTCATCGTCGTAGATGAGGGCGTAATAGATGTCGTAATCGTCTGTGATAATAGGCTTTACGAAATATACATACTCGATCTCGTCGCCTGTATAGACGTCCAGCTCAGCGTAGTCGTCTTCATTTCCGTCGCTCTGCTTGATAACTCCGCGTGTCTTCTTGCCATCGATTGTGCCGATGAGGTGGCATTCCTCTTTGTTTTCATTCGCTTCGTCAAACTTGAGCTTCATGACGGCATCCTTGCCATTCATATCGATGGTCCAGATGAAGTCTGTGAGCAGGCCGCTCAGAGGGTATGCTGTGATGTCAAAGCAGATGGCGATAGGCTTCGAGTAGTCAAATACTGGTGTCTGATCGTAAAGAATGTTGTCTACCTTCCAGTCACCGGTGTTTCCTGTCGTAACGATGGTCAATGTGGTCTCGTAGTCCCACTGTGTGAAGCTTACATCGTAAGCGTTCTTCATGCCACTATGCTTTACCACCGTTACGTTTGCTGGCTCGCAAGTGTCCTGACTTCTGCTCCAGACATCGAAGTCTGACTCGTATAAGTCGTAAAGGTCAAATCTCTCTGTAGTAGGCATTTCTGTCTGGAAACCAGACTCGTAGAACTCCTGTATGGCAGCTAATGCTTCGTCTGCTTTCTCCTCACAAGCGACAGCGAGTCCTAGACATGTTAGTGCTGCAAGATATCCTATTTTTCTCATGATGAATTACTTTAAGAGATTACCGAGAATCGAGCGTGTGATCTGGCGGGTCGCGGTGCTCGTCGCGTTCTTGATGGCCTTGTTCGCTATGTCCTTGGTGCTGCTGCCCTTTGTCTTCTTGCCTGTGGCTGCATTTGCTACGGATGTACCCACTGCAGTAGCTACAGTACCGATGACCGCAGTAGCGATGGACTTGAAGATTTTCTTTCCCTGCGATGGAGCCTCCTTCTTGGCCTTGCCTGCGGCCTTTTCAGCCTTCTCGGCTTCCTTCGCCTGCTTCGCAGCCTCCTTCTCCTCGGCAGCTGCCTGTGCGGCCGCTTCCTGCTCCTTCGCAGCCTTCTCGCTCTCGGCGAGAAGCACCTCGAAGGCGCTTTCGCGGTCTATGACCTTGTCATAGCGGCCATAGATGCGCGACTGCTTGATGATGGTATCTCTCTGAGACTCAGTCACTGCGCCGATCTGGCTCAGAGGGAAGAGAATGCGTGCGCGCTCCACTACAGAAGGAGCTCCCTTCTCGTCAAGGAATGAAACGAGTGCCTCTCCGGTCTCGAGCTCCATGATGGCATCCTCTGTCTTGAATGCTGGGTTTGCTCTGAACGTCTCGGCGGCAGCGCGAACTGCCTTCTGCTCCTTAGGGGAGTATGCTCTCAGCGCATGCTGAACTCGGTTTCCGAGCTGTGCAGCCACGCTGTCTGGAATATCGCATGGGTTCTGTGTCACGAAGTATACGCCCACACCCTTTGAGCGGATGAGACGTACTACCTGCTCGATCTTGTCTACGAGTGCCTTCGGTGTGCCGTCGAAGAGGGTGTGTGCCTCATCGAAGAAGAACACGAGCTTAGGAAGGTCCATGTCGCCGACCTCAGGAAGCTGTGCGTAGATGTCTGACAGCAGCCAGAGGAGGAAGGTCGAGTAGAGCTTAGGATTCTGCATGAGCTTGTCTGCTGCGAGTACGCTCATGACACCCTTTCCCTGCTCGCACTGCATGAGATCATAGATGTCGAATGCAGGCTCTCCGAGGAACTTGTCTGCACCCTGGTTGTCGAGGGTGAGGAGTGCTCTCTGGATGGCTCCCACGCTGGCAGGTGATACATTGCCATACATCGCGGTATACTCAGAGGCATGCTCTGACACATATGTAAGCATGGCGCGGAGGTCCTTCATGTCGAGAAGGAGAAGTCCTCTCTCGTCTGCCACTCTGAACACTATGTTCAGCACGCCCTCCTGGGTGTCATTCAGCCCGAGAAGGCGAGAAAGGAGCTGTGGACCCATGTTTGACACGGTGGTACGCATAGGGTGGCCCTGCTCTCCGAACACGTCGTAGAAACGCACTGGGCAGCTCTGGTACTGAGGATTCTCGATTCCGAACTCTGCGCATCTCTTCTCGATGAACTTCGATGTGCTTCCGGTCTGGCTGATACCGCTGAGGTCGCCCTTCATGTCGGCCATGAAGCAAGGTACTCCAGCCTGGCAGAAGCTTTCAGCGAGCACCTGGAGTGTCACTGTCTTACCTGTTCCTGTCGCTCCGGCGATGAGTCCATGCCTGTTCGCCATACGTCCGCAGATGCTGATCGGTCCATTAGGACCATGGGCTACGTAGAGCCCTTTTTCCTTATCGTACATATTGAGTCTAAATTATTCCAAATCACGCAAATTTAACATATTCTACTTATTTTTGCAATCAATATGACTGCAAAGAAAAACATAGGACTGTGGGAGGTCCTCAGGAACATCTGGAAGTTCGTTGTTCCTTACAAGTGGCTGGTTGTCTTGACCTTGATATTTACCTTTATCGGCTCCCTCACGGCGCAGGTGAATGCCGTCGTGCTCGATAGGACTGTGGATGCGGTGAATGCACTCATCGGTGTTGAAAACTTCGCGTGGTCGAAGGCTGCACGCATCCTCACGATCATCACCATTGTCCTTCTCGGCAAGGAGGTGCTCTCGGCGCTTATCTCCTTCGGGCAGAAGTATTTCGGCGAGCGCATGCGCATCATGGTCTCCAAGGACATGTCGCAGGCCGTCATCGAGAAGATGCTTACCTTCCGCATGGCATTCTTCACGGCCAATGACAATGAACCTGGAAAGCTCCAGACCCGTATCAACAGGGGCGTGGACAGCCTTTCCATGACAGTGAAGAACTTCTTCATTGACCTGCTTCCTATGTTTACGAGCGCTATCCTCGCGCTGGTGCTGATGTTTGCGGCCAATGTCTATGTGGGTATCACTGCCATCTGCATTGTCCCTCTCTACTTCCTCATCACCTGGCTGCAGGCGAAGAAGCTGAAGGGCTGGCGCCGTCAGATGCGCTCCTTCCATGAGCAGAAGTCAAATGGCATAATGAACATCATCGAAAGCATCAATGTCATAAAGTCATTCAACCGTGAGCGCATCGAAGGCGACAAGCAGTTCGACCTGCAGAACCGATTGACGGAAAACCAGATGCAGACGCGTAAGACCAGCTTCCTCTTCGATGGCCTCAAGAGCTTTGTGGAGCAGGTCGGCACTGTGCTCATCATCATCCTCACCGCCTATCTGGTGCTCAGCGGCTACCCAGGCATGAGCATTGGAAAGATCATGTATCATGTGATGCTCTTTTCCAATGTTTCCGCGCCTATTCGCCAGCTGCAGCGCATATTCGACGATATGAATGAGGCCCTGGTGTATGCTGAGGGCTTCTTCGAGATACTCGATAGCGATGGGGATATCGAGCAGTCCGGCAGCTATAGGCCGGAGAAGGTCACAGGCAAGTTTGAACTCAAGGATGTGGATTTCACCTATCCGAACGGGAACAAGGCCCTGCATGGCATCAGCATGACCATCAGCCCAGGAAAGATCACGGCATTCGTAGGCCTTTCCGGAGCAGGAAAGAGTACCATCGTGAACCTGCTTGACAAGTTCTACGAGCCTGATTCTGGTTCCATCACGCTGGATGGGGTGGACCTCAGGGATTACGACACGCAGTTCCTGCGCGAGAACATTGGACTTGTACTTCAGAAAAATCACATATTTGACGGCTCCATTGAGGATAACATCAAGTATGGAAACCCTTCTGCATCGCACGCAGAGGTGCTTCTCGCTGCGAAGAAGGCTTACCTCTATGACCAGGTGATGGCTTTGCCTGAGAGGTTCCAGACCAAGGCTACGCTGCTCTCTGGTGGCCAGCAGCAGAGGGTCGCCATTGCCCGCATGTTCCTCAAGAATCCTCCTATTATCTTCCTTGACGAGCCTACCGCAAGCCTTGATGCAGTCGCTACCGAGCAGATCAAGAACAGCATTGACGCTATCAAGCAGAACAGGACTGTGATCATCATCTCTCACAACATCTCCCAGATTATTGACAGTGACGTCATCTACGCACTCAAGAACGGTCATGTGGAGCAAGGTGGTGATCCAGATGAGGTCTACAAGCAGGGCGGAATCTATAAAGAAATCTTCGATGCTTCAGCCAGGAGCCTGAATGTCGAGAAGATAGCAAAGACAATTTCTGAGTCAGATGTTTGATAAAATGTATCATTTTTCTTATAATTGCCAATTATACGATAATTAACCAAATAACAATTGATTATGAATAAGATTTCAAAGCTTACCATGCTTCTCACAGTGGCGCTGCTGGCAGCTCCTGCATGTGATAAGTATGATGATACTGCCATCAAGGGCAGTATTGCTGCTCTCGAGAGCAGGGTGAAGGCATTGGAAGATGCCCAGAAGCAAATGAACAGCGATGTGTCTCAGCTCAAGACCCTCGTTGATGCACTTAACAAGAAAGTGTTTGTC
Source organism: Bacteroidales bacterium (assembly GCA_024398295.1). Classification (GTDB taxonomy): domain Bacteria; phylum Bacteroidota; class Bacteroidia; order Bacteroidales; family UBA932; genus Cryptobacteroides. The sequence goes on from JAKSJL010000045.1 coordinate 14,164, forward strand.
TCATCTGTCAGCCAGGTGGCTGACGGCTATATCATTCTCTTCACCGACGGCACATCTGCAGCCATTAAGAATGGCGAGAAGGGCGACAAGGGTGACAAGGGTGACACCGGCGCTACTGGAGCTCAGGGCGAGAAAGGCGACAAGGGCGACAAGGGCGACAAGGGTGACACCGGCGCAACTGGAGCTCAGGGCGAAAAGGGCGACAAGGGTGATACCGGCGCTACTGGAGCTCAGGGCGAAAAGGGCGATAAGGGTGACACCGGCGCTACTGGAGCTCAGGGAGAAAAGGGCGACAAGGGTGACAAGGGCGATACCGGCGCAGCAGGTGCTGATGGCCATAACCCAGTGATTGCCGTAAAGCAGGATACCGATGGCAAGTGGTACTGGACCGTTGATGGCGAGTGGCTCCTTGCAGATGGTCAGAAGGTTGCAGCCGAGGCTGTCACTCCAAAGCTCAAGATTGAGGATAACAATTGGTATGTTTCATACGACGGTGGCGCAAGCTGGACTCTTCTTGGCAAGGCCGTCGAGGAAACCACTCTTCTTTTCCAGGATGTCGATAATAGCGATCCAAACTATCTCGTGATTACACTTGCTGATGGCACTGTTATCTCTATCCCTAAGAAGATTGCGTTTGGAATCAAGTTTGACGCGGATCCTATGTCCACCTTTACCATGCCTTCAGTCAATGGGTCTTCAGATGCTGTAATAGAGCTCAAATACGAGGTGCTTGGAGCAGCAGAAGATGAATACACCATGTCTGTTTGGATGGAGGGTGACGAGTCTGATGGCTGGAGAGCCAAGAAGGCAGAGAGACGCAAGTGGATCTCAGGACAGGATGAACCTGAGGTCACCAAATATATTGCTCTCATACCTCCAGTGATGGACAAGGTAGATGCCACAACTTATGAAGGCTATTATAAATCATATAATAGTGCAGAGGTCAATGTGCTTCTCGTTCATAACAATGGAACTTCAGTCTTGAAGAAGATCCATCTCTCAGGAGTGTACCTTGATATTTCTACCGATCTTACCACAATCCCTGCTGAGGGTGGCGACGTCGAAGTGTATTTTGAGACAAGCCTGAATTTCCCAAAGGAAATTGAAATAGACGATTTCGAGACAGATTTCCACAAGAATCTGGTATTTAAGTCAGGCAAGACCTGGCTCAATGAGGTGCCTGACACCAAGGAGATGGCTGATTATTATTATGAAGATTCATATAAGTATTTCAGGGCATCAGCAAATCCTTTTGAAAACGAAAGGCATGCTACAATTACTGTATATTACAATAATGGAAAGGGTCAGTATCCAGTGGCATCCTTCAGTCTCACTCAGGAGGCATCCAAGCCTGAAGACGCCGGTTTCGTGGTGAATGGCGTGAAGTTCAAGATGAAGGAAATCCATGGACGTGTCTACTATTCGAAGAATTCGTACTCTCTTTATCCTCAAAATGCTTGTGCCATGGGCGAAACCGTGGTTACAAATGCTCTGTATAAGGCCGTGATGGGTGTCGAGGCACCTTCGTCGATGAAGGGTGACAATTATCCACTCACAAATATCACAGTCACTAATTTCAATAAATTCCTAACGAAGCTTAATGAGCTTACCGGTATGAATTTTGAGCTTCCAAGCATCGTTCCGTGGCTGCTTGCGTCAAATGGCGGCAGTTTCATGTATAATCAGACGACAAAGAAAGTAGATGACTATGGTTGTGATGACGCTAAACCACATTTCAAGTATTCTGGAAGCGATGTGGCAAGTGAGGTGGCATGGCTGGGATATGCAAATGCTCACGAAGTCGCTCTCAAGAAACCTAATGAGTTCGGCCTTTATGACATGAATGGAAATGTTGCTGAGCTCGTGAAGGAGTCCAGCAGTGTCTACTGGCCTATGGGAGGAGTGTCCACTTTGAGTGCATCAGCCATAAGCTGGGATTACCGTTCGGCATCTTCAGTGAATGCCACCACCTCCTCAAGTGGTTTTGGATTCAGACTTTACCTTAGATATTAATCCTATTCTTAAAATATTTTGCGCCCGGCTCATTGAGTCGGGCGTTTTTTTTCTTCTTCTTTTTGATACAAAATGGTGACATTTTGTGCAGGAAGTTGCGCTTTGGGATATTTAGCACTATATTTGTTATAACTATGTCATTAACATTTAATTGTTCTACACATGAAGAAAATTATTACTGTTCTTGCTGCAGCTGTAGTATCAGTAGCAGCATTCGCCCAGGTCGGTGTAGGTGCCGGCTATGCAAATTCAGTTCTTAAGCAGGGTGACAAGTCTACATCTTTTGATGGAGTATACGTAGGTGCTAATGCAAATTTCCAGATTGCAGGCGCTCTTGGTGTCATGCCAGGTGTTACTTTTGAGTATCTCATGAGCAACAAATCAGCAGCTCTCAGCATCTTCAGTGGCGATTCTCAGAAGACTGAGATGTACATTGACGTTCCTGTTAAGCTCACTTTCGGAGGTGACGTCTCTAAGGATCTCGCTTGGACTGTATACGCAGGCCCTACCGCAAGCTTCGGCCTTTCATCTACCAACAAGTTGACAGGTGGCATTGCTGGCCTCGGCACAGCATCAACTACCACTGACAACTACAAGGAAGGCAGCTCTTACGGTCGTTTCGATGTCCTCGTAGGTGGCGGCATCATGATTGACTTCGCTAAGATGCTCCGTTTCGATGCAGGCTATGACTACGGCCTCATGAACCGCATCGCCGATGCAGACCCTAAGATGAACAGGGCTATGTTCCACGTAGGCGTGGCATACCTCTTCTAATTTCGTCCATTCGACAAATACCCCTTTCCTCGAAAGGAATACCCTTCAAGGCAGCCCATCGTGGCTGCCTTTTCCATTCCACGTCCCGCAGTGATCCCGCACAAAACCTTCGCTTGTGTGGCTCTCGTGCGCAGAATGGGCATCTCCGCGCACGGACCCCTTGCCTGGCGCCACTGCGTTGCGCCGTTGCGTTGACACTTGCGCACGAAAATGGCTTTTGGCAGCATCCCTTTGCGCAAGTGTGGCGGGTTTCTGCCGTTTCCCATCAATATGCCCGACCCTTGCGCACAGAAACACCATCCTGTGCGCTGCAGCTGCGCAAGTGTCGCTG
>JAKSJL010000046.1 GCA_024398295.1 Bacteroidales bacterium
TACACAAAAGAAAAGAGAGCCACGGATAAGTGACTCTCAATCAAGTAATTACTACCTTTGTTAAGTTTTCGTGTGTATCGCTTTATTTCCCGATGCAAAACTTCTTAAAAATATTCCCAAGCACCTCGTCCGTGGAGATTTCGCCGGTGATGGTGCCTAGGTGATAGAGCGCTTCTCTGAGGTCCTGGGCGACGAGGTCGGTGGCGGCGCCTGAAAGGAGGCCGCCGCGGACGAGCGACAGGGCGCGAGAAGCCGCGCAGAGGGAGTTATAGTGGCGCGCGTTTGAGACGAGGGTCTCGCCAGCGTCGGAGAGGCGAGAGCTCTGGCTCGAGACGAGCGCGGCGCGGAGAGCGTCGAGACCCTCGCCTGAGCGCGCTGAGATCGACAGTATCTGCGCGCCTGGGAGCAGAGCATCGAGCCCGGCAGGGGAGTCTGCTATATCCGACTTGTTTGCGGCAATGATAACGGACTGTGACGCAGGGTCCAGATGCGATGAAAGAGCAGAAACAGACTCCTTGACAGCCTCAATCGAAGAAGTGGAATCAACCATCAGGATGACCACATCAGCGCGCTCTGCGGCCGCGAAAGAGCGGTCTATGCCTATCTTCTCCACGGTTTCCGAAGTCTCGCGGATACCTGCTGTGTCAATGAACCTGAAAAGTATCCCATCGAGCACATAAGTCTCCTCGACGGTGTCGCGGGTGGTTCCAGGGATGTCGGTGACTATCGCGCGCTCCTCGGAAAGAAGAGCATTGAGAAGCGTGCTTTTACCGGCATTTGCGGCGCCGACGATGGCTACAGGGACGCCGTTCTTGATGGCATTGCCCAGGCGGAATGACGACGCAAGCTTGTTGATCTGTGCCAATGAAGAATCGACCAGAGCAATGAGATTTGTGCGGTCGGCGAACTCCACATCCTCCTCGCTGAAATCAAGTTCCAGCTCCATCAATGATGTGATATCCAGAAGGTTCCCACGCATGGCTTGAAGCTCGGATGAAAACCCTCCGCGCAGCTGGTTGAACGCCACGCGATGCGAGGCTGCAGACGAAGAAGAGATGACATCTGCTACAGCCTCTGCCTGGGCGAGATCCATCTTGCCATTCACGAATGCACGGCGAGTGAACTCGCCTGGCTCGGCAGCCCTTGCACCAGCCTCAGCCAGAAGCTGCATGATGGACGATACGATATAGCTCGATGCGTGGCACGAGATCTCGATGGAGTCCTCGCCGGTGTATGAGCGAGGCGCGCGGAACACACTTACCACGACATCATCAAGCACCTGGCCATCGCCAGCGAAGATGCTGCCATAGTGCAGGGTGTAGCCTGCCGCATCCGAGAGGGTGCCGTGACTGAGCTTCACCAGCCCTGAGCAGATAGAAATAGCCTGCGGGCCGCTGACCCTGATTATACTTATAGCTCCCGCACCTACAGAAGTGGCGGGAGCATAGATGGTATCGTCAAACTTGAAATCCATTATTTCTTGCTGTGAATATCAGAAAACCTCTGCCTTATCTCGTCTGAGGTGCCAATGGTGATGTACACATCATAGGTGTAAGTCCAGTTTGCAGTCACTGCCATGGTAGCTATAGGCGCGAAATATGAGCAGGAGCTGTTCTTTGCACCACCGGGACCCGCGCCGAAGCGATAGAGCGTGCACTGGCTGCAGGCAGGGGAGTAAAGGCCAATGCCCCAGCCGCTGTCGTCGACATATGCGGCCCAGCGCTCTGGGAGGTTCTTATACTCATTCTTTCCTGTCTGGTCGAGACGAGCAGGAACATAAGAATTCTTCTTCGTCGAGGACCATGCAGTCCCTCCATCATAATAGATGAAGTTCTTCAGATCCCAGTCCACAAAGAATGCAGGAAGCTCCTGATGACGTGCATCACCCTTATTCGAGCCGCTGTACTTGAAAGTGAACTTTATGTGCGCCACTTCTCCTTCCAGGGTAATGACCTCCTTCATGACACAGTCAGAAGCCATCTCGCCAGAAGCCCAGAGGACTGGGGTGGAGGTGATCTCTATCTTCTCATCGGTGCTGTCATCACTTACTATCTTTCCTTTGACACCACTTGCGCTGCCGCCCTGGACAGGATTCCATACCCACGACTGGCCATTCCAGCTGCTGCCGTCTGCCCAGCCATAGTAGGACTGCTGAATCTCGCGTCCTTCATCGTAATGATTTACGAGGTTCTTCTTCTTTCCTGCCTCCGAGAAATGGAAGATGGTACCACCACGAGCAGGGTCCACACCTATCTGGATCTTGCCGTTTGAGATGTACTTTCCACCTTTGACCCCTGTAGGGTCAGCCCATGTCTCGCCAGCCTTGTCACCCTCACTGTCCACTACAGGATCTATAGGCTTGGGTTCAGGAGTGACAGGCTTGCCACCGCATGCGGAGATAAGCGCCACCACCGAAATAATCTGAAGGAAACGATTCATTTTCATACACTAATAGTCGTATGCTTTCGCGTCGCGAGCACTGACCTTCGACATGTTGTCGATAAGATCTTCATTGGTCTTATACTCATCCATGAGCTGAAGCATGAAGTTCATGGCCTCGGTAGGGTTCATCTCCGCAAGCAGTTTTCTGAGTATCCAGATGCGCTGGCCCTGTCCCTTAGGGTAGAGGAGGTCGTCACGGCGTGTGCCGGAGAGAACGACATTCACTGCTGGGAAGATGCGCCTGTTCGCGAGTGTACGATCGAGCTGAAGCTCCATGTTACCGGTGCCCTTGAACTCCTCGAAGATGACATCATCCATCTTCGAACCAGTCTCTGTGAGCGCTGTGGCAATGATAGTGAGCGAACCGCCGCCCTCGATGTTACGAGCTGCGCCGAAGAAGCGCTTAGGCTTCTGGAGAGCATTTGCATCCACACCACCGGAGAGCACCTTGCCGGATGCAGGCTGTACAGTGTTATATGCACGGGCGAGGCGTGTGATGGAGTCAAGCAGTATGACCACGTCATGTCCGCACTCCACGAGCCTACGCGCCTTCTCAAGCACCATGTTTGCCACCTTTACATGCCTCTCAGCAGGCTCGTCGAAGGTAGATGCCACCACCTCGGCGCGTACGCTTCTGGACATGTCAGTAACCTCCTCAGGACGCTCATCAATGAGGAGAACGATCTCGTAAACCTCAGGATGGTTCTCTGCGATAGCATTGGCAATAGCCTTGAGGAGCATGGTCTTACCAGTCTTTGGCTGCGCCACAATGAGTCCGCGCTGTCCCTTGCCGATAGGGGCGAAGAGATCCACGAGACGGCATGAGATGTCTCGTCCTGACCTGCCACCAGTAAGGTTGAACTTCTCCTCTGGGAAGAGAGGGGTAAGGAAGTCAAATGGCACCCTGTCGCGGATGTACTCAGGCTTCCTACCATTTATAAACTTGATCTTCACGAGAGGGAAGTACTTGTCTCCCTCACGTGGAGGACGGATCTCGCCGGTCACTGTATCTCCTGACTTCAATGCATTCTGCTTGATCTGCTGCTGAGATACATAGATATCATCTGGAGAGTTCAGATAGTTATAGTCAGAAGAGCGAAGGAATCCGTATCCGTCTGGCATGACCTCGAGAACACCTGTAGCCTCTACTGTGCCCTCGAACTCGATGCGAGGCTGCTTCTTAGGCTGGTTCTGCTGAGGATTCTGCTGGCGCTGCTCTGCAGGAGCAGGGGCAGCCTCAGCTGCAGGCTCTGCCTGCGCGTCTGCCGCTCTCGCAGCCAGCTTCGCAGAGATCGCTGCGACATTCTTCGCGATCTCCTCTGGGTCCTTCTTCTTATGCTTCTTCTCCTGCTTAGGATTCTTGTCGGCATTCTGCTGCTCAGCTGGTACCTCTGCAGGCTGCGCTGCCTCAGGAGCAGGATTTGACTTCTTCTTGTCCTTCTTCTGCTTAGGCTTCGTAGGAGCCTCTGTGGCTACCTTCTCAGCGACAGGCGCTGCTTCTGGAGCAGGCGCTTCCGCTGCCTTCTTTGCAGGGCGGCCGCGACGCTTCTGCTCTGCAGGAGCTGCTGCAGCGGCAGGCTCTTCGGCCTGGGTAGGAGTGGTTTCAGTCTTCTGGGTCTTCTGTGCTTTCTGTGTCTTATCTGAAGAAGCCTTGGCCTTCTTCTCGCGAGGTTTTCTCTCTTTCTTCACATCAGGCTGCTTTGAAGCCTCGAGTGCCTGTGCATCGAGAATAGCGAATGCTATGTCTTCAGATGTAGATTTCTTGTCAAATTTGACATTCAGCTCAGTTGCATGCTGCTCCAGTTCCTCACGGGACATCTGGCTGAGCTCATAAAGTATATACGCCATTATTTAAATATGATGGTTTTAAAGATAACAGTCTCGGGGGAATGCCGCAAGAACACGGCCTTGATTGAGACAGTGCAAATTTAGGAAAATATTTTAATTATCCCAATAGCTGCTTGACTTCTTGAACTTGAGAAGGTCTGCAAGTGCGGCTGCATTGGCCGCGAAGCGGAAACTATACGACTTCCACTGGCCTGTAGGCACCCATGACACTGAGATGTTGAAGCAGTGAAGGTCGTAGGTCGCGCTGATCTGCGATGTGGTGAGCTTCATCGCCATGATATCGAAACCGGTGTTTCCGGTAAGCGAGAGGCGAGGGGACAGCTTTACATTGCCGTTAAGGCTGACAGTCTGGGTGTAGTTATGCTTCACCTGCAGCTGGTTGTTTGCATTTGAGTAGTTCTTCGAGTAGCTGAATGTGTAGCTGAAGCTCAATGACCATGGAGCGGATGGGTTTGTATAGTAAAGCCATCCTCCTGGGATATAGTCACCAGTGATAGGGTGATAGTATATTCTATTATAGGTAGGGCCTCCGTGGCCACCGCCAGATGCAGCACTACCGCCCGTCGAGCTCATCGCCGCGGCGTCATCCATTCCCTCCAGCTTGCCTTCGCCAGAGAGCGAATATGACAGAGAGGCGCTTGCATTTGTAAGACGCAATGGTTTCCTCCAGTTCTCAGTGACCTGGAAGCGGTTCACTCTCTTACCCGTCTCGTCGATGGCGTATGGGTCGAAGTTCGCGTTCGCGCTGACATTCATCTTCTGGAACAATGTAGTCGACATCGTCGCACCTACATTGTTCATCTTGAACTCCTCAGCGAGGAAGTTGTATCCAGTGTTGAAGTTCAGCTGATCGAGAATCTTCACCTTCTTCGAGCCCTTGCCTGTAGTGTCCGCCAGATCGCGTACCTTCGCCTCGAGGTTGTTTCCGAGAGAGAAGCTGGCGCTCGCTGTCTGGCCCTTGCCAGGTGCCGACAGCAGCTGTCCCTGGTAGATATTATACGAATAGACGCTCTGCTTGCCGGACTTGTCCACATATTCAAGCTCACGCCATCCATTCACCTTCGAGAGGTCTGGCATGTATGAGAGGGACATAGAAGGGGACACCACGTGTCTGATCGCCTGGATCCTCGAATACTTTCCGAAGTTGAACATACCATAAAGTCGCGTGCTCACTGAGGCACTCGCAGAGGTGTTCTGCGTGATGCCGAAGGTGCTGAACTGCTTGCCTTCGATGAGCACAGGCCTTCCTGACTCCTCGTCATACTGAGCCTCAGACTTTCTGAAGAACCAGTTCATGCCGTAGCTTACGGATGGGCTTACATTGACATACTTGAAGAGCGAGAAAGAAGGAAGACCGATGGAGAAGTTATGGCTCATGCCGTTCTTGAACTTGTCGGTGAATCCCTCCTGACCGAACTCGCTTGCCTTGAAGTTTATCTTGTTCTGCAGAGAGGTGTTATATCCAAATGAAATCTTCTCATAGAGCTTCTCCTTGCCGACCCTGTTCTTCTGCTTGAATGGGTAGAAGGTGCTGACAGAGAGTGTCACATTAGGCAATGTGAATGTGTACGAACTGTCTCGCGAATTCTGGCTATGGAGAGCATTGACCGAAAGGTTCACCTTGCCCGCCCAGTTCCTTGAGAAAGAGACGGAAGATGATATCTGGTTCTGCAAAGCCTCGTTCACAGAGTGTGCGTTATACTTGTTGTTTCCAGGGCTGGAGAAGTTCACCGACGCCGAGAATGATGTTCCTGGGCGCGCCTTGGAGTCCTGTGTGTGCGACCACTTGAGCGAGAAGTTCGAGCTCTGGAAGAAGCTAGGCGTGTCCTTGATACCTCCCTGGTCGTTCGAGTAGGTGAAGGCGAAGTTACCATTGAACTTGTAGTTCACCTTGTATCGCGAGTTGATATCTACAGCCCATGATCCCAGGGTGTAGAGGTCTCCCGTCATGGAGAGATCGAAGTAGTCACCCAGCACGAGGTAGACTCCCGCGTCACGCATGTAGAAGCCTCGCGTCGCCTCCTCACCGAAGGTAGGCATCAGCAGACCCGTGGCACGCTGCGGCTTCTTAGGCACAAATCCGAATGGAAGGCCAATGAAAGGGATGCTCACATCACCCACCACGAGGTTCGCCGGGCCGAAGATGATGGTGTTTCCATCCTTTCCAGGTATCACCTTCGCCGAAGTCATCTTCATATAGTAATGAGGCTCCTCAGCGTCGCAGACGGTATAGCGTCCCTTCGAGACATTGATGGTGCGGTCAGGCATCATCTTGATGTTCTGGCCATGCAGGATGCCTTCCTGCTCATTTGTGGCCATGTTTGTGATGAAGGCCTTCTGGGTATTGAAATTATACTTGAGCCTCTCCATCTCATATTTCGCCTGGCCCTGCTCCATCACAGGGCGGCCGACCCACTCACCCTTGAGCGTGTCGTACGAGCCTCGCGCATCGACGATACCGGTATTCATGTCATACTCCATCACATCCGCCGTGAGCTTCATGCCCTGGTAGGTGACGGTGACATCTCCATAATAGTAGATCTTGCGCTGGCCATTAGAGAAAACCTCCACGATGGAGTCCTTGGCGCCCGTGAATGCCGGCAGGTCCAGCGAGCTCTTTGAGAGCATTTCCAATGAATCCGCGCGGAAGAGAGAGTCGGCACGCGCTGTGGAATCCTTCACGAACGCGATCGAATCAAGCTTCGCCTGCTTCGCGCGTTCTGTGGAATCCAGACGCGCCCTGCCCGCAGAGTCCAGCTTCTCGATCTTCAACCCATCAAGGTTCATGTCGGGCAGGACTACTTCGGTGTTTGCCCCTCTGCTTCTGCGGTTTCTCCTACGGTCATTCTGTCCGAATGCCGAGAAGCAGCTCAGGAGCATGAGGGCCACAAGTGCGCCGATGAAATATTTTGTATTACTAAACTTCAATTATTTCGTCAATTCTTCCGTGGAGATTCACTGCCTCAAAGTCAAGAATCTTGCCACTTATTAAATAAGAGGACAAATATATGAAAATTTTTTACAACATAATAGCATCTGGAGCCAAAGAATCGCCCATTCGCCATGCCGCCACGCCCAATGACGTGGCCTTTCGCATATGCCTTTGATTTGTCCGCTTATCGTTTTACGATAATAATTGGACTACTTCAACGCGCCTCGTGGCGAAGTAGTCCATAATTTATCGAATTACGATAATGGCAGCCACGGCGTGAAGCTCACTGAATACCAAGAATCTTCATTCCAGCACGGGTTTTGCGAAAGCGAATACGGCCTAAGATTTTGTAAAAAGTGTATATATACCTATCTTTACTAAAATTTTAGCTACTTTTTCCAAGTTACCGAAGGTAAGATGAGAATAAAGACCATCATATTTCGCACCGCAGCGCTGCTTGTGGGCGCCGTTTCAGCATCAGTCGTATCGTTCGGGCAGGGGAGTTCCACTAAATCCCTTGGCCTGAATACTGTCGTCATCGACCCAGGACATGGAGGCAAGGATCCCGGCTGCGTCAGTTCGGACAAGAAAACTTACGAGAAAACCCTCGTGCTCAAGATATCAGAAGGCCTGCAGAAGAAGATACTCGCGGCATATCCTGACATGTCCGTATATCTCACCAGGTCGTCAAACGACGTGTTCGTTCCACTGAATGACAGGGCCAAGTATGCGACAAACAAGGGAGCAGGGCTGTTCATATCCATTCATATCAATGCCACGAAGAACAAATCAGTGAACGGCTTCTCGGCGTGGATCCTCGGACAGTCATCCAAGTCAAACAGCGACACCTATGCATTCAACATGGAGATCTGCCAGCGAGAGAATGAGGTGATCATGCTCGAGGATGACTATACCACCAAGTACAAGGGCTTCGATCCTTCAGACCCAGAGTCAGACATCTTCCTTCATCTTATGAACAATGCGTACCGCGAGCAGAGTCTTATCTTTGCCCAGCTCGTAGACCAGAAGATGTCAGAAGGTGGACCATTCAAGAACAGTCTGGGTGTAAGACAGCAGAATTTCGCGGTGCTAAGGCTTGCCAGCATGCCTGCCGTACTGCTTGAAATGGGTTTCATGTCTAATTCAAGTGACTTAGCGCAACTACGTGATTCCAAATCACTTGAGAAAATGATTGATAAGATCTTTGACGCCTTCTGTGAGTATAAGACCTACTATGACGAGAGCGTTGGAGCCACTGTCAAGAAGCCGAAGCCTCAAAAACCGCAGATCAGCGATGAAAAGAAGGCGGAAGAGCCAGTTTCCAAGCCTTCGACCGAGCAGGTAAATACCTCATCTGCAGTATATTACGCCACTCAGGTTCTAGCGACAGGAAAGAAGATGTCTGCATCTGACAAGTACTTCCTAGGCTATGAACCGAAGAGTATCTGGACAGGCAAGTTGTTCAAGTATTTCATCGGTTGCTCGGAAGATGAGGCCAAAGCTAGGGAAATGTACAAGAAAATTAAGGTAAAATACCCCGAGTCCTTCCTTGTAAAGGTTGAAAATGAGCTTTGTACACGCGTGAAATAGGATTTTGCTTATTTTGAATGATTCAAAATTATAAATCATATAAAAATTAGGCGTTTACAAAAATTCGCTATTCATAAATAGCTAATACTCAGCGTTTTAAAAGATAATCGTTTAAGGTATTTCCAAACTAATATTTAGGCAAAAAAAAGTTATATTCCAATAGTTAATTAAGTTTTTTATTACTTTTTTTTCCACCAATTTTGCACTCCGGAAGGGGAAACTAGCCCCTACGGAGTTTTTACTTTATTTTATGGAGAACACTAATAGACATATTGACATCTGGAACGAGTGTCTGCGCATCATTGAGCAGATAGTCGAGCCAGCTAAGTTCAATACCTGGTTCAGACCGATCAGGCCTGTGTCTATGGTAGACTCCACCCTTACCGTAGAGGTTCCTTCAGATTTCTTCCGTGAGTACATCGAGGAGATGTTCATCGATGTTATATGGAAGACATTGAAGAGAGTCATCGGCGCAGACGCGCGTCTTGTGTACACGCTCAAGCCTGTCAAGGCTCAGCCTGCCATGAGATTCCCTGCAGCTGAGACCGCAGAGGCTCAGAACAGACCGGTGAACATCACTTCCTATAATCCTGCCGCGAACCCAGGACCATTCGTTTATCCTGGCATCCAGCAGAAGATCAAGATAAATCCTCGCCTGAAGGCCGCATACTGCTTCACGAACCTCGTGGAAGGTGAGTGCAACAGAATGGGCATCACAGCGGGCATGAACATAGCGAACGCACCAGGAAAGACCCCATTCAACCCTCTGTTTGTATTTGGTGGTCCTGGTCTTGGCAAGACTCACATCGCTCAGGCTATCGGTAACTCCATCAAGGAGAGGTTCCCAGAGCTGATTGTCCTTTATGTAAGAGGAAACGAGTTCAAGACCCAGTACATGGATGCAGTGAACGTACGTAACAAGCTTACTGACTTCCTCGCATTCTACCAGAAGATCGATGTCCTCATCGTGGATGACATCCAGGACCTTGTGGGAGCTGGTTCACAGAACGCTTTCTTTAACATTTTCAACCACCTGCACCAGTCAGGAAAGCAGCTTGTATTCACATCTGACCGAGCTCCTGTAGACCTACAGAACTTCGAGGAGAGACTGCTATCCCGTTTCAAGTGGGGCCTTTCTGTCGAGCTCAAGAAGCCAGATTATGCGACTAGACTTGCCATGCTCAAGTCCAGGGCATTCCGTGAAGGAGTGGAAGTCAGCGATGCTGTGCTCGAGTACATTGCCTCACGCGTAAAGTCAAGTTTCCGTGAGCTTGAGGGCGCACTCATCTCGTACATTGCCCACGCTACAATCACTCACACAGACGACTCTATCGAGCTCGCAGAGCGCATTACCGAGAGTCTCGTAAGTGATGAGCATACAGAGATATCCATCGACAAGGTTCAGGATGCCGTTTGTGACTACTTTAACATCACGCGCGACATGCTCATCTCGCCGACCCGCAAGCGTCAGGTAGTCCAGGCTCGTCAGATAGCGATGTACCTCTGCAGGACATTGGTTCCGAACTGCTCGCTCTCTACCATTGGCTCCGAGCTTGGAGGAAAGGATCACGCCACGGTGCTGCACGCATGCACGACTGTCACGGACCTCATGGCCACAGACAAGGTATTCAAGCAGTACGTCAGTGACATCAGCAAGTCACTTGCACCTGTAGCAGAATAAGTAATGTGCTCAGCATCGCTGTAGCACATTTTTTGTAGTAAATAACGTTCATAAAACTATAATTATGGATTCAAAATCAGTACTTGAGCACTTCCGCGTGATCACCACGATCCCGCGTGAGTCCGGCCACGAAGAGCCGATGACAAAATACCTTGTAGATTTCGCCGCATCTCGCGGCCTCGAGTGCAAGGTGGACGAGATTGGAAACGTAAACATCATCAAGCAGGCTTCCGCAGGTAAGGAGAATGTACCTACACTCGTCCTGCAGGCTCACCAGGATATGGTTTGCGAGAAGAATTCAGGCGTTCAGCATGATTTCGCCAAGGACCCTATCCACTACATCATCGAGAACGGCTGGATGGTGGCTCCAGACACCACGCTCGGCGCTGACGACGGCATCGGTATCGCCGCTTGTCTCGCACTGCTCGAAAGCGACGTCCCTTCAGGCCGCCTCGAGTGCGTGTTCACCATCTCCGAGGAGACCGGCATGGACGGAGCTGAATTCATGAAGGAAGGCTTCTTCACTGGAAAGACCCTCATTAATCTAGATTCAGAGGATGAAGGCCAGCTGTTCATCGGCTGCGCCGGTGGCGTAAACACCCTCATCGAGTTCCCATACGAGACCGTTTCACCTACTCAGAGCTATGACAAGGTATCCCTGAAGGTCTGCGGCGGTATCGGCGGCCACAGCGGTGACGACATAAATAAGGGTAGGGCAAACACCATTCAGATACTCGCGAGATTCCTCTACACCGAGCTTGAGCATGGTTTCGAGCTCATGATGATCCATGGAGGAAACAAGCCAAATGCCATCGCACGTGAGTGTGAGTGCGCTATCCGCGTACCTGATGGCAAGGCCACCATCGAGAGATTCGAGGCATTCGGTCGCGAGGTCAAGGAGGAGTTCAGAGTCACAGATCCAGGACTTCAGTTCAAGTCTTGCGGCACTGGACTCAATGAGAAGGTCGTAGAGGCAGATGTGACCAAGCGTCTCATCACATCTCTTTTCACCTGCCCTCACGGTGTATTCGCCATGAGCCAGGACATCCCAGGACTCGTCGAGACCTCGACAAACCTCGCATCAGTGAGAATGACAGAGAAGGGCATCATCCGTATCGGCACCAGCCAGCGAAGCAGCACCCTTTCAGAGCGCATCATGATGCAGAACAAGGTTGCAGCAAACTTCCTTGCAGCAGGTGCAAATGTAGAGCACAAGTTCCCATATCCAGGATGGAAGCCAAATGTCAAGTCAAACATCCTCAAGGTATGTGTAGACTCATATAAGAAGCTGTTCAACCAGGAGCCACTCGTACTCGCCATCCACGCAGGACTCGAGTGCGGACTGTTCCTCGACAAGTTCCCTGGTCTCGACATGATCTCATTCGGACCTACCCTCAGAGGCGTCCATGCTCCAGGAGAGAGAATGGAGATCGCTTCTCTTGACAAGTTCGTAGATCTTCTTGTCGACGTAGTTTCAAACTTCGCTTAATAAGATGAGACTTATTGCACCATCCATTCTCGCGGCCGATTTCCTCAATCTCGGTCGCGAGATTGCGTTTCTGAACGAGAGCGCAGACATCATCCATCTCGACATAATGGACGGCACGCAGGTGCCTAACATCTCATTTGGTTTTTCTGTGGTCGAGCCCGTAGCGAAAATCGCACAGATTCCGATGGATGCGCACCTCATGATTGTGCATCCGGAGAACTACTTCGAGCGCCTTGTGAAGCTTGGAATTCAGATGATAAGTTTCCATGCGGAAGCAGTTGAACGTGAAGGAGAATCAGTCATTGAGTTCATCAAGAACTTAAAGGCAATGGGAGTGAAGGCGGGAGTGGCTATCAACCCAGATTATCCTATAGAGAAGGCGCTTGAGTTTGTTTCGGAAGCAGACTATATCGTAGTGATGTCTGTCTTCGCCGGATTCGGTGGACAGAAGTTCATAGAGGCCACCTACGACAGGGTCAAGGCCCTCAAGTCAAGGATACGTGAGACGGGCTCAGAATGCCTCATCCAGGTGGACGGTGGCGTCGGTGTCGGAAACATTGGCACACTCGAAGAAGCCGGCGTGGACATGTTTGTCGCCGGCAGTTCAGTATTTCGCGGAGGAAACCCTCCAGAGGCGATAAAGGCTCTCAGGGAAGCTTAGGCGTCAAGCCTGAACATATACTCATTGAAGGCTGTGTCCAAATAGGCACGGCCTTCTTCTGTATTCGACTTGTCAAGGCACGCCGCGAGGTAGCCCATAAGGCGCTCGAGCTCATCGTGAACGCTGTATTTCTCACCAGTCAGCAGTGCCAATGATATTGGGTTCGGCAGGTCAGCAGGGAAGTCCGTCTGGTTTATGTTCAAGCCGATACCGACAATGCTGGAGTCCACAAAGGAGCCTGCAAGCACGTTCTCGATGAGGATGCCACAGATCTTCTTGTCGCCGACATAGATGTCATTTGGCCACTTGATCCTTGCCTTGACGCCATGCGACTCAAGGTACAGCCTCAGCGCCAATGTCACCACCTCCGTGATATAGAGTGCATCCTTGACATCCAGAGCGGCAGCTCGCTTGCCTTCAGCCTCCTGCTCGGCAGGGTGATGGAACTTGAAAACCACTGTGAAAGTGAGGTTTACGCCTGTCATGCTGTGCCACTTGTGATCGCCCTGTCCGCGACCGGCAGTTTGACACTCAGCGGCGATTACTGACAGATTGTCAATGTATGAAAGTACCCTCCTTGCCTCAGAATTTGTAGAATCTATGACATCATGCCATGTTATTGTAGTGCGAAGTTCCATTTGCCCGTTTTTTGTTGTATATTTGTACGAATACGTTGCAAATATAACATAAAATATGATTACACACGACCTCCGCGTCATTGCTGACGCCATACTTGATAAAAAAGGACAGAATGTAGTTTCCCTCGACCTCAGGCCAGTGGGATCATCTATCGCAGACTATTTCGTAGTGTGCAATGCTGACTCTACCACGAACGTGAACGCCATCGCGGACAACATCCTGAAGGAGACACGCGAGGAGCTTGGCATGAAGCCACTCCGCACTCAGGGTATGGAGAACAACTTCTGGATCATTCTTGACTATGGAAACATCGTTGTACATGTGTTCCTCACAGAGTACCGCGAGTTCTACCGCCTCGAGGACCTCTGGGCAGACGCTCCTAAGAAGGAGTACAAGTTCCGTAAGAAGCCCGTTAAGAAAGTAAAGGAAGAGGAGGAGCTTTAATCTATTTCAAATGGCAGAAAACAAGAAACCATCAGGCCCAAAGAAAAGAATCATCAGGATAAACATCTCCTGGCTGTATCTTGTTCTTATCCTGGGCATTGGATATCTTCTGTTCACAAACAGTGGCGTTCCGCCACAGAAAGTGGAGTGGGCAGAGGTAAAGACCATGTTCTCCAGCGGTGACATCAAGGAGATACATTTCGTGAGAAATGACTTCAAGGGTACCATCACCGTGAAGCCGGAAAAGCTGGCGAAGTACTCAGACCACTATCCAGGTGGTGTACTTCCGAAGTCATCGCCTCATTTCACCTTCCTCGTGTCAAGCAAGTTCGATGCAGAGCTTGAGTTCGAGGCACTGAATGGAGAGCTTCCAGAGAACGATCAGGTAAAGATCGTCATGGAGAATGACGACAAGATGTGGGGACAGGTGCTCGAGTGGCTCATCTTCCCACTCATGCTCATCATCTTCTGGATATGGATGTTCCGTGGCATGAACCGTGGCGTAGGCGGCGGTGGTGCCGGAGGGGTATTCAATGTAGGCAAGTCTACTGGCAAGCTCGCAGAGAAGAATGAGGTGAATGTCACATTCAAGGATGTGGCTGGTCTGTACGGAGCTAAGGAAGAGGTGATGGAGATCGTAGATTTCCTCAAGAATCCTAAGAAATACACTGCACTCGGAGGAAAGATTCCGAAGGGAGCACTCCTCGTAGGCCCTCCAGGCACAGGTAAGACCTTGCTTGCGAAGGCTGTGGCAGGAGAGGCGAACGTTCCGTTCTTCTCTATCTCAGGCTCTGACTTCGTGGAGATGTTCGTCGGCGTGGGTGCATCCCGCGTACGTGATCTCTTCAAGCAGGCCAAGGAGAAAGCCCCATGTATCGTGTTCATCGATGAGATAGACGCCGTGGGCCGTGCGAGAGGAAAGAACGCTGGATTCAGCTCGAATGACGAGCGCGAGAACACCCTGAACCAGCTCCTCACCGAGATGGACGGATTCGGCACAAACAGCGGAGTCATAGTGCTCGCTGCCACGAACAGAGCCGATATCCTCGACAAGGCTCTCATGCGTGCGGGTCGCTTTGACCGCCAGATACATGTGACATTGCCGAACCTCGATGAGCGTAAGGAGATTTTCAATGTACACCTTCGCAAGCTCAAGCTCTCTAGCGATTTCGATCTCGAGAGCATTGCGAAGCACACTGCAGGCTTCTCTGGAGCCGATATCGCAAATGTCTGCAACGAAGCAGCGCTCACCGCTGCGCGTAACGACAAAACAGCTATCGACGGATCTGATTTCATCCAGGCTGTTGACCGCATAGTCGGCGGTATCGAGAGAAAGAAGACCATCATGTCGCCAGAGGAGAAGCGCCTCACAGCGTTCCACGAAGTGGGTCACGCTGTGGCAGGCTGGCTCCTCGAAGGCTGCGACCCTGTACTCAAGGTAAGCATCATCCCTCGTGGAGAGGCGCTCGGACTCACATGGTATCTGCCTGATGAGAAGGTCACGAACTCAAAGAGCGAGATGATCGATCAGATGTGCAGCCTCGTAGCCGGTAGGGTAGCAGAGGAGATCGCAAATGATGGAATCCCTTGCACTGGTGCATTGAACGACTTCGAGAGACTCACAAAGATGGCATATGCCATGGTCAAGTACTATGGTATGAGCGACAAGGTTGGAAATCTTTCATACTACGACTCTACAGGTCAGTACGGATATGAGTTCCAGAAGCCTTACAGCGAAAAGACAGCCGAGATAATTGACGCCGAAGCGAAGGCACTCAGCGATCAGGTGACCGAGCGTACAAGGGCTCTGCTCAAGGAGCATTGGTCTGAGGTCGAGACCCTTACCCAGATACTCCTCAGCAAGGAAGTCATGACAGCTGAGGATGTTGAGAAGGTTCTTGGCCCTAAGGCCGGAAAGCACGGCGACGAGCGTCTAAACCCTAAAAAAGAAGAGGAAGTAATTACCAATGAAGAAGTTACTGATTAGAACCCTCTCATCGATAGTCTACGCCGCGATAGTGGCCGCTGGACTTCTCATAAACAAGTATTGTTTCCTGGCATTCATACTGCTGGTAACCGTCCTCATGATGAACGAGTTCCAGAAGATGTCATTGGGCAAGAAATATCCTGTTCAGCAGGTAATCACCATCCTGGCCGGCCTTTCAGTGCCGGCTGCGGTGTTTGGTATAGAGGCCTTCGGCTGGAACACCAGTGTCCTTGCATTCCTCTTTATCGGACTCTTTGCCATCTGCGCAAGCCTTCTCTTCCTCAAGGACAGGTCGCAGCTGTCAGATGCATTCGCGCTGTTCGCTTCTATCCTGTATCTTGCGATCCCTATGTCCATCTTTAATCTTGGAGTATTCTCAGATGGCTCATTCTCAGGCATGTATGTGCTTGTGATGTTCTGCATCGTGGCTATGTCAGATGTAGGTGGATATGTGTTCGGCATGGCCATTGGCCAGAAGTATGGACGCAGGCTCTGCCCATCCATCTCACCTAAGAAGACCTGGACTGGTGTCTGGGGTGGCATAGTGTTCTCCATCGCTACAGCATTGTTCTTCTATAAGATAGGTTGGCTCTCACTCCCTCTTACGCACGTCATCGTTCTCGCTATACTCATCGACGTAGCTGGAGTGTTTGGAGACCTCATCGAGTCTATATGGAAGAGATTCTATAATCTGAAGGATTCAGGAAACATTATCCCAGGCCACGGTGGCATGATGGATCGCTTCGACAGCGCCCTCATCGCCATCCCTATGGGCATTGTATACCTAATCCTATTTAACCTTATCTAAATGAAAATCGACAGGAACTCGTACGGAACCATTGCGACAGTGTGGCTGATAGCCATCAGTATTGCATTCCTCACCATCTGGATATGTAATATGAAGTGGCTCATGCTCATCGTGGTAGGCCTCTGCTTTTTCGCATGTGGTTTCATCACCTACTTCTTCAGAATTCCTCGACGTCAGCAGTTTGGAAGCGGCAGCCTCGTCACCTCGGTGGCAGATGGCAAGGTCGTCATCTGCGAGAAGACCTTCGAGAAGGAGTACCTCCAGAGAGACTGCATCCTGGTGTCCGTGTATATGGACTTCTTCGATGTGCACGCGAACTTCTGGCCAGTCACCGGTGAAGTGACATATTATAAGTATCACCCTGGAAGATACCTGCTTGCCTTCCTTCCTAAGTCGTCTGAGCTCAATGAGCACGCATCTACCTGCATCAAGACAGCATCTGGACAGGAGGTATTCTTCAAGCAGATCGCGGGCACATTTGCACGCCGTATCGTCAGCTACTCGAAGCCTGGCCTTCCTACTGAGGCCGGCAGGCAGTGCGGAGTGATCAAGTTTGGTTCACGCATAGACATGTACCTCCCTCTGGATGCGGACATCCAGGTGGAAGTAGGTGACTATACAAGAGCCTGTGAGACTATTATTGCTACT
>JAKSJL010000047.1 GCA_024398295.1 Bacteroidales bacterium
TTAAGGCCACCTTCACGGGCAGCGTCTGCCAAACTTTTAACTCTACCATGGAAAAGATAACCGCCACGGTCGAAAGCGATGGTGTCGATACCCTTCTCCAGACAGCGTGCTGCGATAGCTTTACCTACGATAGCAGCAGCCTCGATTCCGCTCTTTCCCTTGCACTCTGCAACAAGAGCCTTGTCATTTGATGCAGCGGCAACAAGTGTCTTGCCCTGCTCGTCATCAATAACCTGTACGTAAATCTGTTTGTTACTTCTGAATACAACCATTCTTGGCTTCTCAGCTGTACCACTAACGTGTTTGCGTATACGGTAATGAATTCTTCTTCTTCTTTCAATTTTATTCAATGCCATAACTCAATCTCCTATTATTTAGCGGATGCAGACTTACCAGCCTTACGACGAAGCTGCTCACCAACAAACTTAATACCCTTGCCCTTATATGGCTCTGGCTTACGGAATGAACGAACCTTAGCTGCTACCTGGCCAAGAAGCTGCTTGTCACAGCTCTTGAGGACGAGCTTAGGGTTCTCACCCTTCTTAACCTGTGGAGTCTCAGCGGTAACCTCAGCAGGGAGCATAAGCTGGATGCTGTGTGAGTAACCTACAGAGAATGTAACGAGCTTACCAGCTACCTCTACACGGTAACCGACGCCGACAAACTCCTGCTCGGTCTGGAAACCCTTAGACACACCTACAACCATGTTGTTCACGAGAGCACGATAGAGACCGTGCATAGAACGATGGCGAGGCTGGTCAGTAGGACGGGTGAATTTGATCTCTGTTCCCTCGATGGTGACCTCGATATCAGAATCTACCTTCTGACACATCTCACCAAGAGGTCCTTTAACCTTTACAACGTTGCCGTCGAGAAGCTCTGCAGTCACGCCGGCAGGAAGGTTTACAGGCAATTTACCAATTCTTGACATTATTCTTTCTTTTAGAAATTAATAAACATAACAAATAACCTCGCCTCCGACGTTCATATCCTTAGCCTCCTTGTCGGTGATGATACCCTTAGAGGTAGAGAGGATAGCGATGCCGAGTCCATTAAGTACTCTTGGCATGTTCTCAACGTCTGTGTACTGACGGAGACCTGGCTTAGACACGCGCTCGATCTTCTTGATAGCGGCAGCCTTGGTCTGTGGGTGGTACTTGAGAGCGATCTTGATGGTGTTTGAAGGAGTACCCTCTACAACCTTGTAGCTGAGGATGTAACCCTTCTCACAAAGGATCTTGGTGATAGCGACCTTCATCTTTGAAGATGGGATCTCTACAACCTTCTTACCTGCGAGATACGCGTTGCGTACTCTAGTAAGGAAATCTGCAATTGGATCAGTCATTTTTTTGTCTGTTTTGTGGACGACCGGCGTCTGAAGACGCCCGATATCCGATTGTTAATAAATATAATTTATAAGGTATAATCTATTACCAGCTAGCCTTCTTAACACCAGGGATAAGACCATTAGAGGCCATCTCACGGAACTGAATACGGCTGATACCGAATGCTCTCATGTATCCCTTTGGACGACCGGTGAGAGAACAACGGTTATGAAGTCGTACTGCAGAGCTGTTCTTAGGGAGCTTATCGAGAGCTACCCAATCACCAGCCTCCTTGAGAGCCTGTCTTTTCTCGGCGTACTTAGCAACTAACTTTGCGCGCTTTACCTCGCGAGCTTTCATTGATTCTTTTGCCATAGTCTCTCTTATTTATTGTGTTTCTTGAAAGGAAGACCGAACTCCTTGAGAAGAGCGTAAGCCTCTTCGTCAGTCTTAGCTGTGGTCACGAAAGTGATCTCAAGACCATGGATGCGTGGGTTCTTGTCGATGTCGATCTCTGGGAAGATGATCTGCTCCTTGAGACCGAGGGTGTAGTTACCCTGACCATCCATCTTCTCTGAGATACCGTTGAAGTCACGGATACGTGGGAGAGATACGCGGATGAGCTTCTCGAGGAACTCATACATCTTTACATTACGGAGAGTAACCTTAGCGCCGATAGGCATACCCTTACGGAGCTTGAAGTTTGAAATATCCTTGGTAGATGTGGTTACGAGCGCCTTCTGACCAGTGATGAGTGTGAGCTCTGCAGCTGACTCCTCAACGATCTTCTTATCCTGTGTAGCGTCACCAACACCCTCATTAAGAGTAATCTTTACAAGCTTAGGGCACTGCATAACGGTGCTGTAGCCAAACTGCTTCATGAGCTTGTCTACGATCTCCTCCTTGTAAACCTTCTTGAGAGTAGGTACGTAACCTGCAGGGAGTACCTGTACTCCACCTGCTGCGTTATTTGCGTTCTTTGCCATAATTATTTGATCTCCTCTCCTGACTTTTTAGCGTAACGAACCTTCTTCTCGCCATCCATCTTGACGCCTACGCGAGTAGCCTTACCAGAAACTGGATCGATGAGGTTAAGGTTTGAGATATGAATTGGAGCCTCCTGCTCTACGATACCGCCCTGAGGCTGGTTTGCATTTGGCTTGGTGTGCTTCTTCACCATGTTGACACCCTCGACAACGGCGCGATCCTCAGCTGGGATAACTGAGAGGACCTTTCCTGTCTTGCCCTTATCGTTACCGGCATTTACATACACGGTGTCACCTTTCTTAATGTGTAACTTCTTCATAATGTGCAATTTTTAAAGGACCTCTGGTGCCAGTGAAACGATCTTCATATACTGATCGCGGAGCTCTCTGGCTACAGGGCCAAAGATACGGGTACCGCGAAGCTCACCCGAGTTGTTAAGAAGGACACAAGCGTTATCGTCGAAACGGATGTATGAACCATCTGGTCTACGAATCTCCTTCTTTGTACGTACAACTACAGCCTTAGAGACTGAACCCTTCTTAGCGTCACCGCCAGGGATTGCGCTCTTAACTGCCACGACGATTGTATCGCCAACCGTTGCATAACGGTGGTGTGTACCGCCAAGTACACGGATACAAAGAACTTCCTTTGCACCGCTATTGTCGGCAACCTGTAAACGTGATTCCTGCTGTATCATAGACTATTTTGCTTTTTCAATGATTTCAACTAATCTCCAGTTCTTTGTCTTGCTGAGAGGACGTGTCTCCATGATGCGTACTGTATCGCCTACACCGCACTCATTCTTCTCGTCCTGTGCAACGAACTTTGTGGTCTTCTTTACGAACTTGCCGTACATAGGATGCATCTCTTTTACTTCAACGGCTACAACGATGGTTTTATCCATCTTTGTGCTGACCACCAATCCTATTCTTTCCTTACGAAGATTTCTTTCCATAAGTCACTAAATTTTTAGTTCTGTGATTTTTCTTTCTCAGCAAGGATAGTGATCATACGAGCGATATCCTGTCTGGTCTTCTTAAACTTGGATGTATCCTCTAATGGAGAGACGGCGTGATTCATCTTCATAGTATCAAGATTCGCCTTCTCGATCTCAATGCGGTCGCGCAGATCTGCTACGGACATTTCGCGTACTTCAGAAATTTTCATTTTCTTCTTTCTCCATTAAACTATTCAACATAATCTCTACGTACCACGAACTTGGTATCAACTGGGAGCTTGTTAGCTGCGAGGCGCATAGCCTCCTTAGCGATAGCAAGTGATACGCCCTCAGCCTCGAAAAGGATACGTCCTGGAGTGATAGGAGCAACGAATCCGTATGGATCACCCTTACCCTTACCCATTCGAGTAGAAAGAGGTTTCTTTGTAACAGGCTTTACAGGGAAGACGCGGATCCAGATCTGACCCTCACGGTTCATGTAACGTGAGATAGCCTGACGGGCAGCCTCAATCTGCTGAGCAGTAAGCCAACAATTCTCAAGGGTCTTAAGACCGAAAGAACCGAATGCAAGCTGGTTTCCTCTCTGAGAGAGACCCTTCATGCGGCCTTTCTGTTCCCTTCTAAACTTTGTTCTCTTAGGTTGTAACATTTCTGTATAACTTTAAAATTATTCTCAACTTTCCCTAAATGACTGAGAATCAGCTGGTTGGGCGCACTTCTCCTCAATTTTGGGATTGCAAAGTTAGTAAAAATTATTGAATTATCAACTATTTCAACATTATTTTTCACATATTTTCGACACGAGTTGTGAATAGTCAAATTCATTATTTTCAGCC
The DNA here is from genome assembly GCA_024398295.1 of Bacteroidales bacterium. Taxonomy (GTDB): domain Bacteria; phylum Bacteroidota; class Bacteroidia; order Bacteroidales; family UBA932; genus Cryptobacteroides. The sequence goes on from JAKSJL010000047.1 coordinate 4,107, forward strand.
ATTTACAATCATTGTTGAAAAATAATTCCTCGCATTTTGGACATGCGCCGAACAGCACTTTTCGACCACAAAAAATAGGCACGACTTTCGCTATAAAATACGTAACTTTGCACGGCATGAACAAGACATTGCGCATACTGTCGACCTTAATCATTGTCCTGACTGGGCTCGCACTCAGCCAGCAGGATGCGCACGCCCAGTTCTGGAAGAAAAAGTCCACACGCGACAAGGTTGAGCAGGCAAAGCAGGCGCAGCAGAGCGCCACGAGCCCTCAGGGCACCGCCACCCAAGGCGCGAGAAGACAGCCCACCAAGGATCTCAGCGGCTACATGCATTACATCGTCGATGAAAAGGGCGACACCGTCTACGTCGCAGAGCTCAGCCCTGTCTGGGTGTATCCGCGAGGCACAAAGAGAAGCCCAGACTGGCGCAAATACTACAAACTCGTATATAACTTCAACAAAGTTTACCCATACGCGCTCATGGCGAAGAAGCTCCTCGCGACAGTGGACATAAACACCGAGGAGATGAACAAGTTCGGCAGGGAGAAGTACATAAACATGAAGCAGAAAGAGCTCCTGAAGGAGTTCGAGCCCGTGGTCAGGAAGATGACCATCTCGCAGGGGCAGCTGCTCTGCCGCCTGCTGGACAGGGAGATAGGCATGACCTCATACGAGATCATCAAGGACTACAAGAATGGACTTGCCGCCGGCTTCTGGCAAGGAGTAGGCAAGCTTTTCGACCAGAACCTGAAGAGCCACTACGACCCGCAGGGCGTAGACAAGGCGACAGAGGAGCTGGTTAAGAAATGGGAAGATGGAGAGTTTGACAAGCTGTACTACTCCATATTCTGGGAGGAGCCAAAGCACGTCGTCGTACCTGCGAAGTACAGGTAGCTGCAGCCGTCAATCCACGAATCCATGATCATTAAGCGCTCTCCGCCAGGGAGAGTGAGGTCTATCTGCGAATGGATATGTCCAAAGACGAAATAATCCACCTTGTGAGACTTCGCGTACTCGCACGCGAATTCGTATAAAGGCTCTCCTGGCCCCTTGAAATGGTATTTGTCGCCACGGGCAAGGCGGTTGTGGCTGGACCAATTGTTACCGAAACGGAAGGCGAACCAAGGATGCAGCATGCTGAAGAGCACCTGGCAGATGCGGTTCTTGAAGATGCCGTTCATGAGCTTGTAGCCGTGAAGGCCTGGACCCAGGCCGTCGCCATGCCCCACCACGAAGTTCTTTCCCGCGAAGGTGAATGCATACGGCTGCTCTATCTTCTTCATGCCGAGCTCCTCGAAGTAGCTGTAGCACCAGATGTCATGGTTTCCCGCGCAGAAAAACACCTCCACGCCGGCGTCCATGAGGCTCTGGAGAGCGGCGAACACGCGCACATACCCCTTCGGCACCACATCACGATACTCGTACCAGAAATCCCAGATGTCGCCGAGCAGATAGAGAGCGGCAGTCTCTGAAGCCGGGATGGCGCGCAGGAAGTCCACAAAGCGCGCCTCGCGGGCCTTCGGGTCCTTGATATCCAGGCCAAGGTGCACATCTGATGCGAAATATATCCTGGTACGTTCCATATCTTAGAGCAATGTAAAGATCAGCACAAGCACGCCTACGACGGCGCAGTAGAGGGCGAACCACTTGAGCTTCGCCTTCTTCACGAGGGCTATCATCACCTTGCAGGCGAAAAGGCCTGAGACAAAAGCAGCCACAAAACCTAGGATGAGCGGCAGGACGCCGATGGACGAAGCGGCGAAATCACCTCCCACGACATCCAGGAAGGCTTCTCCGAGGATAGGGACCAGCACCATGAGGAATGAGAACTGAGCCACCACTTCCCTCTTCACGCCAGAGAGCAGTCCGGTGCCAATGGTCGTGCCAGAGCGAGAGAGGCCGGGGATCACGGCGACAGCCTGGCCGAGGCCGACGACGAGCGCCTGCGCATAGCTGATGCCATTGCGCGCAGCGCTCTCCTTGACCCTGGTCTTCGACACAGCGTCGGAGAAATACAGCAGAAGGGCTGTCACCAGCAGCGCCACGCCCACCACGGCAAGCGACGAGAAAAGCGCCTCGACGTAGTCCTTGAAGAACACGCCTACCACGAAGACCGGTATCATTGAGACAGCAATCTTCAGGATGTAGTCGGTCTCGTCGTTATACTTGAACTTGAGCAAGCCGCAGAGCAGCTTCCATATCTGCTTCCAGAACACGACAATGGTCGCGAGCACAGTCGCGGCATGAACAGTGACATCAAAGATGAGGTTCTCTGAAACCTCCACGCCGAGCAGCTCCTGCCCTATGGCCAGATGGCCTGAGCTGCTGACCGGCAGAAACTCGGTAAGGCCCTGGACCAGTCCGAGAAGTATCGCCTGCCACCAATCCATCACTGCTTATCTTTAGGGCGCTTCATGATGGCCACGATGATGACCACGATACCTGCCACGATCACTATCGGAGCAGCGACGAGCCTGCGGAAGTCAAACATGGCATAGTCAAACACATTTGGGTCTGAGCTGCCACCGCCCATGAGAAGTATATAACCCGCCAGCATCACCAGAAGGCCGGCAAGCATGAGTTTAAGACCCTTGGGGGTCATAGACATGTTGTTATCCATAAAGTATCAATAATAAAGGTCGTCCTTAGAGAGCGACACGAGTCTGTTCACCACAAAGAATGTGCTCAACACGCAGATGAGCACGCCACTCACAAGCACGATGCCCAGCACAAGCATGAGCATCTCCATGCGGAAGATCTCGAAGAGCTGCGCGAACTCGCTGCGCACGAAATACAGCAGGCCGACGAGGAGGGCCATCGCGATGAGGGCCGAGAAAAGGCCCTGGAAGATGGCCTGCACGAGGAAGGGCGCGCGTATGAACGAGCGCTTCGCTCCCACGAGCTTCATGGTGTGAATGGTGAAGCGGCGCGAGAAGACATTCAGGCGCACTGTGTTATTTATCAGCACAAACGAGATGAAGAGCAGCAGCACCGTCAGCACACCCAGTACCAGGGAGATGCGCCCCATGTTTGCATTCAGCGCCTCGATGAGGGACTGCTGGTAGCTGACCTCATCGACGGCCTTCATGGACTCGATCTCATCCCTGACCACCTCCAGGCTGTCCGGGAACACATAGTCTGCCTTCAGGGTGACGGCGATGGAGATAGGCACCGGCGAGGTCTCGAAGACGGCGAGGAAATCCTCACCCAGCATCTGCTGCAGCTCCAGCGTGCCCTGCTCCTTGGAGATGTATCGCGAGCTGCGGACATACCTCAAGGAGTCCAATGAGCTCTGGAATTCCAATGCCTTCGCCTCATCCACATCGGGCTTCAGCAGCACTGAGACCTCCATGTGCTCCTTGAAATAGTTTGACACTGCCCTGGCGTTCACCAGCAGGAGGCTTGCCACCCCGACGAGCAGCAGCACGAGGCTGATACTTATCACGGACGACACGTAAGCGCTCCTCAGACGGCGGCGCATCAGCTTGTTCTCTCCTTTTTCCATAAGTGCAAAATCAGTCAAAGATAATGAATAATCAATATATGAAAAAAAATTCTTACCTTTGTTATTCGTAAAAATAATAGATTAGGTAAAAAATGGAAGATTCTGTAAAGAGAATTCTGTTCGTCAATTCGGAGATATACCCATACCTCCCAGAGACAGAAATATCTTCAATTGGACGCTATCTCCCACAAGGAATTCAGGAAAGAAAGAAGGAAATCCGCTCCTTCATGCCACGCTATGGCTGCATAAATGAGAGGAAGAACCAGCTCCACGAAGTCATCCGTCTTTCTGGCATGAACATCATCATCAGCGACGTGGACAGGCCTCTCATCATCAAGGTTGCCTCCATCTCCGCTGCCCGCATGCAGGTGTACTTCATTGACAATGAAGACTATTTCAAGCGCAAAAGCGTCTTCACCGACGCAGACGGCAAGTTCTTCGAGGACAATGGAGAGCGCGCCATCTTCTTCGCGCGCGGCGTGCTCGAGACCGTGAAGAAGCTCCGCTGGATTCCAGACGTGATTCATTGTCAGGGCTGGATATCACAGGTTCTCCCACTTTATCTGAAGAAGGTGTACAAGGACGACCCTATCTTCGCGAAGAGCAAGGTAGTCCTCTCACTATACAATGACACCCCAGAGGAGTCTCTGGGGGCAGATTTCTGCCAGAACATCCTTTTCAATGGCCTCAAGCCTGAGGATCTCGCCGTCATGGAGGGAACCGATGGCATAAATCTTGCGAAACTGGCAGCAGAATACTCCGACGGCGTGATCGTCGCATCACCTGACGTCAAGCCAGAGATCCTCGACTTCTGCGAGAAGAAAGGTCTCCCTATGCTTCCATACAGCGCAGCGGCGCTCAAGGACGGAAGCTACGTGGTGGAGTATGACAATTTTTATGATCAGTTGTAGAAATGGACTTTAATTTCAAGCGCATTGCGCTACTCCTCTCATGCTCTGCGGCTGCCCTTGTGGGTAGCCACTCATGCGTGTCCATCAATTCAGGCGTAGGAGAGAACATGATTCCTATCGACCAGCAGTACAGCGTATACCGCAGCGAGCTGGACCTCAAGGACATCTACATGCAGATGGCGGACAGCCTCTCTGGCTTCTCGAATGCCCATATCACCATCGGTGCCATCAGGGATCCTGAGTTCGGCCTCACCAAGAGAAGCTGTGCCCTCACCCTCGTGCCTATGCTCGACACCATGGACTTCGGAAAGAACACGAAGATCAAGGCGTTCAACTTCAACGCAGCTCCAGACTCCGTATCCTACGCAGACGAGAACCAGAAGTACATCATCCAGAACATAAACGTTTACGAGCTTGAGGAAGCTCCGGACTTCAAGAAGTTCGACATCAACGGCAGCATCAAGCACGGAAAGAAGAGAATCACCAAGGGTTCTCCAGTGTACACCTTCAACGGAGACTCACTCACATTCAGATTCACCGATGAGTTCGCACAGAAGTTCCTCACCATCAAGCCTGGCGAGGCAAAGAACTTCAAGGAGTACCTCAAGAGATTCCCTGGCATCTACATCGAGACAGACGTCCCTGCCGGAGAGGGTGGTAGAATAAACACCTTCAACATACAGCTCGGATTTGACAGCCAGTACTATTACTTCACAGACACATACGCATCGCTCGACATCACAGCCGAGTATGACGGTGTACAGAAGGACACCAGCTTCCTCTTCTACTACAGCCCTACCAGGCACATGGACGTGGATTCGCTCCTCCAGAAGGGTACTTCCGGAAACTATCCTCAGTACTGTCTGAACATCGCGGAGCACAGCACTCGTGACCGTGCAGGAAAGGCTACCGACAGGATCCTCGTAGAGGGTGGCGGCGGTCTCAAGCCTGTAGTGAAGGCTGCTGACATCAGGAAGATGGTCCTCGCAGAGCTCTCAAAGCACGGTGACCCATCGAAGGCTATCATCAACAGAGCCACACTGGTATTCCCATTCGAGTTCCCAGAGGACTACAAGCAGATGTACAAGTTCCCTTCTTACCTGAACCCTACAGTGAAGGTGAAGGGTGAAGACTACGTATCATTCGCGAGCCTTACCGACACATCGTCTGAAGACGAGGACCCAGGCGCAATAAACAGGTCCCTGCTTCAGTATAGCGCAGATATCTCATACCACGTGCAGAGCCTTCTCGGCCTCAAGGATGAGGCCAAGCTCTCAAACTACGACGTATGGTTCCTGAACATGTCCACCGTCACGGTAGTGTCTTCAAACAGCCAGAACTCATCCATGAGTGACTACTATAACTACCTGGCTTACTCAAGCTATTATAATAACATGTATGGTGGTTACGGCGGATACGGTGGCTACGGATATGGAGGTTATGGTTATGGATATGGTGGCTACGGCTACGGTGGTTATGGAGACTATTACTCAAACTACGATAACTCCGCCACGATGGCATCGCTCTACTCGAGCTCATCCACCAGCACATCCGAGAAGGTGGAGATGAACAGTGACGGCTTCTTCTGCGCTGAGCTCAATGGCCCAGACAGCACCACAGGAAGGACACCGAAGCTGAACATAGTATTCTCCTTCCCTAAGGAATAATCCCGATGACATATAACATTAAAGGCCGACTCATATGAGCCGGCCTTTAATTATCTCAAGGGAGGAATTACTCCTTCTCAGCCATCTTCTGCTGAACCTTGTCAATAGCGTCCTTAACAGTAGCGATACCACTTGTCTCCTCATCTGGAATCTTGATACCGAATACTCTCTCGAACTCCATAAGAAGCTCTACTGTGTCAAGTGAATCTGCGCCAAGATCATTTGTGAAATTAGCGGTCTCAGTGATCTCTGACTCGCTGACAGCGAGCTTGTCGGCGATGATCGCCTTTACCTTGTTTACGATTTCCTCGTACTGCATAATGATAAATAGTTTATGTTTTTATTATACACTTCAATTTGAGTTTGCGAAATTAATAAAAGTTTTTGAATAATTAAAACCTACACCCAAAAACTAATCCTAACATCCCAAAGGCTAGGACTTTGGACGACTCATCGCAAGCCAGATTCTCAGTCCGTTCAGCGAATTGAGCAGGTAGAAAGTGTACTTGATGATGTATATGAGAGCATATGAGTCTCCGGAACCGGAATAATTGGAACTCCACATCGCTATGGAGAATATGTTCACGCATATCCACAGGATCCACTGCTCCATATACGCCGTGGACATGAGGTACTGCCCTAGCACATTGCATATGAGAGGGAGGACATCAAGCACCACGGCCCACCTGAGGAAGCCCTCGGCTGACGACCTGTCGAAGCGCAGGAGCAGCACGTAGGCGATGAGGGTGCCCAGGATGAAGATGCCCGTGACCAGCCAGCGCTGGCTTAGAGTGAGCCTGCGCGCCTCCACCTTCGTGGCCCCGTCCGCGCCGCGATGCGTCCACTGGTAGTAGCCGACAAACTGCATTGGCACGAAGTACAGAAAGTGCAGGATGGCATTGCCCAGGCCTGAGCTGCCGTTTTTCCAGCTCACAAGGCACATCACGCCGTAGATGGACACATCCAGCAGTCCGAAGAGGAAAGTCAGGATCTGGCCATTCGCAGAGCAGACAGTCGACAGCACGCCCATCAGCGAGCCGAAGGCCGAGATGAGCAGCAGCCACACACCGGTCTGCGAGTTGCCCATCTTGATGAGGGTGGTGATGATGAGGGCCGCGGTCATGCCTAGAAGGATGAACGCATTGAACCATTTGTTGAATCTGGTGTCGTCTTTCATTACTCCTGTGAGTTAAGGGTTTTGTGGATGCGGTCTGCGAGAGCTGGCCCGACCAGCGCAGCGATGTCGGCCACGGGAGCAGCCGCAATGCGCGCCACGCTGCCGAAATGCAGAAGCAGGCGCTGCTCTGTCTGCTCTCCCACTCCCTTGATGTCGCGGAGCGCAGAATGCACCTGCTGCTTCGAGCGGAGGGATCTGTGGAAGGTGATACCGAAGCGGTGCGCCTCGTCTCGTATCTGCTGCAGCACCTTCAGTGCCTGCGAGTTCCTGTCGATGAACAATGGGTACGGGTCACCCACGCGGATGACCTCCTCGAGTCTCTTGGCCAGGCCCACGACAGTGAGCTTGTCGGTCAGGCCCAGCTCCTGGAGCGCCTGGTAGGCGAAGTCCAGCTGGCCCTTTCCTCCATCTATCACGATGAGCTGCGGGAGGTCGTCTGGAGCCTCTGCGAGCATGCGCGAGTAGCGGCGGTTCACGACCTCCTTCATGGAGGCGTAATCATTGGCACCGACCACGGTCTTTATCTTGAAGCGGCGGTAATCCTTCTTCGAAGGGTGCGCGTCCCTGAAGCAGACGCAGGACGCGACTGGGTTTGTGCCCTGGATGTTCGAGTTATCGAAGCACTCGATGTGACGCGGCAGCACGGGCATGCCGATGACTTTCTGCAGCTCCTCCATCACGCCCATGTAGAATGCCTCCGGATCGGTCTGCTCGCGCTGCTTGAGGCTGTTGAAGTGGAACTCCTTCGAGTTCTTCGCGCTGAGCTTCATCAGTGCCAGCTTGTCGCCCATCTTCGGGATGGTGAAGCTGACGCCGTCTATCTCCACATCAGGCATGAATGGGACAATGATCTCGCGCGACAGCTCGCCGAACTTCGCCTCGATCTCGCCAATGAATGAGCTGAGCACCGACTCGGGCTCCTCCTCGATGTGCATCTTGAAACCGAGGTTCAGCGACTGCACGATGGAGCCTCCGCGCACGCGCAGGAAGTTTCCGAAGCCGTCCAGGCCGTCGATATCGAGGGTGAAGACGTCGCAGTCAATGTCCCTGGCGGCTGTGATGATGGAGCGTGAATAGTGGTTCTCGAGGGTCGCCATGCGCTCCTTGTACATCTGCGCGTCCTCGAAGCGCAGCTCTGCCGCCGCCTGGAGCATCAGCTCCTTGTAATGGGCAATGATGTCGCGTGCGCTTCCATTCAGCAGGGCCACTATCTCATCTATCCATCCGCGGTACTCCTCCATCGACACGGCGCCTACGCAGCATCCACGGCACTTGCCTATCTGGAAGTCCAGGCAAGGCCTAACCTTGCCTCTAAGGATGCTCTGGGAGTCAATCCTCATGTTGCACGAGCGCAGAGGATAGGTCGAGGTGAAGAAGTCCATGAGGTTCCTCGCATGCATCACCGAACTGTATGGGCCGAAATACCTGGACCCGTTCTTCACATGCCTTCTGGTGAGGAAAACCTTGGGATAGGGATCTGCTGTGACACAGATCCATGGATATGTCTTTGAATCCTTGAGGAGGATGTTATATCGCGGCTTGTACTGCTTGATGAGGTTGTTCTCCAGAAGCAATGCATCCGCTTCGGTGTCCACCACGGAATACTGCATGTCAGCGATGTGGGACACCAGGTGGCGCGTCTTTGTATTCAGCCTCTCTGCGGGCACGAAATACTGGTGGACTCTCTTGAAGAGGTCCTTGGCCTTACCTACATAAATCACCGTTCCCTCGGAGTCATAGTATCTGTAGACTCCGGGGGAATGCGGCAATAGATCTATTTTATCTCTGAGCTCCAAGGCTACTCGTTCACGCCAAGTGCCTCAGCTACAGCTGCAGCAAGCTCCTCGCCTGCGAGACCGCGCTTGAGGATGGTTCCGTCTGGTCCGAAGAGGATGATGTGAGGAATACCGTCGATGCCATAGAGGTTTGTAGGCTCGCTGTGACCGTTGTTGATCTGGTTCCAGCTGACGCCATAAACGACAGCAGTATCGATGGTGTTCTGGTAGTTCATACCACGGCTTTCCTCCCATACTGAGACGCTGAGAACGTCGAAGTTATCACCATGATACTTCTCGTAGATGCTCTTGATATTAGGAATCTCTCTCTTGCAAGGAGGGCACCAAGGAGACCAGAAGTCAACGAGCATGAACTTGCCCTTGCCCACATAGTCAGAGAGGCTTACCTGCTCAAACTTAGGCTCGCCCTTCTCTACTGCAACGACATGTGAGACGGTGAAGTCTACGAACTTGTTACCTTCCTTTGTGGCTACCTTGGCAGCAAGGCTTTCCATCACTCTCTGCACGAAACGATCCTGCTTGAGATCATCAGAGAGAGCATCGACAGCTGACTGAAGCTCCTCAGGATCAGCAGTATAGTAGCAGTCACGAAGAGCGACCAGCGATACTGAGTCCTTAGGGTTCTTCTTTATGGTCGCAAGAGCGAGGGCATTCATCTTCTCGGTGATAGCCTCTTCCATCTCTGCAAACATGGCATAGACCTCTTCCTGTGACTTGGTGGTATCGGCATTCAGCTCCTCAGCCTTAGCCTGATACTCATCGATCAAGGCCTTCATGGAAGTCTGGTAGGCCTCGGTCTTCTCAGCATTTGTCTGCTGCTTGCAGCTAACCACTGCCATGAGTGCGCATGCTGCGATGATAAATAACTTCTTCATATGTCAATCTTTATAGTCAATATTGCCGGTCTCGGAAATCCGAAACCGGCAATAAATATACTCACTTTTTCGCGAATGCGAAAAAATTACTTCTGGTTATCGTTTCTGCGAGGACGACGATCACGGTTGTCACGACGACCACCGCGGTTATCGCGACCGCCACGCTGCTGAGCAGCCTGTGCGTTTGCAGCTACGCCTGCGTTAGGGGTAAGATCCTGCTTACCATAACGCTCACCGTTGCAGATCCAAACCTTGATACCGAGGCAACCTACCTTGGTGTTTGCTACTGCAAGTGCGTAGTCGATGTCAGCACGGAAGGTATGGAGTGGAGTACGACCCTCCTTGAACATCTCTGAACGAGCCATCTCGGCGCCACCTACACGACCGCTGATCTGAACCTTGATACCCTCAGCACCAACACGCATGGTGTTAGCTACAGCCATCTTGATGGCTCTTCTGTATGATACACGGCCCTCGATCTGACGAGCGATAGAGTCAGCTACGATATGAGCATCAACCTCAGGACGCTTAACCTCGAAGATGTTGATCTGAACATCCTTCTTGGTTACCTTCTTGAGCTCTTCCTTAAGCTTGTCAACTTCCTGGCCACCCTTACCGATGATTACACCTGGGCGAGCTGCATTGATAGTGACGGTGATGAGCTTAAGTGTGCGCTCGATAACGATCTTTGAAAGGCTAGCCTTTGCAAGACGGCTTGTGAGATACTTACGGATCTCGTAGTCCTCAGCGATCTTCTCAGCATAGTTACCACCACACCAGTTAGAATCCCAACCACGGGTGATACCGATTCTGTTGCTAATTGGATTTGTTTTCTGTCCCATATTTTACTCCTCCACTGCTGCTTTTTTTACATCAAGAATAACGGTGACGTGATTTGAACGCTTGCGGATACGTCCTGCTCTACCCTGAGGGCAAGGGCGGATACGCTTGAGTGTGCGTCCCTGGTCAACCATGATGGTCTTAACGTATACATTACCATTCTCAAGCTCCTTAGCGCTCTCTGGGTTCTTAGCCTCCCAGTTAGCAACTGCGCTCTGGATGAGCTTCTCGAGTCTGATTGATGCCTCTCTCTTTGAGAAGTGGAGAAGATCAAGAGCTCTGTTTACCTCAACTCCGCGAACAGTGTCTGCAACGAGACGCATCTTGCGTGGTGAAGTAGGAACGTCATTCAGCTTAGCAATAGCTGTAGACTTCTTCGCCTCCTTGAGGCGATCAGCCATGAGTTTCTTACGCTGTCCCATAGTTTTTACTTCTTATTGTTACCTGAATGACCTCTAAATGTACGTGTAGGGGCGAATTCGCCGAGTTTGTGACCTACCATCTGCTCAGTTACATAAACAGGAATGAACTTGTTTCCATTATGAACTGCGATAGTATGGCCGATGAAGTCAGGTGAAATCATGCTGGCGCGAGACCAAGTCTTGACCACCTCTTTCTTCTTGCTACCTTCATTCATAGCAAGAACCTTCTTCTCCAGGGCTTCCTGGATATATGGACCTTTTCTTAATGAACGACTCATAATCTCTAAAGTTTAATACCTGTTATTTCTTTCTTCTCTCGATGATGAACTTGTTGGAAGCAGCCTTAGGGTTACGTGTCTTGTATCCCTTAGCTGGAAGTCCCTTACGTGAACGTGGGTGACCTCCTGATGCACGTCCTTCACCACCACCCATAGGGTGATCTACTGGGTTCATCACAACACCACGGTTACGTGGTCTGCGACCGAGCCAGCGGCTACGACCTGCCTTTCCATAAGACTCGAGGTTATGATCAGGGTTAGATACTGTACCTACAGTTGCGCGACACTCAACGAGTACCATTCTGGTCTCACCTGAAGGGAGACGGAGAACTGCATACTTGCCTTCACGTGCTGCGAGCTGAGCGAAAGTACCTGCTGAACGTGCCATAGCGGCACCCTGACCAGGACGGAGCTCAATTGCATGAACGAGAGTACCAACAGGAATCTCAGAGAGTGGAAGACAGTTACCAACCTCAGGGGCAACGCCCTTACCTGATGCGATAACCTGACCTACCTTGATGCCGTTTGGTGCAATGATATATCTCTTCTCGCCATCCTCGTACTGAACGAGAGCGATACGTGCGCTACGGTTTGGATCATACTCGATGGTCATTACTGTAGCTGTGCACTCATCCTTGGTGCGGAGGAAGTCGATGATACGGTACATCTTCTTGTGACCGCCACCGATGTAACGCATGGTCATCTGACCAGTGTTGTTACGACCACCTGTTCTCTTAAGAGGCTCCAACAATGATTTCTGAGGTTTCTTAGCGGTGATCTCCTCAAATGTGCTGATCACCTTGTTTCTCTGACCGGGAGTAACCGGCTTGAATTTTCTTACTGCCATTGTCTAACCCTCCTTAAATATTGCTATAGAAATCAATCTTATCCTCTCCTGCGAGAGTGATATATGCTTTCTTGAAGTGGTTCATACGACCTCTCAGCATACCAGCCTTGGTATAGCGAGACTTCTTCTTACCGTGATAGTTTACGGTGTTGACTTCTGCTACATTGACATTATACATCTGCTCAACTGCAGCCTTGATCTCGATCTTGTTTGCTCTACGATCAACGATGAAGCCATAACGGTTCAATTTTTCGCCCTGAGCCGTCAACTTTTCTGTTACGATTGGCT
>JAKSJL010000048.1 GCA_024398295.1 Bacteroidales bacterium
TCCAGTGCAGGAAGCTGCGCCTCAGGCTCCAGCCGCTCCTACTCAGGCTCCGGCCGCCCCAGCAGCTGACGCTGCTTCGACCGAGAGGCCTAAGCGTCGCGGCAGGTCTGGCGCCTCACTGTCGCTTGGCGCACTGATGAGCGATGAGCCTAAGGAGGCCGTGGCTCAGAGCGAAGCCGTAGCCGGCGCTGTCGCCAGCGTCTCTGATGAGGACATCCGTGCAGCATGGCCTCGCCTTGCCGCACTTTACTCAGACAAGCCTCGTCTGGCAAATGCTATCGCTACAGCTAAGCTTGAGATCGAAGAAACTCCTGAATACAAGGAAGTTACTTTCGTTGTGATGAATGAGGCTCAGAAGGCATGGATAGAGCAGAACCTTCTTCGCTCCATCGAGGAGCAGTTCAGGAAGATGATGAAATCGTCAGGTCTTCGTCTGGCTGTAAAAGCGGCACAGTATGTGGAGCAGAAAGTAGTATACACTCAGGCCGAGAAGGCGAGGGAGATGATGGAGAATCATCCGGAGATGAAGGAATTCGTGAAGGACCTCGGACTTGACCTCAAATAGCATATAGATATGAAACTTCGTTGTGAGAATCTAGTCAAGAAATATGGACTCCGTACCGTCGTGAAGGGCGTGGACATGGAGGTTAACCAGGGTGAGATCGTTGGATTCCTTGGTCCTAATGGAGCAGGTAAGACCACCAGCTTCTACATGATCACAGGCCAGATCGTCCCAAATGACGGCCGCATCTTCCTCGATGACGAGGAGATAACGAAGCTCCCTATGTACAAGAGGGCTCAGATGGGTGTGGGCTACCTCCCTCAGGACGCTTCTGTATTCAGGAAAATGTCCGTTGAGGATAACATCATGTCCGTCATGGAGATGCATGGCATAAAGAAGGAAGAGCGTCTCAAGAGGCTGGAAAACCTTATCGATGAGTTCAATCTCTCGAAGGTGCGAAAGAGCCTCGGTATCCAGCTCTCCGGAGGTGAGCGCCGTCGCTGCGAGATCGCTCGCGCTCTCGCCATCGACCCTAAGTTCATACTCCTCGACGAGCCTTTCGCAGGAGTCGACCCTATCGCTGTGGAGGATATTCAGTTCATCATCGCGAAGCTCAAGTACAGAAACATTGGCGTGATCATCACAGACCATAATGTGGGTGAGACACTTGCCATCACTGACCGCGCATACCTCCTCTACGAGGGTGTCATCCTGCAGCAGGGTACGCCTCAGGAGCTTGCATCTGATGATGATGTGCGCACTAAGTACCTCGGCTCTGGCTTTGTTCTCAGAAAGTCAGTCGCTGCAGAGCGCGCCCGCCTCGAGCATGAGGCCCGCCTCGCCGCTGCTGAAGCCGCCGCCAGCACTCCAGAACCAGTAGAAGAAACCGTTCCGGTAGTAGAAGAAACCGTTCTGGTAGCAGAAGAAACCGCTCCTGCGGAAGAAACAGCTACAGAGTAGCGTCGACGTAGTCGCGGACGTTCTGTGGGGTGATGGTCTGGTCGCCAAGGATCAGGAGTCGCTCCACTACGTTTGAGAGCTCGCGGATATTTCCTGTCCAGGATTTCTTTACCAGAAGGTCAATGGCTTCCTTGGAGAAAGCCTTCTTTGTCATGCCGCCCTCGCTGCAGTACTTCTCCACGAAGAATTCCACGAGAGCAGGGATATCATCCTTTCTCTTGTCGAGCGCAGGGACGCTGATCACGATGACGCTGAGACGGTGGTAGAGGTCCTCGCGGAAGTTACCTGCCGCGATCTCGCTGCGCAGATCCTTGTTCGTGGCAGCAATCACTCTTACATCCACATCTATATCCTTGTCGCTGCCGACCCTGGAGAGCTTCTTTTCCTGGAGCACGCGGAGAACCTTGGCCTGAGCGGCGAGTGACATGTCGCCGATCTCGTCGAGGAAGAGGGTGCCGCCTTCGGCCTGCTCGAACTTGCCCTTGTGCTGCTTGATGGCAGAGGTGAAGGATCCCTTCTCGTGTCCGAAGAGCTCACTTTCAATGAGCTCGGATGGAATGGCAGCGCAGTTCACTTCCACGAATGGCATCGATGAGCGGTTTGACTGCTGATAGATGCTTCTCGCCACGAGCTCCTTTCCGGAACCATTTGGACCGGTGATGAGCACTCTTGCGTCTGTGGCAGCTACCTTCGAGATCATGTCCTTGATGTGGAGCATCTCCTGTGAGTCGCCGACCATAGGCTGGCCGTAGACCTTCTTCTTCAGGATGCGTGTCTCCTTCACCAGAGACACCTTCTCGGTGGCGTTCTTTATGGTGATGAGGATTCTGTTCACATCGAGCGGCTTCTGGATGAAGTCAAATGCTCCCTTCTTTATGCAGTCGACAGCGGTCTCGATGTCGCCGTGGCCTGAAATCATCACTACAGCGGCATCAATGCCCATGTCTACCATCTTTTCCAGCACCTCGATGCCGTCCATGCCGGGCATCTTGATGTCGCAGAAGATGACATTATACTTCTCCTTGTCCACCATCTGCAGGGCGGCGATGCCGTCCTCTGCAACCTCCACATCGTACCCTTCGTCACAGAGTATCTCTCTCAGCGAATTCCTGATGGCGCGCTCGTCGTCAACGATAAGAATCTTCATGTCTTTTCAATTTCTCAATTCTGATGGACAAATATCGCGTTTATTTTCTAACTTTGTACGTCTATGACCAAACAAAGTGTACAAATGAAACCGAAATATCTCTTACTGTCGCTTGTGTGCATGTTCTCGCTCAGTGGATGCGCCCTTCTGTCGAACCTGAGTCTCGACCCGTCACATCTTACAAATGCAGCAGGATATGCCATGACTGCGGCTTCTCTCTCGGATGCCGATATCATTGCGCTTAGCCAGAAGACAGTGCACCAGCTTGACTCCACAAATGTCGTGGATAATGGCACGTACCACAAGAGACTTGCCAAGCTGATGAATGGTGTGACAGTGGAGGGCCTGAAGCTTAACTTCAAGGTCTACAAGCTGCAGGAGGTGAATGCATTCGCTTGTGGAGACGGTTCCATCAGGGTATACAGCGGCCTCATGGATATCATGACAGACGACGAGCTCATGGCCATCATCGGCCACGAGGTCGGCCATGTGGTTCATCAGGATACGAAGAACGCCATGAAGAAGGCGTACATGGCAGCTGCGGCACGCGAGGCCATTGGCTCTGTGAATGGCACAGTAGGAGTGCTCTCGCAGTCACTTGTGGGAGATCTCGCCCAGGCATATGTGGGCTCCCAGTTCAGCCAGAAGCAGGAGTATGCTGCTGATGAGTATGGCTTCCAGTTTGCCGTCAGCACAGGTCACAGCCCTTACAGTATGTACAATGCTCTCGCGAAGCTCGTGAAGCTCTCGCAGGGCTCCCAGGCTTCACTCGTGCAGAAGATGTTCTCATCGCACCCAGACAGCGAGTCTCGTGCACAGAAGATGCTCGTGAAGGCCCAGACTTACAAGAAATAATTTATGCAGATTCCAAATATCATTATCGCCGTAGACGGTTTTTCCTCTACAGGTAAGAGTTCCTTCGCGAAGCTTATCGCGAAAGAGTTCGGTATGCTCTATCTCGATTCTGGCGCTCTCTACAGGGGAGTGACACTCTTTGCACAGGAGAACGGGATGATAGATGCGGCCGGAGTCATTGACCTGGACTCGCTTCACGAGGCGCTGGAGGAGCTCGACCTTCGTTTCCATTATACAGAGCAGGGAAGCCAGACCTTCATCGGCACGCGAAACATCGAGAAGGAGATCCGCTCCATGGAGGTCTCAAACCAGGTGAGCCCAGTCTCAGCTGTCGCATTTGTGAGGAATTTCGTGGACGACAAGCTCCACGAGATGAGCATCGCGAAGAACGTGGTGATGGATGGCCGCGACATTGGCACCACCGTGTTCCCTGATGCTGAGCTGAAGATCTTCATGACCGCGACAGACCAGGTGCGCGCTCAGCGCAGGTATGACGAGATGGTGGCGAAGGGGGATTCCCCTGTCTTCGAAGATGTCCTGAAGAACATCCGTGAGAGGGATTATCTCGATTCCCATCGAGAGACTTCGCCGCTCACACAGTCTCCGGATGCTTTCGTGCTGGATAATTCTGAGATGACCATGCAGGAGGAGATGGCGTGGATAAAGGGTCTGATACAGGGAGTTTTTGGTATTAAGGGCTAGTTTTATTTATGTCCATCACCGTAGACATTGACAAGCGTTCTGGTTTTTGCGCCGGTGTCATTGCTGCCATAACCACGGCAGAGAAATATCTCGAAACCAGCGAGGAGAAGTGCCTCTTCTCCTTGGGTTCCATTGTACATAATGAGGAGGAGCTTTCGCGCCTCGAGTCCAAGGGACTCATCACCATCGACGGCGAGGATCTCGATGAGATGGTGTCTGCAGAGGGCAAGACCCTCCTGATAAGGGCTCATGGTGAGCCTCCGAAGACCTATACCCGCGCAGAGGAGCTCGGCTTCCAGGTGATAGACTGCACCTGTCCGGTGGTTCTCCTGCTCCAGAAGAGCATACGCGAGGCGTACCTCAGGCTCCATCGCGATGGGGTAGAGGGACAGATTCTCATCTATGGCAAGGAAGGCCACGCCGAGGTGCTCGGCCTGCTCGGCCAGGTGGGAGGTGACGCAGTGGTATATGAGAATGAGGAGCATCTGAACAGGCTCATTGCTGAAGGAAAGATACGCCTCAGCGGTCCGATAGAGGTGTTTTCGCAGACCACGAAGAGACCGAGCGAGTACGCAAGGACCAGCGAGGTGCTCGCCAGGGCGATGGCCACTGCGGCTGACGATACTGTCGCTCACATGCTCACGCTGGGCGTTCTGCATGTTCACGACACCATCTGCGCGCAGGTGGCTACGAGATTCAAGAATCTCTCTGACTTCGCCCTCGCTCACGATGTGATCATCTTCGTGTCTGGAAAGACCAGCTCAAACGGAAGGGTCCTCTGCGAGCTCTGCAAGTCAGTGAATATCCGTACCTACCACATCAGCACGATAGAGGAGCTCAAGCGCGAGTGGTTCGGAAAGGATGACAAGGTAGGCGTATGTGGTGCGACCAGCACGCCTAAGTGGCTCCTCGAGCAGGTGGCTCAGAAAATTGCCAACCTTTAGAAAATTTGGCAGTTAGCCTTACTTTTCATAAATTTGCAGACTGTTTAGGAAAAATTTTAATAATAGATACATTTAGATTTATGGCAACAACAGCTGATTTCAAGAATGGTCTTTACCTTAAGTTCAACGACAAGCCTTGCATGATCGTGTATTTCCAGCACGTAAAGCCAGGCAAGGGTCCAGCTTTCGTAAAGACTAAGCTTCGTAACCTTGAGAACGGTCGTATTCTTGAGAATACCTTCACCGCTGGTGCGAAGATCGAGACTATCGAAGTAGAGAGAAGACCTTACCAGTTCCTTTATGCTGAGGAGGATGGATTCAACTTCATGCACGAGGAGACCTACGAGCAGATCAAGCTCCCTAAGGAGGTTGTAGATAA
Organism: Bacteroidales bacterium; assembly: GCA_024398295.1. Taxonomy (GTDB): domain Bacteria; phylum Bacteroidota; class Bacteroidia; order Bacteroidales; family UBA932; genus Cryptobacteroides. Next base: position 5,490 of record JAKSJL010000048.1, read on the forward strand.
CTCAGACCTCATGAAGGAGGGCCAGCACGTAGAGATGATGTTCGTGACCGGCGCAGAGGAGAGATGCCTCACCTGTGAGCTCCCTACCTATGTTACCCTCACCGTTACCTACTCTGAGCCTGCAGTAAAGGGAAATACCGCTTCTACATCTGCTCTCAAGGAGGTTACCCTCGAGACTGGTGCAAAGATCATGGTTCCTCTCTTCATCAACACTGATGACGTGATCACAGTAAATACCACCGACCGTTCATACGGCCAGAGAGTATAATTGCTGTCAGAACATAAAAAAAGGTCTCGCTTCACAGCGAGGCCTTTTTTCTTATTAACCAAAACTAACCTTTGAATCTATCTATCATTTGAAAAATCTTTTCAGAAAAGCGATTCTGTCTGAAGTAGTTTCAACTACTGTGCCAAACTACTGAATCCGCTCGATAATCAGCTGCTGTATCTTGTAGGACTGATCCCGGTAGCTGACGAAGATGGTCGTCCTGAAAGTCTCACCTCCCGCATTCAGATTTCCTATCGCGTACTTCATGTTCTCCCGCCCAGCCTTGTGTGTGATGGCGAAGGAACGAGGCGTGTAGTTCTCGAAGAAAGTCTTCAGGATCTGCTTCGCCTGACTCTTCGAAGCGATGCTCGCCTTCGAGAGGACAGATATCTCCAGGTTGTCAGCAAACCATGCGGAAAGGCTGTCTGAGTCGCCGTTTGAGATGTATTTGCTGATAGGGATGAACATGTCGTATCCCTTCTCCTGGGCGCTGGCAGAGGCTCCTGCGATCATCAGCGCTGCGCATATGGTGATTTTCTGGATAAGTCGCATAACGGGGAGTTTACTTGCAAATATTGAGCCATCTGACTATATTTGTGTGTTATGAAGATAACTTTGCTTACGGTAGGAAAGACCGATGTCAAGTGGGTGCGTGAGGGCCTGGACCTCTACGCATCACGCCTGTCGCACTATATCCCGTTCTCGGTGGTGGAGATTCCCGAGCTGAAGAATGTCTCTGCGCTCAGCGAAGCGCAGATCAAGGAAAAGGAGGGGGAACTCATCCTGAAGCAGCTGAAGCCGGCAGACGAAGTCGTGCTGCTGGATGAGCACGGCCGGGAGTTCCGCTCCATCGAGTTTGCGAAGCACATCGAGGAGCGGATGTCGAGGGCCGGGCGTGACCTGGTCTTCATCATTGGCGGAGCCTACGGATTCTCGGAGGCTGTGTATGCGAAAGCGGCGTGGAAGATGTCATTGTCGAAAATGACGTTCTCGCATCAGATGGTGAGAACGATTTTTGCAGAGCAGCTCTATCGCGCCTTCACCATCATGAAAGGCGAACCTTATCATCACGAATAAATGAGAGGAATAGGAAGGAAACATACGGTCAAGGAGTGGCTGGCGGGCATTCTCAGTGTCCTCGGCCTGCTGATTGTGCTGTATACTTCCTTCTTCACAAACATGCCGGGCGATACAGAGAGTGCCGCCAGACGCGTTGAGAGGCGCCTGAATGAGAGGATGGAGATGCTCGAGGACTATGCTGGCGAGGCTCTGGACCAGGACGACTCCAAGTGGATGACGCTGAAGGGATTGCCTTCGGACATGGTGGTCTATCGCTATGTGAGGGATACCCTGCAGTCGTGGGCGAACAGGTTTACATTGGCAAATGATGACATTACGCCAATGGTCATGTTCGAGGTGATAGGTAATCCTAGGTCGCGCCTCTCGTCGCCGCTGGCCGACGTCACCCAGACCCCATCATTCATGAACCTTGGACAGCAGTGGTACATCACCAAGCGGTACACGCAGGGGGATGTGCAGGTGGTGGCTGGTCTCATGGTCACAGATATGCAGGATGAACGCCATCTGAACGGCGTGAATCCGGTATTCCGACTCGAAGACAAGTACTCCATCCGTCCTATCGCTTTCAGCGGCGGCACGCCCGTGGCGGTAGGCGACATCCCGCAGTTCAAGGTCATCACCGATGTGACTGAGTCTTCTGTGGGAGTTAACTTCAAGCTGCTCTGGGGGGCATTGGGCCTGCTTATCGCAGCCATGTTCCTGCTGCTCGTCGACAAGAGGAGCCTTCTGCGCTACTTCCTTTCCACTGCTGTGATGCTGCTGGCGATCTTCGCCATGTATATCAGAGGTATGTTCACCCACGGGCGCGCCATCCTGTTCTCTCCTGTGCTGTATGCAGATGGCCCGTTCTTCTACTCGCTGGGAGCCGTGGTTCTCGTGAACATGGCGATGCAGGTGTTCATCGCAAACACCTTCTGCATAAGGCGAAAAGTGTATAAGGCTATACTTTCCTCTTCGCACAGAAAGACATTGGCCGTGCTCTACTCGCTGGCGCTTCTGTCGATGGTGGCTGGAGTCATCTTCTATACCCACGCCATCTTCGAGAGCATCATCGAGAACTCAAATATCTGCCTTGAGCTGTATAAATTCAAGGATCTGAGCGCATTCACGGCGCTGGTATATGGCTCGTTCACGCTTCTTCTCACGATGCTGGTACTGCTGATCCAGATGCTTAAGCCGGCGGTCAAGATATTCTTTGACAAGTCCCTGAATGCATTCTCCATCACCGGTAGGCTTATAGTCGCTGCGGCGATGGGTATCTACTTCACCGTCACGCCTGCCGTGCACGGCTCCATGAAGGAGGATCTCACCGCGAGCATGTGGGCGGACCGCCTCTCCATCGACAGGGACATCTCCCTGGAGCTGATGCTGCGCAGGGCGGAGGCGCCTATCGCGGAAGATGTGATCATCGCTTCGCTGTCGTATCTGAAGAACTCAAACCTCACTATCGTGAACCGCATCGCGGAGAACTATCTCTCCCGCATGACGCAGAGCTACGACATGTCTGTCTACCTCTTTGATGAGAATGACAAGGATCCCGCAGCCAGGGCTTTCCTTGAGGAAAGGGCGATGTCTGGCGTGCAGATCGATGAGGGATCGCGTTTCCGCTTCGTCTCCACCGGTACTGGTTATACCAGGTATTCTGGCATTTTCACATATTTTGATGCGAATTACGGCGTTAGCCACATGGTGCTCAACATTGAGCCGAGGGCGAACAAGGAGTCTACAGGATATGCGAGCATCTTGAACCTGACAGCTCCTGGCCAGGTGGTGCTTCCTACGCGTTACTCGTATGCGAAGTACAATGATACCAAGCTTGTCACCTACCGTGGTTCGTTTGCGTACCCTACGGTCATCACCGATGACTTCGTGGCTCCTTCGGGGATGACGAAGAGCCATAATCTGGTGAAGGACGGATATCTTCACAGGGTGAACAGCGTCTCGGATGACGAGGTGGTCATCATCTCGCACAAGACGGAGCTCTGGGTGAACTACGTGGTGTCGGCGTTCTTCATCGCCGTGCTGGTGTTCCTCATCCTTACGCTCAGTGTGCTCCCGCATAGTCGTAGGACGGAGCTGGGAAGAAACTATTATAGGTCAAGGATTTCCTATGTGCTGGTGGTGTCCCTGGTGCTGACACTTGTCACGATGGCGTCGCTGTCGGTGTATTTCGTGTATCAGAGAAACAATGCGAACAAGGCTCTGCAGATGTCAGACCGTATAAATGCCATCCAGGCCATGCTGGAGCCTGAGTGCCGTCTGGCACGCGATTTCAGGGATCTGGCCACCCAGGATTTCAGCGCCTTCATGGAGGGCGTGAGCGCGATGTCGAAGACGGATATCACCCTGTACACACCTGACGGCAAGGCCTTCAGCTCGACCTTCCCTGAAGTGTTCGAGAGGCTCCTGCTGAGTGACCGTATCGACCAGGATGCGTTCAAGAGCATTGTCTATGACCATGAGAGGTACCACATAAACCATGAGCAGAGCAGCGGAAAGAAGTACTATTCTCTCTATGCGCCTCTGTTCAATGCGGAGGGAAACATGGTGGCCATCGTGTGCTCGCCGTTCACCGACGAGACATATGACTTCGAGATGGACGCATTCTCGCATACCGCTGCCATTGTCACCATCTTCCTCATCCTGCTCCTTGTAGCGAGATTCACGGTTTCGAAGATCGTCGACAGGCTTTTCAAGCCTCTGGGTGAGATGGGTAGGAAGATGAATACCACCGACGTGGAGGGTCTCGAGTACATCACCTACGACAGGGATGATGAGATCACGACCATCGTGGATGCCTATAACCGCATGGTGCATGACCTCTCTGAAAGTACGCGTCAGCTCGCCCAGGCGGAGCGCGACAAGGCGTGGAGCCTCATGGCGCGCCAGGTGGCGCATGACATCAAGAACCCTCTGACCCCTATGCAGCTGCAGATCCAGCGTGTGCAGCGCCTGAAGGCGCGTGGCGTACCTGGCTGGGAGGATAAGTTCGATGAGATGGTGAAGCTGCTGCTCGACCATATCGAGATCCTCAGCGATACCGCGAACCAGTTCTCGACGCTGGCGAAGCTCAATGATGAGCCAATGACACCGGTAGACCTCGACGGCATGCTCCAGGAGGAGATCTCCATGTTTGACTCGAAGGATAATATCTCCTTTGAGTACCTGGGCCTTGAAGGCGTGCAGGTGATGGCTCCTCGTCCTCAGCTCACACGTGTGTTTGTGAACCTGCTGGTCAACTCCGTGCAGGCTATTGAGGGCCGTCAGAAGGAGATGGAGGCCGCTGGTGAAGAAGTTAAGCATGGCCTGATATCTGTCTCTCTGAGAAACTCCTCAGATTCAGGGTTTTACGATATCGTTTTCGAGGATAATGGCCAGGGCGTCTCTGAGGCGAACATAGCGAATCTGTTCACTCCGAACTTCACGACAAAGAGCAATGGCTCTGGTCTGGGACTCGCTATCTGCCGCAGTATTCTTGAAAAATGTGGCGGCGAGATCAGCTACTCGAAATCTTTTGCACTTGGGGGCGCTTGCTTCACTATCAAGTATCCAAAATCATAAAAAAATGATTATCTTTGCGGCTGGTTTAAAGTAGAGTTATGAAGATATCTGAAGCCCGCTTTGTCAGCAGCAGTACACGAGTTTCCCAGAAGCCCTCTCAGAAGCTTCCTGAGTTCGCCTTCATCGGACGCTCGAATGTGGGCAAGTCATCTCTGATAAACATGCTCTGCGGAAACAGGAAGCTGGCCATGACGTCAGCCACTCCCGGTAAAACGAAGCTTGTCAATCATTTCATAATCAATAATCAGTGGTATCTCGTGGACCTGCCAGGCTATGGCTATGCGAAGATGTCACAGAAGGGTCGTGACGAACTGGCTGCCATCATCAGGGATTACGTGTTCAACTCTCAGGAGATGGTGATGCTTTTCGTGCTGGTCGACTGCCGCCATGACATAGGAAAGATTGACCTGGACTTCATAGCAGACCTTGGAGCGAACGGTGTGCCTTTCGGCATCATCTTCACGAAGGGGGACAAGATAGGACCGAACGTACTTGCCGCCCAGATTGAGAAGGACTGCATGATACTCAGCGAGCAGTGGGAGGAGCTTCCTCCGATGTTCGCCACTTCATCCCAGACAGGAAAGGGCCGTGATGAGGTCCTCGACTATATAGAACACATTTTATCATCAATCAAATAATTCATCTTTTTAGGTATGAATAACGTACACGAAATGGCGATCTTCGCTTGCGGAGCATCAAAGGACTTTGCCCTCAAGGTTATCGACGAGATCAATGCCATTAAAGCCCCTGGCGCAGGAGAAGAGCGCCTCGGTGCACTTGAAGTTACTAAGTTCAGTGATGGCGAATTCCAGCCTGCTTTCATCGAGAGTGTGAGAGGAGATACCGTTTTCATCATCCAGTCCACATTCCCTCCTGTAGACAACCTCATGGAGCTCCTTCTTGCTATCGATGCAGCGAAGAGAGCGTCTGCAGACAAGGTGGTTGCTGTCATCCCTTATTTCGGATGGGCTCGCCAGGACAGAAAGGACCGTCCACGCGTGGCTATCGGTGCGAAGCTCGTTGCAAACCTTCTTAAGGCTGCCGGCGCTGACCGCGTGATGACCTGTGACCTTCACGCTGACCAGATCCAGGGTTTCTTCGATTTCCCAGTGGATCATCTTTACGCTTCAAACGTATTCATCCCTTATATCAAGTCACTTAATCTTGAGAACCTCACCATCGCTGCACCAGACATGGGTGGCGCAAAGAGAGCAAACTCATACGCAAAGGCCCTTCAGTGCCCAGTGGTTATCTGCCACAAGTCACGTGCAAGAGCAAATGTCGTAGCTTCCATCACTGCTATCGGTACAGTTGAGGACCGCGACATCGTCATCATCGACGACATGATCGACACCGCAGGTACCCTTTGTAAGGCTGCTGATGTCCTCATGGAGATGGGTGCCCGCAGCGTAAGGGCATGTGCTACTCACGGAGTGCTCTCAGGTGCGGCTTATGAGAGAATCGCTGCATCTGCACTCAAGGAGGTTTATATCACGGATACCATCCCTGTAAGGGCAGCTGAGGGCGTAGATACCTCGAAGATCAAGGTTGTCAGCATGGCAGCTCTCTTCGCTAGCGTCATCAACAAGGTTTACAACTACGAGCCTATCAGCCCTGACTTCATCTACTAGTATATGACAGTCTTTCTCTCAGCAGCAGTCGTCCTTATCATTGCCGTGTTCGGAATGTGCTTCAACATCATATTCCGCAAGGATGGCAAGTTCCCCGAGTACGAGGTGAGCTCGAACAAGGAGATGCGCAAGCTGGGCATACGCTGCATGAGGGAGCAGGATGACGCCATCTTTGGCAGTGGACTTGACCGCAAGCACGATATCTGCACCGGAGACTTTGACGAGTCTTGCAGGGGGTGCAGCCTATATAAACAGCATTAGTATTTTATGAGTTTAGTAGCAATAGTTGGACGCCCGAACGTGGGCAAGTCCACTCTTTTCAACCGTCTGGTCGGAATGAGAAAAGCCATAGTAGATGATACCGCGGGCGTGACCAGAGACAGACATTACGGTAAGTGCGAGTGGTGCGGCGCAGAGTTTTCTGTCGTCGATACCGGCGGTTATACCTCAAATTCTGACGATGTATTCGAGGCCGCCATCCGCCGTCAGGTGGAGATCGCCATCGAGGAGGCCGATGTGGTCCTCTTCATGGTGGAGGCTGGCACAGGTATCACAGACTATGATTCGGAGATCGCTGATGTGCTTCGCAGAAGCAAGAAACCAGTGGTCGTATGTGTAAATAAGGTGGACTCTGGAGAGAAGATCTTTGATTCTTACCAGTTCTATGCATTGGGACTTGGTGAGATATTCAGCATCTCTGCAGCAAATGGTGGTGGCACGGGTGAGCTTCTCGATGAGGTGGTGCGCGTGCTTCCGAAGGAGGAGGCTCCTGTCGATCAGACGCACGCCGACCTCCCTCACGTAGCCATTGTCGGTAAGCCAAATGTGGGTAAGTCGTCCCTCACAAATGCCCTCCTGGGCGAGGAGAGGAACATCGTCACCCCTGTGGCTGGAACTACCAGAGACTCCATCGCGACCTATTATAACAAGTTCGGACACGAGCTCATGCTTGTGGACACCGCAGGTATCAGAAGGAAGACCAAGGTCCATGAGGACCTCGAATTCTATTCTGTGATGCGTTCCATGAGGGCCATCGAGCATTCGGATGTGTGCGTGCTCATGATCGATGCCACCACGGGTATGGAGGCGCAGGACATGAACATCTTCAACCTCATCCAGAAGAACAAGAAAGGCTGCGTGATCGTTGTGAACAAGTGGGACCTCTTCATCAAGGACCAGAACACCATGAAGGAGTACACCGAAGCGCTTCGAGCACGTATCGCACCGTTCGACGACGTGCCGATCATCTTCACTTCTGTGGTCAAGAAGCAGCGAGTGCTGGACGTGCTCGAGGCTGTAGCGCAGGTGAGCGCAAACTACTCCCAGAAGATATCCACAGCGCGCCTGAACGAGGCTCTGCTGCCTATCATCGAGGATTGCCCACCTCCAGCATGGAAGGGAAAGTACATAAAGGTCAAGTATATTACGCAGCTTCCGACCAAGTTCCCGGCTTTCGCATTCTTCTGTAACCTACCTCAGTATATCAAGGAGCCGTACAAGAGATTCCTGGAGAACAAGCTTCGCGAGAACTTCGATCTGTGTGGCTGTCCTGTAACGATTTACTGTAGACAGAAATAATTATTATATCCCATCAGTTTTTGATGGGATTTTTTCGTTATATTTGTAAGTAAGATGGACAAGGAGTTTATAGATCTTTACGCTTTGCAGGCGTTGATGAAAGAGGGGATAGAGAGTCTCTTCCCTCAGAGGGTGTGGGTAAAGGCGGAGATCAGCTCCGTGAATGTAAAGACAAATGGCCACTGCTATCTGGAGCTCTCGCAGAACGATGAGAGCGGCACGATAGCGAAGGTGAAGGCGGTCATATGGCGCTCGAAGTACATTCAGATAAACTCATTCCTTGTGGCGGCTACCGGCACTTCGCTGAAGGTAGGCATGTCGCTGCTGGCGCGCGTCCAGGTGACGTATAGCGAGCTCTACGGACTCACTCTCACCATCGACGAGGTAGACCCACAGCTGACCATCGGGCAGAGGGAGCTGGAGAAGCGTCAGACCATCGAGAAACTCACGAAGGAGGGACTCATGGTGCGCCAGAAGGGGCTGGAGCTTCCGCTTCTTCCGTATGCGCTCGCTGTCATATCGGCGCGCGATGCTGCGGGACTAGGGGACTTCAAGCATCATCTTTTGGCCAATGAATACGGCTTCGCATTCCGTCTGGACCTCTTCGAGGCCACGATGCAGGGCGCTGGGGCGCCGGCATCGATCGTGGCCGCCATCGACTCCATCCAGAAGTCCGGTGTGGAGTATGACGCAGTGCTGATCATGCGTGGAGGCGGTTCTGAGCTGGATCTGGCATGCTTCGATGATTACCAGATGGCGAAGGCTATAGCATTGTGTCCAGTGCCTGTGTTCACAGCCATTGGCCATGACAAGGACTATCATGTCGCAGACATGGTGGCACATGCTTATGTGAAGACACCTACGGCGCTGGCCGACCTGTTCCTTGACTGCTTCATGTCGGAGGATGAGAGGCTCGCGTCGTTCAGCCAGCGTCTTAAGCTGGCGTTTGTGAACAAGGTTAACGCGATGGCTTCCAGGGTGGACCTGCTGGCATCGCGCATCGCTGGCGCCGACCCTCGCTGCATCCTCTCCAGGGGCTATGCTCTGGTGGCAGATGGCGAAGGCCGGGTGCGCAAGAGCGCAAGCGCTTTCTCGGAGGGTGACAAGCTCTCTGTGCTCTTTGCGGATGGTAGGCTGGACTGTAGCATTGATAAGAAGAGATAGATATGGAAACATTTGATTATAAAGAAGCTGTAGCTAGGCTGGAGAAGATCGCGGAGAAGGTTGAGGACCCGGCTACAGGCATTGAGGACATCGACAAATATGTGAAGGAGTCGAATGACCTTATCGAAAAGTGCCGTGCGTACCTAAGGACCGTGCGTGAAAAGATAGATACATCCTTCAAATAGTTCATAATATGGCAAGGAAGAAAATTTACCAGACGGACACATACCTCGCCCCATACAAGGAGGCGATCGAGGCTCGTCACGCGAACATTGAGACGGCTTTCAAGGAGATGTCTCACGAAGGCTCGCTCTCCAGGGGCATCAATAACCATCTGTACTACGGCTTGCATCGTACGGCCGATGGTTGGGTTTTCCGTGAGTGGGCTCCAAATGCTACCAAGATCTACCTTATAGGCGACTTCAACATGTGGCGTCGTACTGAAGGGTTCGCTCTTCATCCTATAGGTGGTGGAAACTGGGAGATCACCCTTCCTAAGATGTTCCTGTCTCATGGTGATCTTTATAAACTCTTCATTGAGTGGCCAGGCGGTGGTGGTGAAAGGCTTCCTGCGTACACGCAGCGTGCCGTTCAGGATGACGAGACGAAGCAGTTCTGTGCCCAGGTGTGGGATCCGAAACCTTACGAGTGGAAGCATAGACGACCTGGAAAGCGTAAGAACCCTCTCATCTATGAGTGCCACATCGGTATGAGCAGCGAGGAGTATAAGGTGGCGTCGTTCAATGATTTCCGCCAGAATGTGCTGCCTCGTGTACATAAGCTTGGGTACAACGTGATCCAGATTATGGCACTCCAGGAGCATCCTTACTACGGCTCTTTCGGATATCAGGTGTCGAACTTCTTCGCGCTCTCGAGCCGCTTCGGCACTCCGGAGGAGTTCAAGCAGCTGGTGGACGAGGCGCACAAGTTCGGCATCGCTGTGGTGATGGACATTGTCCACTCACACAGCGTGGAGAACGAAGCCGAGGGGCTTGGCCTCTTCGATGGACGCGAGGACGATATGTACTTCTACGACGGCTGGCAGGGACATCACCCGGCTTGGGGTTCACGCTGCTTCAACTATGGTAAGCCAGAGACTCGTGCGTTCCTTCTGTCTAACTGCAAGTTCTGGATGGAGGAGTACCATCTCGACGGCTTCCGCTTCGACGGTGTGACCAGCATGATCTACTGGGACCATGGTCTAGGCAAGGACTTCACGGGCTATGAGTGCTATTTCGGGGATGGCGTGGACGAGAGCGCGATCACATATCTTGCCCTCGCAAACATCCTCATCCATGAGATTAATCCAAATGCCCTCACCATCGCTGAGGACGTGAGCGGCCTCGCCGGCCTCGCTGCGCCTATTGCGCTCGGTGGAGTGGGATTTGACTTCCGCATGTCCATGGGCGTGGCGGACCATTGGATCAAGTGGACCAAGGAACTCACTGACGACCAGTGGAGCATGGGCGGCATCTGGTATGAGCTCACAAACAAGAGAGCGGACGAGAAGACCATCTCGTACGCGGAGTGTCACGACCAGGCGCTTGTGGGTGACAAGACCCTGATCTTCCGCCTTATCGACAGCGAGATGTACTTCTCCATGAACAAGGGCTCGCAGAGTCTTATTGTTGACAGGGGAATTGCCCTTCACAAGATGATTCGTCTCGCTACTTTGGGCACTGCTGGTGATGGCTACCTGAATTTCATGGGCAATGAGTTCGGCCATCCGGAGTGGATCGACTTCCCTCGTCAGGGCAATGACTGGTCGTACGCGCATGCTCGCAGGCAGTGGTCGCTCGCGGACAATGGTTTCCTCAGATATGGCTGT
>JAKSJL010000049.1 GCA_024398295.1 Bacteroidales bacterium
TTCTGTGCCACGACCCGGACGAAGCGCGGCATCCGTCGGGGTCGCGTCCCGCATGGGAAGGAAATGGAGGATTTCTATGCCACGACCCGGATGAAACGGCAGATCCATCGGGGTCGCGGCCGGCAAGGGAGGGAAATAGAAGGATTCTATGCCACGACCCGGATGAAACGGCGAATCTGTCGGGGTCGCGGCAAGCAGGCAGGCGGGCAGGGGGGCAGGGGAAAGGCACCAGAGGTAAGAATTCTGACTTCTATGAATATTGGAAATAAATCTTTATCTTTGATTTCGGAGTGCGATACACTTCAGTGTAGAATTCACGATATTATTCTCAAGTGAATATGGAATCATTTGGAGATTACTTCTCGGCATACTGGCAAGTGTGGCTTGCCGAGGGCATTGTAATGCTGGCCGCTACAGCATTGATCATTTTATTCTGGAAGAGACTGTCCAGGGCGGTAATGTCGCATATGCTGCTCTTCGCGCTCTTGATATGGCTGGCGGGCACATTGCTGTACAGCGTGGGATTTGCCTATGAGGGGTCGGGACACACGATGACTTCCTATCTTTTCAGGGCAATGCAGGCGGCCCTGGGGATGTTCCTCTCCGATAATGAGCTGGTCGAGGTCTCTCCATACTATAAGGAGAGCCCTGTCTATATGGCTATCTTTGCGCTGGTTCATGTGAGCGCATTGTTCCTTAGCGCAATCATCATACTGAATACCATTGGCTTCCGCCTGAAGCATTTCTTCCTGCTCCTCCATGAGTCGATCGATGCGAGGAGAAACGACAAGGACACATACGTGTTCTGGGGATTCAGCGAGTGCAGCTTCCACCTCGCGAGGGATGTCAGGGAGAGGTTCCCTGAGGCGCGCATCATCTTCATACGCGCCACAAACGAGACGAGCATCGGCGAGCGCCTTGAGCTCACGGAGCTCATGAACGCTTCCGCGAACTCAGTGAAGCTGATAAAGAGCACAAGGGCGGTCAACACCATTGATGACGTGATCGTCGCCTACATGTCAGCCGAGAAGATAGAGAACTCGAAGATAGGCCGTCTGAAGACCATCTTCGAGAGAAGCACAAACATAAATTTCTTCTTCCTTTCGGATGACGAAGGCATAAATCTGAAGCTTGGTGCAATGATCTATGCCGACAAGTCGCTCTCCGAGAATCCTTCGAAGAAGGTCCGCATCTACACGAAGGTTGCCAATGGAGGCAGCAACCGCGTTCTCGAGAATCACATTGTCCTTGAGCGCATGAGGGGAAACCTTGCCGACTGGAAGTTTGTCGATCAGTCTTTCCTCTCTGTCACTTCCCTGAAGCGCAAGTTTGACCTGCAGCCTGTCATGTCGCTTCCTTCTGGCACGATACGCAAGGGCACCGTCGATGCCAGGTTCACGGCGCTGATTCTAGGTTTTGGCGACACCGGCTATGAGATGTTCAAGTATCTCTACGAGTTCAGTTCATTCGTTACCAGCGATGGCAAGCACGCGGAGCGCAAGATAGTTCTTGTCGACAAGGACATGGACAAGCTTGCTGGACCACTCTGCATCACCAACCCACATATCTTCCACACAGACCAGGTGCAGATGCTTGGCATGAACCCAGGCACCGTGGAGTTCTGGAGGGCTGTGTCCGAATACGCCTCATCTATTAACTGCATTGCCATTGCCTTGGGCAATGATGAAGTGGATGCAAACATCACCATGGACATCTACAGGGCAATCCTCCAGTACAGCAAGCATAGGCCAGAGAACATAAAGATATTCCTGCGCATCTATAAGCCAGAGAATGAGGAGAGCATCCGAAACCTCGCCTCTGACTACAACAGCCACAAGCTTGAGACGGGTATCGAGATCGTTCCGTTCGGAAGCATCTCGGAGATCTATAACATTGACGTCATCATGGGCACTGATCAGCTGATGGCGGCCAGGAAGTTCAACTACAATTTTGACATCCTCCGAGGACGCAATGTAGACTGTGACGAGAGTCAGGCTTGGGCGGCTGACTACAACGTAAAGAAGTTCATTGCCAAGTACAAGTCAGCTCCTCTCGCACTTGATGAGCTGACCAGAAGGATCATGCAGTGCCATGCGGATTCACTCCACATCGGTACCGTTCTTGCTCTTGCAGGCATCTCCCTCGATGACAAGGAGGCTGTCGGCAGGTTTGTGGAGATCGTGAGAAGTCGCGAGGCGGACAGTATGAAGTATGCCGCCGCGACGCCTGAGCAGCAGGCGCTTATGAATAACCTAGCCCGCTCTACGCAGGCTAGGCTGTATGCGTCGCATTGGCTGCTCGGTTATAGATTTGCCACTCCTGACGTGATCAGTGCGAATCCTATGGATGCGGCACGACAGAAGCTTACAGACTGCATGAGACCATGGGAGGAGTGTACCACGGAGGATAAACTCCTCGCCTACACGGTCGTAGATACCAGCTTCATAATTGCTGGTGAGATCTCAGAGCTCTACTAGTCAGGTCGCCAGACCTGACTAGATCGCCTTGATAAGCTTCGCTCCAGGAACGTTCTTCAGCTGGGTAGCGGCGTCGCCGACTACCACGATGATCATGTTGTCCACATTCAGGAACTCATCAGCCTTGGCCTTGATGTCATCGAGGGTCATGGCATTCACCACAGCCTCCTCCTGAGCGATGTAATCGTCTGGGAGATTGTAGTTTCTGATCGCTGAGAGAAGTCCCACAAGGCTCTGGGTGGTCTCGAATGCAGAGGCATTGGACCTGAGCATTGCACCCTTCACACCGTCAAGCTTCTCCTGGGTGTACTGGTCGCCGAAGTCATTGATGATCTCCTTGAAGAGAGCGACAGACTCCTTGGTCGAGCTGCCCTGTACGCTGGATGCTGCATGGAAGTAGCCAGCCTCGAGGTTTGAGGTGAATGATGAGCTGGCGCCATAGGTGTAGCCTCTCTGGAGACGGAGCACCTCGAAGAGGCGTCCTGCAGAGCCTGCGCCGAGTTTCTGGTTCAGCACGTCAAGCTGGTGGTACTCAGGGTCAGAGATCTTCTTGCCTGGGCCAATGATGTAGATATATGACTGCTTAGAGCCAGGGAAGTCGATGAAATATGTGCCAGGCGCTGCGCTTGCTCCTACCACGATCTCAGGGACTGCCACATCTGCGCCTTCCCATCCCTCGAGGGCTGCGAGTGCCTTCTTGAGGGTAGCGAGGTCGATGTCGCCAGCGACGTCGATGTGAGCGTTCTTAGGAGTGAGGTTTGTTTGGTAAGCCTTGATGTCGTCCATGGTGATGGCGTCAATGCTCTCGTTGGATGCGAAATCGGTGTAGACGCAGTCGCCGAGCCAGAGGGTGGTGGCTGCTCTCTGTCCGAGAGAGGTGATGCTGGTGAGCGCGTTCTGGATAGATGACTTCTGGCTCTTCACGGCGCGCTTGAATGCGCTCTCGTCGAATGCTGGCTTGGTAATCATCTCATTCACAATCTCCATCACTGCAGGGAGATTCTTTGCCAATGAGCTCACGCTGATGTTTATCGACTTGGTGCCGCCGCTGATGCGTGCAGACGCGCCAAGTCTCTTGAGCGCCTGCTCAAGCTCTACTGCGCTGTGCTCAGAGGTGCCCTCATTCATCATGCTGGCGTAGATGGCAGATGTGCCTCTCTTGCCGGCTGGGTCGAGGATGGCGCCACCATCTACGGCAATGTTCATGTTCACCATAGGGATCTCCTTCTGGGTGATGCCGGCGATCTTGATGCCATTGGCCATGGTAGCTCTCCAGATGGTAGGGACATTTGTCTTAGGCGCATTGGCCATATAGTCAGGCTCGACGCTGCGGTCGATCTTCGATGGGGTGCGCTCGTAGTCGTCGTCCACGATGGCTCCAGCGGCGCTGCGCATGGTCTGCTTGCTCTGGTCCTCCATGGTGAGGTCGGCGATGGCGCTGCCTTCGATGGAGAGCTCGGCCTGTCCCTTAGGAACGGCTACTACAGAGACGTAGTTCTGTCCCTTCACGTATTTCTCGTATACTCTCATCACGTCCTCCGCGGTGACTTTGTTGAAGTCTGCGATGTCGTCGATGAACTTGTCTGCCTTGCCGTAGAACTCCTTGCTTCTGGCGAGCATCTGTGCCTTGCCGAGGACGCTGCCGAGGCGGCGATATGCAGATGTCTCGTTCTCCGCTTTGATGGTGGCGAGCTCTTCCTCATCGACACCATTGGCCTCGAAGTCAGCCATAGCCTGCTCGATGGCAGCCATGATAAGGTCAATGTCCACGCCTGGGAATGCGGTGGCGCTGATGCTGATCTGGCCGGCGCTCTCGCGGGTGCCGTTGTATGCAGATACTCTAGGAGCGAGATTCTTCTCGACAATGTTCTTGTACAGAGGCGAGTTCTTTCCGCGGCCGAAGAGGCTGCAGAATGCATCGAGAGCGGCCTCGTCCGCATGGCCTTCTGCGACTGATGGCCATGCTACCTCGACAGACGCCATGCTGGCGAACTGGTCCTCGTAGTAGAGGTTCTTGGTCTGGTCAAGTGTGACGTCCCATACTGCTGGCTTCTCCACAGGGTGGCTTGGGATCTCAGCGAAGTACTTCTCGATGAGGGCCTTGACCTCCTTAGGGTCGAAGTCTCCCGCTATACAGAGAGTAGCATTTGAAGGGACGTAGTAGGTCCTGTAGAATTCCTTCACATCCTCCACGGTCGCAGACTTGATGTCCTCGAACTCACCGATGACGGTCCAGCTGTATGGATGTCTCTTTGGGAAGAAGTTCTTGCACATCACGTCGTTCATCATACCGTAGGCATTGTTCACCTCGGTCTGGCGCTTCTCGTTGCAGATGACGTCGATCTCGCGCTCAAGGCCGCTCTGGGTGACAGTGTTGATGAAGTAGCCCATGCGGTCTGACTCCATCCAGAGGATCTTCTCGAGGGCATTGCGTGGCACGCACTCGTAGTAGATGGTATAGTCATTTGAGGTTCCTCCGTTGAAGTTACCGCCCATGTCGGCAATCTTGTTGAAGAAAGCGTTTCGTGGGAGGTTCTCGGAGCGCTGGAAGAGCATGTGCTCGAAGAAGTGGGCGAAGCCTGTCTTGCCCTCCTTCTCACGCGCGCTGCCGACGTGGAATGCGATGGCCTGTGCGACGATAGGGTCGCTGTGGTCTTCGTGAAGCACTACCTTGAGGCCGTTAGGCAGGGTGTACTCCTCATAGTCGATGTGGATGGAATCACCATCACTCTTTTTGCAGGAGGTCGATGCGAGGAGTGCGGCAACGACCATTGCGATGGACATGAATGTCTTTTTCATAAGCATTTTGTTTTGATTCGTCTAGCCTCAAAGGTAGCCAATAATTCAGAAAATCCAATGACAACCATCAAATCAGACGGACGCTACCTGTCCCAAATGCCGAAATAGTACTTCTGCCCGTTTCCGCAGTCCCAGCACATCTGACCGAGTTTGGCTACCTCGTCGTATGATGCTGAATCCACCAGGATGGTGGTGTATTCTCCGGCAAATGGTGCAGTCAGGGTCAGCGTATTGTTTGTCCTTTTGTAACCGAATGAAGTAACGGTGTTCTCATAGCGGTCATAGACGACGATCATGTCATTTATAACCTGGAGGTAGTGATAGTTATCGGGATAGTCCTTGCCATTGAATCCAGTGAATTTCCAGTAGCCAACGATGTCATAAGAATCCTCCTCGATCCTGGTGGTGCATGAAGATGCCATGAATACTGCGAAAACAGTGCAGATGATTAGAAATAACTTTTTCATAACTATAAATATTTGATTCTTGTTTCTGTTTGTGCCGCAAAGGTATCATGCGTGTCACAGACAATTCTTATCGTTATCGAAAGCATTTTTACAAGTTGTTGTACTATCGCGAAAAGCGGTTGTAAAAACAAGCAAAATGCGCATCTGGACAATATCTTGTAAATAATGGTTCCCATTGGATAATCTATTTCTTGTGGTGTGAAGCCATCTTTGCATTGTAAAAAAACAAATGCAAGATGAAACGCTATCTGAAAATAGCAGCCACGCTGATTACGGCGACATGCCTGTTCTCGTGCAGGGAAGAGGTGGACAAGACTGAGTACTACACCTTCTCGGAGACCAGCCATGATAACACTGCCGAGGTTACCTGGAACCCTGAGGATTTTGACTTTGATACGGCGAACGCCTATTACACTGAGAATTTCAGCGAGCTCATTGAATCTGGAAATGTGGGCGCGTGCAGCAGCTGGAGAAACGGAAACTATCATGGTAGAAACCTTGACTGGCTTCAGGGAGACTTCGGGTGCCTCATAATCAAGATGCCGAAAGGCGGAAGGGTCAAGCACTCCAGCGTCGCACTGCTGAATGCGGTCTCCGTGATCAACAGACAGTTCCTGAAGGAGGGGCGTGTCACGGGCAATGACAAATACCTTCCAGCTGTGGTTGTGGACGGAATAAACGACGCAGGTGTGGCGATCAACATAAACATTGTCCCACACGTTGCCGGCACTCCATACATCCAGGACGGTGACCTTACCAGCCAGTGCGTCGTGCGCTATGTCCTTGACAATGCTGGCAGTGTCGACGAGGCCATCAAGTTACTCGAGGGCCGGCGAATCTCCCAGGACCTCATAGCGCTGGCAGATGACGAGACACACTACATGATATCCGACAAGCACTCTACCGCGGTGGTCGAGTTTGACGGTTACGACATGGTGGTCACCCGTTTTGAGAGCAATGGTAACGGATACTACAGCCCAGAGGGCAACCCTGCCATCATGACCAATATGTATGACTATGCCATCGAGAGATGGGGGTTCAAGACGCAGGAGCTTTTTGAGAACCATCCGCTCGCAATGGGCGTGGAGCGCTGGGAAACGATCAGGAATCAGTATGATAAGGCTGCAGCCTCCGTTGACAGCAACATTGGCATCGCCAAGTCTGTATGGTACTTCCAGAACTTTATGGTGGACAAGGCCCTCTGGTATTCGGAGAATGCCATTCCTTCGTCATACGGCAAGGACGCTGCAGGATGGTATTACATGGATGATGAAGAGAGGGTAAGCTGTAATGACCACTTTTCGGCGCAGAATGGATACTGGAAAGCCGCAATGGAAAAATATTGGTCGGACTATGATACAATCTATGGAGTCCTTCCTGATCCACACGTAGAAGACAACCCATTCTGGGAGACATCCCATACCGTAATCTACGACCTGGATGCAAAGAAGGGCTACCTTATCCCATTCGAGAACTACTACTCAAAGGACAGGAGCCATCCTGCTCCTATCGAGATCACATTGCCATAACCTAATAAAGAACATAAAAACATGAACGAGAAAGAAAAACTACTCTACCAAGCCCCCCAAGCGACAATCGTAGAGATCAAGACTCAGGCACTCATTTGCCAAAGCAACCTAAATGGTCTAGGTACTGACACAGATCCATATGAGGACAGATTTTAACATAAACTTAACGATATCGATATGAAGAAGCATTTTAGAATAGTATTTATAGCAGCTCTTGCCTCGTTTATGATGGCATGTGGCAAGGAAGATCCAAAGGGTCCAGCAGAGAATTATGGCGAGACGATAGAGGTGTCAATCGATGCATTTATCGAGGGCTATACTCCGCAAGATGAGACCAAGTCTGAAGTCCAGACTGTCGCACGAGTGCTCTGGTCAAATGGCGACAAGGTGCACGTTTATAATGGTATAGAGCACCTCGGAATCCTCACGGCCGATATTACGGGAACCGATGGGCTCTATGCCAAACTGAGAGGCTCGATCAAGGTTCCTACCGAGCAATGCCTTTTGACATTGGTTCACAGTCCACTGCTTCCGACAGATTCAGCTCCGACACTTGATGGAGGCAAGCTCTGCATTGACCTATCGCTGCAGGAGGGCTCGAAAGTTCCTTTCCTTGTGTATGGTACCATACCATCTCGCTCAGTTGCATCAATTACCAGCGGAAGCGTCAAGTTTGCATTGGCAACCTCAGTATACAAGGTCAATTGCACAGGTCTCCCTGAATCAGGCGATATCATAAGGGCTCAGATCAACAATGTCAATACTGTCTGTGCGCTTACCTTGATAGAGAATAGCGATCCTGTCGTGAGCGGTGAAAAGCCAGGTAAGATCACCAGGTCAGGCAACGGCTCGATCCAGGCTAGGGATGAGCGAGCATATATCAATTTTGCTCTGGTCAAAACTGGAAATGCAGATCGCCAGGTGTCCATCAGGAAGACAACAGGATTATATTACTCTATGTTTGATAACCTGTCATTCGGAGTGGCAAAGGCTTATAATATAGTTGTTTCCATGAAGCCGTTCTACCCTGATGACGCAATTCCTGGCACCTTCACATTCGGCGACAAGCACTATGTCTTCGCAAAGGGAAACCTGTGGTACGGCACAAAAGATGGAGCTGCTGAAGCTACATACAACTTCGAAGACAGCCAGCTGGATTACGCGACCACATGGAATCCTAACCATATCTCTCACTTCTATTGGAGCAAATCAGCAGAGGAGGCTCGTGCCTATGCGGCACCGGCAGCGCCGAATAATGGCGACGTGCTGTTTACGGAATCTTCTGGTTTCACTGCCAATGGACAAGGTGATTTATGGCATGCACCATCATTGGATGATTGGTACGAGTTCTTTGTCCATAGCAAGTTCCCATACGGGCGTGCCAGAGTCACTGACACCAATGGAAAGGTTCATAATGGCGTCATGTTGATACCAGACGATTTCACGAATCCTCTGGATAAGTCATTCAACACTTCGGGCATAAATGAGTATTCCGCAGAAGAGTTCGCGAAGATGGAGTACGAAGGAGTAGTATTCCTGCCTTATGCCGGATGGCGTAGGGGTGAGGAAATCAAGAACAATGATGCAGGTGGAGTATATTATCCTTCAACCCTTGACAAAGGCTCAATAAACTTTTTTGATGCTTACGAGGATGTGTCGCTTTCCAATAATTGTGGATTCGCGGAAGAAACTGCAGCGAGTCTCCGTCTCGTGACTGAAATGCAGTAGGCAGTGACAGTACATTTAAGGCTTTACCTCTTTGGAATTCTGTTGGTAGGTGCTATTGCGCCTACAGGACATACAAGTATGCAAAGGTGGCATCCTACGCATTTTTTCCCTATGAGTGATGGCTTTCTGGTCTCGCTGTCAAAGACGATGGCCTGATGACCTCCGTCATAGCATGAGATGGCGCAACGCCCACAGCCCACGCAGCTTTCGCGGTTGAATTTTGGCAGTACGTAGGTCTCTCGATCGAGCTCGCCAGGAACCACAAATTCATCAAGGGCCTCCCCGAGCAAATCGGATAGATGGCTGATGCCACGGCTTTCCATATATTCCTGAGTGCCTTGGATAAGGTCGTCAATGATTCTGTATCCGTACTGCATGACAGCCGTGCAGACCTGCAGGTTTGAACATCCGAGTCGTATGTACTCCACGGCATCATTCCAGGTCTCGATACCACCTATGCCGCTGATAGGCAAGTCCTTGGTGCCAGGAGATCGCCTGATGTCGAGTATCATTCGCTGTGCTATTGGCTTCACCGCCCTTCCGCTATAACCGGAAATCGTCTTCTTTCCTGCCACGGACGCTCTGCTGCCAAGTGTGATGCTCTTGATCGTGTTGATGGCAGAAATGGCATCAGCGCCACCGAACCTCGCAGCAAGCGCAGGTTCTTCTATGTGTGTGACATTCGGAGTCATTTTCGCGATGACAGGAAGCTTGGTGGCGTTTTTCACCATCATGGTGTAGATGCGGACGAGTTCATTGTTCTGTCCAATGTCGCTGCCAAGCCCTTCTGTCTTCATCTGCGGGCATGAGAAGTTACATTCTATCATGTCCGCTCCAGCGTCTTCGGCCATCTTTGCCAGTCTGGCCCACTCAAACTCGTCCTTGCCCATGATCGACGCCACAACGAGCTTGGTCGGGTAGTTCTTCTTCAGTCTGCCAATGATCTCGAAGTCCACCTCCGGAGTGTGCTCGCTTAACTGCTCCATGTTTCTGAAGCCGATAAACGGCACACCTTCCTTGTCCACCTCATCAAAGCGTGGTGAGACCTCTCTGATGTTGAGGAAAGAAATCGTCTTGTACATGACGCCTCCCCAGCCCAGGTCAAATGCATGGGCGATCATCTCGTAGCAATTGCCAATCACAGAGGATGCCAGCATGAACGGGTTTTCGCAATGGAAACCACAAAAGTCAATGGACATATCTGCCTTTGGCGCAGAGGCCACCTTGGTGAGAGAGGATGCCAACTCCTTGATCCTTATAGGAAAGTCGTAATGGATGCAGGCCTTCTCGCAAGGTGCTTCGCAGCCCTCGCAGTTTTCCTGGTTGAAATATAGTCCAGCGCATCGTGTGTTCTCAAATCTGATGGCACGGACTCCACGTGCTGGATCCAGCCCTTTGTTACATTCCTTGGTACATGGCGCGTCAGCGCACAAAAGACAGCGCGCTGCCTCGATATAGTTATTAAGCATGTGTAAACAATTAATTTACAACATTATTAATCGTTGCGCCAGATGTGCCAATCCTCAGGAAGGTTCAGTTTCTCCAAGGCCTCATCAGGTAATGACTTGCTTAGATAGATGTTTCCTTCGGAAGCCACGCCATTAAGCCAACCGGAAAGGCAAAAACCAGTATCAGGTATGTCGGTAGCGAGCATCTTTACATAATTCAGCTTCTCACATGAATCAAACATCTTCTGGTAGCAGTTGCTGGTAAGTGTCGTTGCAGGCAATTCCGGCGCAGTCACGAGATTTGAACAACCTTGGAACATAAAAGTATAACACAATGGTGCAAGATTCAAAGCAGGAAGTTCCGGAGCCGTCGTCAATGATGTACAATTCAAGAACATATCCAAATAGCAAGCAAGTGCAAGAGTAGTTGCAGGAAGTTCCGGAGCCGTTTCAAGATTATTGCAGTTTGCGAACATTCCGTAATAGCATCCTTCCGCAAGTTCAGTTGCAGGGAGTTTAGGCGCGGAGAAAAGCCTGTTGCAACCTATGAACAAACAGTTGAAACAATTCTTTGGTACGGAATTCCTAGTCAGCGTCCTGTCAAGCAGCGACATGATGTTTCCCGACGCTCTGATTCTTCCAGCCATAGAGAAATAGTAGAAGTTTTTTAGTTCGTTCTCGTCGCAGAAGGTCTGATTTCCACCTTCTCCAGCCCTGAAGTAAACATATTCACCGGCCTCGAGGTTGATAGTCTCCCCGATAGTGTATGAGGTCCAGACGTGATTGTCTTTACTGTATTCAAGAGTGATCGGCTCAGGTTGGCCTTCCTTGTTCAGAGCAATTGTAGACTCCTCATCTGCTGTGAAAGTCAAGCCTTTGAACGGGAACGGTTCGTCATACTCCAGCGCGCTCATCTTTGAAATCTTGTTTCGCTCCACCTTGAGAGGGCGTGTCGTGGTCTTCTTAAGCACTCTTCCGTCTGCAGCTGTCGCCGTAATGGTGATGCCATTAGAGAATTCTACTGCAGGAACGACAAAGTAGAAGACAGTAGCAGTCTCTTGGGTGGCGCCAAGAGCCACACCTTCGCCGCAGTCAATGGTAATTGATTCTGTCGCCCCGAGAGCGGGACTTGTGCTAGGTGTGCCATTATATGATGCCTTGACAAGGGTCATTCCAGCAATCGTTTCACGATTATTGCCCTTAAGGGTAATAGACTTGATCGTGGCGTCACCGTAGAGGGACATCTTGAGGTAGCCGCAGACATTCTTGAATCGCAAATGCTTGTCAGCGACGTTTTCGGTGACTGCGACCATCGTATTGGCATTCAGTCCAAATGAGTTCTCAGCATACACCTGAGTAGCAGGGAGCGTAACGCCGAGTACTCCAGTCGGCGTGATAAGGTTGTTCTCTGAGTATGGATATACTGAATAGTTAGCCTGAAGCTCAGTTCCTGTTCCGGGGCTGCCGACCATTGTGAATGAGTTTCCGCTATCACCAGTAGAGCCGTCAAACCTGAACTGCTGATTATATGTCTTGCCCGCGAAAATCGATACGCTGTCATCTGCGTTCCAGCGGATGTAGCCATCATTATCAAGGTAAGTCTTGGTAAGGTCAGCTCCCTCAAATGAGGCGTAGAACTTCACATCGCTGCTCGCTGGTTCCTCGATGCCGATATTGTCTGCCGTACATGCAGCCACTGCGAGCATGGAAAGAATAAATAATGTCTTTTTCATGTCCATAGATGTTTATTCCCAACCGTAATTATCGCTATCCTCAGGTTTCTCAATATCAGATGACACCAATGGCGCCTCATAATCCATGTCTGTCACGAGGCGGATGCAGCAGCCACTGTCGATATTCTTTTTTACAAGACTGACTTCGTTACCATCAATACATACACAGTACGAGTATCCGTCATCGGAAGCAGACGACGACCAATAGTAGCCATAACCGATTTCGCTTTCGAGGTAGGTACCAGCATAGCGGGAACCTGCAACTGGAAGGAAGACGAGATGGCCGTCGTTCAGCTCGCTGGTGGTAAATGAAGTCTTGTCGCTTGCCAGAGCTGTCCCATACGGGGCAATTACACAACCTCCTATGCCATTGACAGTAACCCTTCTGTGCTGGTGGTGCTCGAACAGATACTGCCACTCGTCTTTGGAGAGAGTGCGATATGTTCCAAATAAATCATTGGCAGCGAAGATACTGTTTGGCTTTTCGTCATCATCTGAGTCATTGGTGAATAATACACCATTTCCGCTGTGAGTATCAGCAGGAAGATAGGTATATGAATGCTCTTCATGCCCGTCCCAGTAAAAATGACTGACGTGATTCATGTCCCAAGCCTTCGCGAAGCTGTACTGGTTTTCTTCGAACTCGAAATTTGGCCTGTATGGTCCACCAGTGTAACAATACATGTTACCCTTGGAGAAGAAGACCTTCTTGTCGGAATCATTGACCTTAAACTCACCTGATAGCGCTCCATCAGGTATGACGGGCTTGGTGAAAGTGAGTCTGACAGGGGTGATCTGTGCGCGGGCGATATTGAGTTTCTTGCCCGCCTTCAGGGTCTTGGTGCATTTGTACTCCGTGTCATCAGTAATCTCAATCCTTATACCGTCATACTCATTCTGTGGCATGGGGATGAGGAAATCTATGCCTTCGTCGGTGAGTGCAACTCCGTCTCCGCAAAAGAGGGTGTTGTCATAATTATCCTGTTCAAAAGCGCGAACATAGGCATAACCTTGTTCCTCGTTAATACTCAAGTGCCCATTCAATGGCTGACTGGCGTGAACCTTGATCTCTTTCACTGTGCCGCATCCCTTCAATGTCAGACGCAGCAGACCGCATAGGTTCCTGAATCTTGCCACGGATGTCACGCCATCAGTGATGGTGACGTCTGCCACCATCGGGGCAGAACTGATCATGTTGATTCCTTTGTAATCAAAAAGACCGGACAACTCCTCTCCGTCAGTCCCGTAATAGGCCTGGTACTCTCCATTGTCCAGGCGGGGTCCGGTAAATGAGCCTGTAGTTGTGCCCACTCCATCTGCTAGGGTGAATTCATATAAATTGGAGCCCTTGACCAATGTTATCTTGTCCCCTGTACTCCACAGAACCTTATAGCCATCAGTGTCATTGCCAGACAGCGACGTCTTTGTGTCTACACAACTTTCTGTGCTGGCAATGATAGTGATCTGGCGTTCAGAAGGCTGCTCGGAGGGAGTCGTGGCCTCCTCCTTGGTGCAGGCCGCGAGTCCAAGTGCAATGACTGCGGCTGAGACTAAACAATGAGGACTTCTCATGATTTATAATTTGTTTTTTATTGTTGGATTGGTGCCCCATGATAACGTGAAACGTCCCAAGTATTAGGAATACCTAATGCTTCTTTAACAGTGTCATCAGAAGCGGACTCAAGCAGCTCTCTATTTATTTCCACACGGCCATATTCGGCAACGTAATTAAGCCAGCCATAAAGGCAATCCATCGCTGAGATATCAGTAGCAAGCATCCTTACATAAGAGAGGCTCTCACAGTCCAAGAACATTTGGAAATAGCAGCCTTTAGCAAGAACCGGTGCCTTCAGTTCCGGAGCTTTATTAAGACTGCTGCAACCTGCGAACATGGCATTGTAGCAATACTCGTAAAGAGTTGTTGCCGGTAGTTCGGGAGCATCCACAAGGCTTGTGCAATTATAGAACATGAATGTATAGCAATGATCTGCAAGGTTCACTGCAGGAAGTTCGGGAGCAGAGGTGAGGTTGACGCAATCGTAGAACAATCCGTTGAAACAATTCGACGGCACTGAATTGCTCTTCAGGGAACGGTCTATCAGCGACATGATGTTTCCAGATGCTCTGGTTTTACCGGTCATTGAGAATTTGCAGTTGCCAATACCGCTCATATTCCCACCTGCTCCTGCCCTGAAGCTTACGCTGTCTCCAGCTGCAAGCACAATGGCGCTTCCTATTGAGTATGGCATCCAGGTTCTGCCTGTCCTATATTCGAGAGTGATCGCTTGTGGATCATATCCGTTGTTAAGAGTGATTTCGGTCTCCTCTTCTGCCAGGAATGTTAGGCCTCTGAAAATGTCGCACTCCAGTGGACTCATCTTGGAGATCGTGTTACGCTCCACGGCGATGGACTGGGATGTCGTCCTTTCGAACACCCTTCCGTCCGTGGCAGTCGCAGTGATGGTGATTCCCTCGGAGAACTCTACTGGAGGGAGGACGAAGTAGAAGACAGTTGCTGCGTCCCTGGTCGCTCCAAGGGTTACGCCCTCGCCGCAGTCAATAGTGATCGATCCCGTGGCATCATCTCCAAGAGTGACGCTTGGGACGCCTTCA
Organism: Bacteroidales bacterium; assembly: GCA_024398295.1. GTDB lineage: Bacteria > Bacteroidota > Bacteroidia > Bacteroidales > UBA932 > Cryptobacteroides. Next base: position 14,795 of record JAKSJL010000049.1, read on the forward strand.
AATGACGCCTCGACATGCGCTGTGCCGGAGATTTTCTCCCCATTGTTACCTTTGAGAGTGATCTTCTTGATCGTATCATCGCCATAGAGGGATAACCTGAGGAAACCGCATGCATTCTTGAACTGTAGATGTTTATCTTCGGCATTCTCGGTAACGGCAACCATCGTGTTGGCATTCAGACCGAAAGAGTTCTCTACGTATGCCTGGGTATCCGGAAGCGTCACGCTGAACACTCCATCCGCTGAGATTGTATTACCCTCTGCGTAAGGGTATACGGCATAGTTCGCCTGAAGGACGGCCCCGGTTCCAAGGCTGCTGACAACCGTAAACGAGTTTGCCCTTTCACCGGTCTCGCCGTCGAAGCGGAACTGCTGGTTATATGTATTGCAGGCGAAAATGGAGATGCGGTCATCTGCGGTCCAGCAGATGTACCCCTCATCATTGAGGTAGGTCTTGGTAAGTTCTGCGCCCTCAAATGAGGCGTAGAACTTCATATCATTGTCTGCGCTTTCTTCGATGCCGAGATTGTCTGCAGTACACGCAGCGATGAAAAGCATGGAAAGTAGATATATTGTCTTTTTCATATTCATAGCTTTTAATCCCAATCGTAAGTATTTCCTTCCTCTGGTTTCTCAATATCCGATGACTCCAATGCGACATCTGTGACGAGGCGTATACAAGCGCGCTCGTCCGCCCTGTTCAAAGACACTCCTGTTTTGATTTCATTGTTGTTTATGCTCAAGCTTAAAGCGTGGCTATTATCTGATTTGTCAATAGACGACGACCAGTAGTATCCGAGATCGTTATAAAAATGAGTTGCATCCCATCGACGAAGACCATTACAACCGAGGAAGACGAGATTGTCTGAAACCAGCTCAATTTCACTGTACGATTCTTTAGCGGGATCAAGCTTTACTCCATCGGGGGCTATCACATAACCTTTTCTATCGTTAATGGTAACATACTTGACATCATGCTTTGTGATTAGATAATGCCATTCGTCGTTAGAAAGGGTACGGAATGCTCCAGTTACGTTGTTAACAGTGAAATTCTTATTCGGTTTTTCTGGATGGTTTGGGTCGTTGGTGAAGAGGACATCTTCAGGTGACACCTCATTAGTATACGTACTATTATATGCATAGCTAGCAGTTACACTCCAGTAATAAAAACTAACGTGGTCAGGCTTCCACTTATCCGGGGAATCGTACTGATGTGCTTCAAATTCGAACGAGTCGCCATCCCAGTACAGGTTGCCCCTGGAGAAGAATACCCTTCTTCCAGAACTGCTCACTGTGAACGCTCCTGAGAGCGCTCCATCAGGAAGTGGATCAACCTCGAAACCGGCGAGGGTAAGGCTGACGGGAGTAATCTTCGAGCGGGTTATGTTGAGTATTTTTCCTGCCTTCAAAGTCTTGGTTATCGTACGGTCGAGACGATCGGTAATCTCGATCTTTATGCCGTCATAGTCGCCTTGCGGCATAGGAATATAGAAATTGGTGCCATCTGCAGAAAGATCCACACCTGCCCCACAGTCATGCGTAAGGGCATATTCACTGAGACCGGCAGATTTCAGGACCGCAGAACCGTCATCTGCGATTCTGGCGATTTCTCCATATAACGGAGCGTCATCAATGATCCTGATCTTCTTTATGGTGCCGCTTCCCTTCAATGTCAGGCGCAGAAGACCACACAGATTCTTGAAGTTCGCTTC
>JAKSJL010000005.1 GCA_024398295.1 Bacteroidales bacterium
AAGGCGCAGACTGCATAACAAGTATTATGCAAAGACTACACGAAACGCTATTCGTGCTATCAGAAACACCACCGATAAGAAGACCGCTGAGGCAAACGCTCCTAAGGTTTTCGCTATGATCGACAAGCTTGCAAAGGTTGGTCTTATCCACAAGAACAAGGCTGCTAACCTTAAGAGCGGTATCGCTTGCTACATTAACAAGCTCGCGTAATCATATCGGAAGATATAGAGTCAGGCTGGCCATTGATGGTCAGCCTGATTTTTTTGTATCTGCCTTGATACGAAAAAAGCTGACCCGTCGGGCCAGCTTTTTATCCTTGAGTGTGAAACGACTACTGGAGTGTGCCGTTCTCAGCCTGCTTGATCATGTTCTCGTTTGCAGAGATGTAGATCTCGACACGGCGGTTCTGTGCACGACCCTCTGCTGTTTCGTTGGTAGCTACAGGCATGCTGTAAGACTTACCCTCTGAAACGATGCGGCTCTTGTCGATACCAAGAGACTGGAGGTATGTAGACACTGAGTTTGCTCTCTGAGCTGAAAGCTTCTCGTTAACTGCGTCTGAACCGGTGTTATCGGTGTGACCATATACAGTGATGTCGGTCTCAACCATATCAGACATCTTCTGAGCGAAGTCCTTGAGGGCTGCCTTTGAATCTGCGCTGAGGGTAGAGCTGTTTGTCTTGAAGAGGATACCGCTGTCGAAGGTAACCTTCACTGCCTTGAGGCCGTTTGCGTCCTCTACAGTCTCAACCTGGGCGTTCTCGAGAGCTGCGAGCTCCTCAGCCTTCTTGTCCATCTTGTTACCGATGAGGGTACCTACGCCAGCACCTACTACAGTACCGATAGCAGTACCGATGGCTGCGCTTTTTCCGTCCTTACCGATGAGTGCACCTACTGCTGCACCGAGGGCTGCACCGCTACCGCTTCCGATAAGTGCGCCGTTTGCTGTCTTTGTGAGAGAACCGCAGCTCACTACTGTGAGGGCGATCATCACCATTGCTAATACTTTCTTCATATTACAAAAATTTAGATGTTAATTTCGTCAAGCATACAAATATAACAAAATAATGTATAAATTCGCTATGCTAATGGAAAGACGTATGAAAAGATTCTTGTTTATTATTGCTGCCTGTGTGTGCCTGCTTTCTTGTGGCACTCAGTCCAAGCTTTCAGGCCCTTCAAGTGAAGTCGTTGTGGGTCAGGTGCTTCCGGGCTGGCAGGAGGGTTATTTCGATATCCATTTCATCAATGGCGGCAGGGGAGAGAGCTCTTTCCTCATCTACCCTGATGGTACTACCATGCTCATTGACTGTGCAGGTGCTCCGCCTATGGATACCATGGATCCTCCGGGACTCGATCCCAAGCCTTCTGCAGATGTGACGAGCAGTGAGGTGATATTGAACTACGTCAAGCATTTCATGCCAGCAGTCTCTGCCGGCAGGGTAGACTACTTTGTGCTGACTCATTATCATAGCGATCACATGGGATTCTATCATCCACTGAATCCTGTGCACCACGATGCCCAGTTCCAGTATGTGGGACTAGGAGAGCTTGGCGTCAAGCTCCCGTTCGGGAAGATCGTGGACAGGGGAGAGTTCGATGACCGCCCTTCTGCTGACTACTATGCGCCTACCACACCTCTGAATTACCAGAGCTATCTGAACTATGTGGCGTGGGCGTCGAAGAAATATGGCTCGACCAGGGAGAAGTTTGCCGTGGGTCACGACGATCAGTTCCCGCTCAGACACTCTCAGAAGTATGATTTCAGCATCAGGAATATCGCGGCCAATGGCGACGTCTGGACTGGTGTGGGCTATGAGTCACATTCGGAGCTCCCATCCTCAGCAGAGCTCTTCCGTCTCAGTGAGAACGGCGCGAAGAAGGATGTGCTGCCTGGTGGCAATGTCCTCAGTTGTGTCCTTGAGTTCAATTATGGCAAGTTCAACTACTTCACCGGTGGCGACATACAGTATTCTGGTCGTACCTCTTATAGTTATAAGGATATTGAGGAGCCTATCTCAAAGGTGGTGGGCGAAGTGGATGTGATGAAGGCATCGCATCATGGTACCTCGAACACAAACAGCTCTACCATCCTTGGTAAGCTCAAGCCTTCTGTGCTCCTCGTCGGAAACTGGAGAACGGTCCAGCCAAATCATGAGACCATGCAGAGGGTTCTCGAGGCAAATCCAGACTGTCAGATCTTCGTGACGAACAAGGCCAACGAACAGAAGCTTTCTAAGATCAATTTCGCGGCTGTAGGTGGCCATTTCGTGGTGAGGGTAGCTCCAGGTGGCGGGTCTTATATGGTCTACTCGCTTGATGACAATGACATGGAGTACAAGGTCAAGGCTGTTTTCGGCCCGTTCGTTACAAAATAGAGTGGCGATAGCTATAATTAATCACAAAAATAAATCGTTTTCTCTACTTTTTTTATTACTTTTGTCTGCTAACACTATACTAACCAGATGAAAGTAAAGCTATTGTTTATCGTGATGGCAGCCTTGTCCATCACAGCATGCCAATCAAAAAACTCAGAGGAGCGCATTGTACTTGGTGATGAGCGTTTCGAGGAGTATCTCCCTTTGCTTGAGGGGAAGAGAGTAGCTGTGTATTCAAACCATACCGGTATAGTTGGCGACAAGTCTGAGGGACTTATGGTCCCAGCCGGCACTCCCGTTACTGATGAGAACTGTATGATACCATTTGGCACTCCCGCGTCGGATGGTGTCGAGGTGGTGTATGGACCACATGTTCTCGATGCTCTCATTGAGCGTGGGGTCAATGTCACCGCTATCTTCTCACCTGAGCATGGTTTCCGTGGCGCGGCAGATGCCGGCGCAAATGTCCCTAGCTCGGTGGACCCAGTGACAGGAATTCCTATCCTTTCGCTCTATGAGCATGGCACGCATCTGCCAAGTGCGGAGTCAATGGCGACATTTGACGTGATCGTTGTGGATATCCAGGATGTGGGCATGAGGTATTACACCTATTATATCACAATGCATCATCTGATGGAAGCGAGCGTCAAGTATGGCAAGAAGGTGATCGTGCTTGATCGTCCGAATCCGAATGGCTTCTATGTGGATGGACCTATGCTTGACATGAAGTATAAGAGTGGCATTGGATGGCTTCCAGTCTGCATGATACATGGTATGACATTGGGTGAGCTGGCCCTTATGACAAATGGTGAGGGCTGGATTCCGGGTGGCACCTGCGATCTCACCGTGATCCCTTGCCTGAACTATGACCATCAGATGAAATACTCTCTCCTCATGAAGCCTTCTCCGAACCTGAAGGACATGAAGAGCGTGTACCTTTATGCCGAGAACTGCTATTTTGCCGCTACCATTGTCACAGAAGGACGTGGCACGATGTATCCATATGAGCTTTGTGGACACCCGGACATGAAGGGTGTGGAGTTCAGCTTCACTCCTAGGAGCATGGAGGGTGCCAGCTCGCCTCGCTATCAGGATCAGCTCTGCTATGGCTTCGACTTCCGCGACATGCCTCTCCAGACCATCTGGGACCGTGGCGCAGACTTCACAAACCTCATCAACGCATATAACCAGATGAATGTGGGCGCTGACTTCTTCACAAATGGTGAGCACTTCGAGCATGAGGTGGGCCAGGGCTATGTGAGGGAGATGATACTCGCAGGCGCATCGGCAGACGAGATCAAGGCTATGTGGACTGATGACGTGAAGGCGTTCAAGGAGCAGCGTAGACCTTATCTTCTTTATGCAGAATAATTATTACCAACCAATATTAACACAACACACTTATGATTCTCCAGGTTTCGTTCAAGAGTTTATCGTTGAATAAGGCTCTTGTCGCTCTGGCTCTCGCAGTCTCCGTTTCTTTCGGAACCGCTGTTACCGCCAGCGCATCTGCTTCCGTGGCAGAGAACTATTCCCAGAGCTCACAGATCATGGCTGCCGGTACCGTCGTTGACGCACAGGGCCAGCCTATCGTGGGCGCTAGTGTAATCGAGCAGGGCACTCGTAATGGAGTGGTTACCGATGCTGATGGTAAGTTCCTCCTCAGCGTAAAGAGTGGCGCTCAGCTCGAGATTTCATGCATTGGTTATGCTACAAAGGTGGTTCCAGCCTCTGCAAAGATGACAGTTATCCTCGATGAGGACTCGCAGTTCCTCGAGGAGGTTGTCGTAGTCGGTTATGGTACCCAGAAGAAGGCAAACCTTACCGGTGCCGTTGCTTCTGTAGACGTAGCCAAGACAGTTGAAAGCCGTCCTATCGCTGATATCGGTCGTGCTCTTCAGGGTGCTGTCCCTGGACTTACCGTTACCACAGGTTCCGGTGAGATCGGTGGCGCTCCTACCATCAAGATCAGAGGTAGCGTCAGCTCACCTAACGGTAGCGGTAACCCTCTTATCCTCGTGGATAATGTGGAGATCGACGATATCTCTCTCGTAAATCCAGACGATATCGAGTCTATCTCTGTCCTCAAGGATGCAGCTTCTTCTTCTATCTATGGTGCACGTGCAGCGTTCGGTGTACTCCTCATCACTACCAAGGCTAAGGCTAAGGCTGAGAAGATCACTGTAAAGTACTCTGCAAATGTATCTCTCAGAACTCCTACCAAGACTCCTAAGCAGCTTCCAGGATGGCAGCAGGGTGAGATCAACCTCATCGGAGCAAAGAATGCTGCTGCAGATCCTAACTCAGTTTCTTACTACAATGTAGTAGGTAACATGCGAGTTGACCAGACCAGCATCGACAAGATGAAGGATTACTGGAACAAGTATGGATATGGTGATGAGTTCGGTTCAGAGATGGTTGAGGGTCGTGACTTCGAGTTCCGTGACGGTGGTATGTTCTTCATCCGTACTTGGGACTGGTATGACATGTATATCCGCGACTGGGCTCCTCAGCAGAACCACTCACTTTCTGTAAACGGTGGTAACGGTAGAACAAACTACAACATCGCTCTGGGTTACCTCAAGCAGGATGGTCAGATGAAGATCAACTCTGATGACTTCGCGAGATACAATGCAAACCTTTCACTCAACTCTCAGATCACCAAGTGGCTCTCAATCCGTGGTGGCGTGATGTTCACAAAGGCTGACTACTCTCGTCCTATGACTTACAACTCAGATCTTTACGATCCTATGTACTACCTCTATCGTTGGCAGGCAATGTATCCATACGGAACATACAACGGTCACGAGTTCAGAAGTGGTATCACTGAGACCAAGTACGCTCCTCGTACCACAAACGAGACTCAGTTTGTAAGAATCAACGGTGGTCTTACCATCAAGCCTTTCAAGGATCTCTCTATCGACGTCGATGGTTCATACTCTTCAAGAAACAGATTCGGCAAGAAGTATGGTGACATCAAGGGCGTGAAGACCATCAATATCTTCACTGCGATGAACAGTGTAGACGCATTCGTTCCTGTAAACTACATCAGCTCATCTTATGACTATGTACAGGAGACTTCAAACAGAAATGAGACCCTCACTCTCAATGCTGTAGCTACCTACAAGCACACTTGGGGTGACCATGCTTTCACAGCAATGGGCGGTACCAATATCGAGAAGGGTGAGTACAGATACTTCCTCGCAAAGAGAATGGATCTTCTCGACGCTGCAAAGCCAGAGCTCAACCTCGCTACCGGTACTCAGACAACTGACGCTTCACACTCATGGTGGTCAGTAGCTGGTTTCTTCGGACGTTTGAACTACGCATACAAGGATAAGTATCTCCTCGAGCTCAATGGCCGTTATGATGGTTCTTCTAAGTTCCCTTCAGGAAGCCGCTTCGCATTCTTCCCTTCATTATCTGCTGGATGGCGTGTTACTGAGGAGCCTTGGATGCAGAACCTCAGACAGTATGCAAGCACCCTCAAGCTCAGAGGATCTTACGGTATGATCGGAAACCAGGACGTAGGTTCTGACCGTTTCATCTCTACTCTCTCTACAAGCACTGATTCATGGATCATCGGTGGCCAGAAGGTACAGTCTACCTCTAAGCCTACCATCGTGTCTTCATCACTTTCTTGGGAGAAGGTTACCACCCTCGACCTCGGATTTGACTACAGAGTTCTCGACGATGCACTCGGTGTAACATTCGACTGGTATAGAAGAACTACAAGTGATATCCTTACCGCAGCAAACCTTCCTAGCACTCTCGGTGCAGCCGCTCCATATGAGAACACCGGCGCTATCCAGACCGATGGTTGGGAGCTTGCAGTAGACTTCCATCACGAGTTCGACAATGGCCTTTACTTCAACGCAATGGCTTCTCTGTCAGACTATCAGACCAAGGTTACCAAGTGGACCACAAACACAGCTATTCCTGCTTATGGCAATGGTTCAGGCTGGTGGAGCACCTCTTACTATAAGGAGGGTATGGTCCTCGGTGATATCTGGGGTCTTACTTTCGACAGATTCCTTACCTCTGATGACTTCAACGCTGACGGTACCCTCAAGGCTGGTCTTCCTGACCAGACCAAGGTATTCAAGAGCGGTCATCGTTTCGCACCTGGTGATGTCCTCTATAAGGACCTCAACAACGATGGCGAGATCTCAAAGCAGGCAGGTACCGACGTAGAGGGTGACTACTCAGTCATCGGCAACGGTCTCCCACGCTTCCAGTATGGTCTTAACATTGACCTCGCATGGAAGGGCTTCGACTTCAACGTATTCTTCCAGGGTGTAGGTAAGAAGAGCCTCTGGGCTGCTGGTAACCAGGTACTTCCTGGATTCACCGGTGGTGAGCCATTCTACGTAGGCGCTGAGGACTACTGGAGAGAGGACAATCAGGATGCATTCTATCCACGTCCATACATCTACGGTCAGGCACAGAGCGGTAACTACACTGTCAATGACAGATATATGCTTAACATGGCATATCTCCGTGTAAAGACCCTCACCTTTGGTTACACTCTTCCTAAGAAGGTCGTAGACGCTGCTCATATCTCAAAGGCACGCGTATACTTCACAGGTGAGAACCTCTTCACCCTCGACGGTGTAAAGGCTGCTATCGACCCTGAACTTGAGGTTAGAGTAGCTGGCGGTTCAGGAGATGCTCGTAACTTCGGTCGTAGCTATCCTTTCGCAAAGGTTCTCTCATTCGGTGTTCAGCTCACATTCTAAAAAGCATTGAAGTATGAAAAAGATATTCAATTTGTTTGCTGTTGCAGCAATGGTCCTGACAGCTTCCAGCTGTAATGACTTCCTCAACAGGGACCCACAGGACAAGCAGACCAACGAGACATTCTGGGCATCAGAGGTTTCTCTCCGCACCTATGCGCAGGACTTCTACTCTACCTATTTCGTTGGCTATGGTGTAGACTACTCAATCTTCGGTGGCTATTCATTCGGAGATGACTATACCGATGATTATATCATTGACTCAGGCGGTGGCTATGTTTACTTCCCTAAGTCAAACATCCTTGACTATAATGCAGCACATGGCGCTTGGACAAACAACTACAGCGTTATCTACAAGGCAAATGTCATGATCGAGAAGATTCCTGACATGAACATTTCTGATGAGGCCAAGAAGCATTGGATGGGTGTAGCTCGTTTCTTCAGAGCTATGGCTTATTCAAACATCATCAAGGTCTATGGTGGTTGTCCACTCATCAAGGGTGTGGTTGATCCTGCAGATACCGATGAGCTTTACAAGGATCGTTCAAGCTTCCTTGAGGTAGCTCAGTTCATCAACGAGGACTACCAGTTCGCTATCGATAACATGCGCGCTGATGATACCAAGCTTCAGGTCAACAAGTATGTAGCAGGTGCTTACATGTCAAGAGACCTCCTTTTCCAGGCTACTTGGCTTAAGTATCATGGCTCAGAGATCGGCCCTAAGTCTACTGCAGTAGCAGCTGGTGACATCAAGGCTCTTCTCCAGGGCGCTATCAATGGTGCTGAGGTAGTTATGAACTCTGGTAAGTTCGCTATCGGTAACTCTTACAACGCTCTCTTCTCTGTTGATGACCTCGCTGGCAACAAGGAGATCATTTTCTACAGAGAGTACACTTACGGTGTTCAGTCAAACTCACTCATGGTTTACGGCTGTAAGGAGACTCAGCGCGGTGGTCTTACCGAGGACGCAGTAGAAAGCTTCCTCTGTGCAGATGGTCTTCCTATCTCACAGTCTAAGCTCTACACCGGTGGCAAGTACCACGAGGTTACAAAGGGCGCTCTCCAGAATCGTGACCCTCGTATGTTCGACAGCCTTGTAGATACACTCCGTATCCAGGGCGCTACAGGTATCACCTATAAGGATGGTGCATCTTGCACAGGTTATATTACCAAGAAGTTCCTCAATGAGGAGTGGTACAAGACAGGTTCTATCTACGTGTCAAATACTCTCCAGTGCCCTGCAGATGCTCCTACCATCCGCTACGCTGAGGTACTTCTTAACTTCGTTGAGGCTCGTTACGAGATCAGCAAGGTCGGTGGTTCTGCATTCACTCAGTCAGACCTCGACAAGTCTATCAACGTAATCCGTCAGCGTAAGCTCACCAAGTACGGTGAGTCTATCCCTCGCGCAGCTATGCCTTCAGTTACCCTCGCTGGTAACAGTATCTCTGTCAATGGTACTGTCATCAACGACCCTAAGAGAGACGCAGACGTTGACCCAGTTCTCTGGGAGATCCGTCGTGAGCGCCGCGTAGAGCTTATGCTCGAGGGCCGTAGAGGTGATGACCTCCGCAGATGGGCTAAGTACGTGAACCTCAACTCTGAGGATGAGAAGGGCAACCCTGATATGACTTTCCTTGGTGCATACGTTAACCTTGCTGATGCTCCTTATAAGTCAATCACTGGTGGTATCCAGCTCTTCGATCCTGAGAATCCTTCTGCTACCGATTCAAAGAAGGGTTATCTTAAGTTTGGCTATAAGAAGGGTATGCGTGAGTTCAAGCCAGGTGACGTGAACTCAGAGCGTTACTACCTTAAGGCTATTCCTAATGCACAGATCGTTCTCTACAAGGACAAGGGTTACACCCTTACCCAGAACCCAGGTTGGGAGTAGTAGAGTGACTACATAAAGATGACGGCTCGCCATATGATGGCGGGCCGTTTTCTATTTGGATAGATAGTGTTTTCTGGTCTCCTCCGGGAACTTTTCAATGGCGTACCGGAGCATTGTCCTTGGCATTGTCCTATAACGTGATTCAAGCCAGTCCATCAGCCTTTTCTCGTCGCGTTTCCCGGCTTCGCGAAGCAGCCATCCTCCAGCTTTCTGGAGCAGGTCGTGCATCGGCCCAGGCCGCCCTAAATATATCTCGGCGATGGCGAAGGTGTCATCCAGCTGCCCTTTTCGTACCAATGCCATCGTGCTCACCATGCCTATTCTTACCTCCCACAGTGTCTTGCCGCTCGTCGCGAGCTCATACAGCAAGTCTCTTTCCTTATCGAGCAGCCATGTGCCAATGATCTCGTAACAGCTCAGATCCACAAGGTCCCAGTTGTTTATATACGCCGTGTGCTGCAGGTAGAAGTCGACGCAGCGCTGCTGTAGCGCCAGGTCTTTCTTTGCATGCTTGAAGGCCTGGACCAGCGTCAGCAGCGCGGCTAGGCGCAGCTCGTGGTACTCCGACTTTATGCACAGCTCCAGGTCATCGAAACTCGTCTGCTTCCACACATCTTTCACCACGGCCCTTACGACGGGCACCTTTATTCCAAGGAACCTATCTCCCTCTCCGTACTGTCCTGGGCCCGTCTTGAAAAAGCGGGAGAGGCCCGCCACCTGTGACTCGTCGCGGTGGCTGACTATTTCGTCATGTAGTCTGCAACTCATTTCTTATTCTTGAAGTCCTTGACAAGCTTGTCAATGGCGCGTTTTACGTGCTTCTCGTTTGTCGGGTCAGACCCATTCCTGGAGCAGGAGTTAAAGAATACAAAGCGGTCAGTCTGTGAGTCCACGACCGCTATCCACATCTGGAAGCTGTTCTTCTCGGGGATGTAGTTTTCAACTGTCAACATCCCTAGTGATAAAGCGTGTGTGACGACTGTTGTAAGGATGCTCAGGAAGAGCTCTTTTCTGTAATGCTTGCTGTTTGTGAGATAACCATTGGCAAACGTGAACACGCCATATCTCTGACCATGCTCCTCGAGGAACTTGTCCAGCTCCCCAGGCACTCTGGTTTCTCCTGCATATTTCGGGTAAACGTCCCTTAGCGATAGAATGGCATATCTAAGACTCTCGTTGCCAAGGTCCATGAGCATGTATTTCCCGGTAGGGAGGGCTGAAGCCATAAGGCTCTCGGTGATGAGATCTGCGAATTCGGCAGTAGCCTCGCTGTCGTAGACAATGCTGTCTGCAGCTTGGATTATCTCAATGTCGGTGAAAGGAGTAACGATTCCGACATTCTTTATGTCATCGAAACCTTCCTGATAGATATACTTGGTAGACGCGCAGGAGGTCAGTATGAGCAGCCCTGCGAGCAAGATAATTATTCTGTTTGTTTTCATGTCCACAAAGATAATTATTTTGTGGAGCTATATATATAGAACGCTCCTTTTAAGTGCAAAACCACGCTCTAATTATTCGTTTAGAATTATTGTGACAAAATAATTTAAATTAAATAATTGATAAGTCGTTGAATTACAGCTAACTGTAGATTGTGTATGGTGGCTGGTAGGTGAGGGATGGGCAAAAAGAAAAAGAGCTGAAACCGTAGTTTCAGCTCTTGCTCCCCCTCGGGGACTTGAACCCAGGACCCCCTGATTAACAGTCAGGTGCTCTAACCAACTGAGCTAAGGAGGAATATTTCGCTTCGGTGTTTCTCCGTTGCGGATTGCAAAGGTACAACAATTTTCTTACTCTCCAAATATTTTAGGTAAAATTTTGATGTTTTTCTGCATATGTGGGTCCAAGAAGGTATTTTCGAGAGAATTTGTTATATTTGTAAGTTATAAAACCGAGATTTATGGATATCGATCTTCTGTCGAAAATGGTCAAGGAACTGATACTTGACAGTGACGTGGTTACTCTCCCTGGCGTGGGTAGCTTCGTAGCAGAGCTTGTCCCTTCTACATTCTCCGACAGGGGATACACCATCAATCCTCCGTATCGAAGGCTTTCTTTCCGCCCGAGGGAGGAAGGAGATTCTCTCCTTGTGGATCTGTATGCGAAGTCGAATAAGCTGGATTTCGGCACTGCGGACTCGCTGATGAGAAGTTATCTTTCCGAGATGAAGGATCTGCTGAAGGATAAGAAGACCATCGTCTTTCCAGGTCTGGGAAGGCTCAGGGCGACCAGGGAGAATAACTTCTTTTTCATCGCCGATGAGGATCTGAACATCTACCCTGATGGCTTCGGGCTTCAGCCGGTGTCGTTGAAGACCCATGTAGAGACCGATGATGAGGTTTCTGCAGCGGTGGCCGAGCTTCGCTCTTTCCTGGATGACGACCCGAAGGATGAGGCTGTACCACAGCCTGTCATGGAGCCAGTAGGCCCATCGGAGGAGGAGCTTGCAGCCCAGAAGGCTGAAGAGGAGCGCCTCGCCAAGGAGCTGGCTGAAACAGAAGAAGCTGAGCGCCTCGCTAGAGAGCAGGCTGAAAAGGAAGAAGCCGAGCGCCTCGCCAAAGAACAGGCCGAGAGGGAAGAGGCTGAGCGCCTCGCCAAGGAGGCGGCGGAAAAAGAAGCGGCGGAGAAGGAAGCCGCAGAGAAGGCTGCTGAGGCTGAGAGGATCGCGGCGGCTCGCGCCGAGGCTCAGAGAATCGCCGAGGAGAATGAGAGAGAGCAGAAAGCCAGGGCCAAGGAAGAGAAGAGGCTGCAGGCGCTGAAGAAAGAGGCCGCGGCTCGTAAGAGGATGGAGGTCGCCAGGAAGGTCTGGAAGGTCACCAAGCGCATCGGCGCTGTGGCTGCCGTGCTGGCACTGCTTGTCGGCGCATATATGGCCCTCGGACGCATTGCTCCAGACTTTGTGGATAGATTCCTGTACTCGGAGCAGGAACTTGAGATATTGCACCATACATTTACACTAAATCTATAATCGAAGTGATAGAACTGGTTTATCCCGTCGGACACGCCAAGAACCTGACCCCTCGCGCATTCATGCCCGAGGCGGGCGATGCTGAGTCGAAGGAGATGCTTCCGCTCATCGAGCCTACCGGCCAGGTGCTGGGTTACGCGACGCGCTCATACTGCCATTCGGCGGCGCGTCCGCTCCATCCCGTTGTCCACCTGAATATCATAAACCGAAGCGGTGAGATCTACCTGCAGAAGCGTGCCATGACGAAAAAGCTGCTTCCAGGATACTGGGACACAGCGGTCGGAGGACACATCGGATATGGCGAGAGCGTGCAGGAGGCCCTTTTCAGGGAGGCAGGCGAGGAGCTTGGTTTCGTGGATTTCAACCCCATCTACCTTGAGAACAGTATTTGGGAGAGCGACTATGAGCGTGAGCTCATCTGCTACTTCGCCGCAGTGGGTAATTTCGATATCCATCCATCAAATGATGAGGTGGAGGAAGGCCGCTACTGGAGTTTCCAGCAGATAGAGGAGAATTTGGGAAAGTCAGTATTTACACCTAACTTTGAGAGTGAGTTCAAAAGGATGCACAAGGCCTTGGAAGCTCTCCTCTGATCACATGAAAAGGGAAGGCATCTGCATAGAGAAGTTCATTTCCGACCAGCTTTCAGTCTGGCCGCTGGCTTCTGCGAACTTCAGGTCCATGAAGGCGGCCCGCACCAGGGAGCTCCGCGTGTTTGGGCTCGATGTCACCGTACAGAATAACCCAGAACGCATCACCTCATCTACAGCGAAGATTGATGAAGCCACGCTCAAGGCGAGGCGATGCTTCCTGTGTCCAGAGAATGAACCTGCCGAGCAGATGCGCATGAGGCTTGACGGCAGAAAGGGAAGGCACTATAACGTCCAGGTGAATCCTTATCCTATCTTCCCGCAGCATCTCGTGATAGCCAGACGCACCCACAAGCCACAGTCCATCTGGCGCCATTATGTCGACATGCTCGACATGGCGAAGACATTTGCTGGCTTCACTATATTTTACAATGGCCCCGTGAGCGGCGCGTCCGCCCCCGATCACTTCCACTTCCAGGCATGCCCCCAGGGCATCATGCCTGTCGAGAAGGACGTGGATCGTCTGCTGTCCATCGCCGCTGATGCCCGCACGGAAGAAGATCTTCCTGCTGGCGTGCCAGGAGCATTGGACTATCTCACCAGTGTGTCTGAGGCGGAGCTTTATCATTACCGCGGCTATGTGAGAGGCATATTTGCCCTTCGCGCCCGCACCGTGAAATCATTGGCGAAGCTGTTTTATCGCCTACTCGATACCTTCCCTATACCGGAAGGGGAGACTGAGCCGCGCTTTAACCTTTTCGCCTATCACAAGGATGGCGAGTACAGGAGTTTCGTCATCTTCCGAGGCGCTCTTCGCTCGCACCATTTCTTCAGCGAGGGGGAAGATCACCTCACCATCAGCCCGGGCGCGGCCGACATGTGTGGCTACTTCGTAGCTCCTGTCGCCGCTGATTTCGACAGACTCACTTCGCAGATGCTCTGCGAGATTCTTGAAGAAGTAACAATTACAAACGATATGGAAAAAGATGCTCTTTGGAAGCTCACACGTACCCAGCCTAAGCTGAATGTGGGCATCATGTCTGCGGAAACGATTGTTTTCGAGATTATTTCCGACGGCGCAGGCCCTCAGAAGGTGACCTGGCGTGACGGGAAGATTGACTATAATGGCACATTGTACGACGAGCTTTTCTTCGATGCGAAGACCAGCTCTACCCTTTTTGCAGAGCCGTCATTCGTGCTTCACGATGTGGTGATCGGAGTCGATTTCCACTGGCAGAGAAAGGTGAAGCAGACTTTTGCAGGCTCCCTCAAGTTCATCGTGGAGGGTGAGAAGATCACTGCGGTGAACACCATCGGCGTGGAGGATTATCTGCTCAGCGTCATCTCGTCGGAGATGAAGGCTTCTGCGACCCTGGAGTTTCTGAAGACCCACGCCATCATCTCACGCTCGTGGGTGATGTCACAGATAGAGCATGACCCTGCCAAGGAGCATCGCCAGAGCGAGTTCCATGATGTGGCTGAAGATGGTACACCTATCTTCATCAAGTGGTGGGATCACGATGACCATGTGAATTTCGATGTATGCGCAGACGACCATTGTCAGCGCTACCAGGGACTTTCCATGGCTGTGGGCGAGAATGTCCGCAAGGCTATCGACGAGACCTGGGGAGAGGTTCTTACATACAACGGAAAGATCTGTGACGCACGCTTTTACAAATGCTGTGGCGGTGTCATGGAGACCTTCGACACTTGCTGGGAGGATGTCGACCATCCTTACCTCAAGGCTATTCCGGACACCCCTAAGGAGGGTGGCGAGGCATTCTGCCACACTGACGACGAGGCCATCCTCTCGCAGGTTCTCAATGACTACGACCTCGAGACCAAGGACTTCTACGAGTGGGAGGTGCGCTATAAGCGCGACTATCTCTCTGAGCTTGTGAAGCGCCGCTCTGGCATCGATTTCGGTGAGGTTCAGGAGCTTGTCCCTATGGAGAGAGGCGGCTCAGGCAGACTTCGCACACTGAAGATAGTGGGCTCGAAGCAGTCCATGATCATTGGCAAGGAGCTCGTGATACGCAGATGGCTCTCGGAGAGCCACCTGAAGAGCTCGATGTTCGACGTGGCCTACGAGGGCGACGAGATCATCCTTCACGGTCATGGCTGGGGCCATGGAGTAGGCCTTTGCCAGATCGGCGCAGCTGTGATGTCCTTCAAGGGTTACAGCTACCAGGAGATACTTTCACACTACTATCCAGGCTCCGTGCTTGAGAGAAAATAACAAACATACCACATAATGAGTACTCAATTCACTAAAAGAAATCCTTGGCTCTGGATCCCTACACTCTACTTTGTGGAGGGTATCCCATACTTCCTTGTGAACAACATCTCAGTGCTGATGTTCGCGAAACTGGGCGTGCCAAATGGCCAGATGGCACTTTTCACCTCGCTCCTCTATCTTCCATGGACCGTCAAGTTCTTCTGGAGCCCATTCGTGGACATCCTGAAGACCAAGAGATGGTGGATCCTGTCCATGCAGCTTGTGATGTCATTGGCATTCATCCTGCTCACCCTCACCATGCCGCATCCAGATGCCGCGTTGATAGCGTCAGGACAGACTCCAATGAGCCTGTTCACCTTCACCCTCATCCTCTTCGTGTTCGCGGCTTTCGCCTCTGCGACCCATGACATCTCAGCAGATGGCTTCTACATGATCGCGCAGGACAGCAGCAGCCAGGCGGCGTTTGTGGGTGTGCGCAGCACCTTCTATCGTCTGGCCAATGTGTTCGGAAACGGTGTGATCGTGGCTGTCGCAGGTATACTTGAGAACAAGACAGGAAACATTCCGCTCGCATGGCAGCTTACCATCGGTGGCTCGTCCATCCTTCTTACCCTCCTCACCCTCTACCACACATTCTCGCTCCCTAAGTCTCCAGATGATGTGGAGCGCGTGTATGACGGCTCAAGCAGCAAGGTGAAGGAGATCTTCGCAAACTTCGGCGCTACCGTAAAGACTTATTTCCGCAAGCCAGGCGTTTGGCTTGCCATCATATTCATGCTCTGCTACCGCCTTCCAGAGGCATTCCTCATCAAGATGTGTACTCCATTCCTCGTGGCTTCACGTGAGGTGGGTGGTCTCGGCATGCAGACCGCTGAGGTCGGCGTGGCATACGGAACCATTGGTGTCATCTTCCTGCTTCTTGGTGGTATCCTCGGTGGCTTGCTCGCGTCAAAGATAGGTCTCAAGAAGTCCATCTGGCTCATGGCAGCCTGCATGACTCTCCCTTGCCTGTCGTTCGTATACCTGGCAGTGTTCCTTCCTACTTCATTTGTCACCATCAGCATCTGCATCGCCATAGAGCAGTTCGGCTACGGCTTCGGCTTCACGGCTTACATGCTCTACATGATGTACTTCTCCGAGGGTGAGTTCAAGACCTCGCATTATGCATTCTGTACCTGCTTCATGGCACTCAGCATGATGATCCCTGGAATGTTCGCAGGCTTCCTTCAGGAGGCTCTCGGCTACAAGGGATTCTTCTGGATGGTTATCGTCTGCTGTATCGCTACAGTGGTAGTGACCTTCTTCGCTGACAAGCGCATTGATCCAGCATATGGTAAGAAACAGATTGAGAAATAATTGATTATGAGAAAGATAATGATTCTGGCAGCTGCGGCTGCGATGCTGTCTGC
Source organism: Bacteroidales bacterium (assembly GCA_024398295.1). Classification (GTDB taxonomy): domain Bacteria; phylum Bacteroidota; class Bacteroidia; order Bacteroidales; family UBA932; genus Cryptobacteroides. The sequence goes on from JAKSJL010000005.1 coordinate 16,216, forward strand.
ATCTTGCGCGACAGCGAAGAAAGCAAATGAGGTTTCCGCTGCTCCAGTGGTGAAGCCAGGCGTGGAGGTTCTCCGTGATGGAGGCTTCCAGTGCCTTCAGGGAAAGAAGATTGGCCTTTTGACAAACCCTTCAGGAGTGGACAGAAACCTCCACTCTACCATTGACATACTTTACAAGGCTGACGGAGTGGAGCTTGTCAAGCTCTTCGCTCCAGAGCATGGTGTGCGTGGAGATATCTACGCCGGTGGACATGCAGATGACACCGTGGATGAGGCTACAGGACTTCCTGTGCTCTCCATCTATGGCAAGTATCGCACTCCTACCAAGGAGATGCTCGAGGGCCTCGATGCTGTAGTCTATGATATCCAGGATGTGGGCACACGCTCATATACCTTCATCTCTGCCCTCGGCCTCATGATGCGCGCATGCGCTGAGAATGGCGTGGAAGTCATTGTCCTTGACCGTCCGAACCCACTCGGCGGCCTCAAGGTGGAGGGTAACTATGTAGAGCCTACCTTCTACTCATACGTCAGCGAGTTCAAGATCCCTTACGTATATGGTCTTACCGTAGGTGAGTTCGCACAGCTCATCAATGAGGAAGGCCTCAACACAGGTGAGAAGGGAAATCTCGAGCCTGTGAAGTGCAAGCTTACCGTAGTCCCTATGGAGGGATGGAAGCGCTCCATGACCTATGACCAGACCGGTCTTCCTTGGATACTTCCTTCGCCTCAGGTACCTCTAGCACAGAATGCTGTAGGTTATCCTTGCGCAGGAATTGTAGGAGATTTTTCTGCCCACTACCTGAACATCGGTGTAGGTTACACACTTCCATTCCTTGTGTTCGGTGCAGAGTGGATCGATGCTGAGAAGCTCAAGGCTGTCCTCGATAGCTATGAACTTCCTGGAATCGCTTGGAGATGTGTACATTACAAGCCTTTCTTCGGTAATAATCAGGGTACCCTCCTGCATGGTGTACAGTACTTCTTCACAGACTACGACAAGGCGTCTCTTACCACCATCAACTTCTATGTGATGCAGGCTATTCATGAGCTTTATCCAGAGCATAATCCTTATGATGGAAAGGCAAATCGTATGCATGATCAGGTTTGTGGCACGGACTATGTAAGAAAGACATTTGAGAAGTCCTTCAAGGTGGCTGATATCATTGACTACTGGTCAAAGGATGTCGAGGCTTTCAAGGCTATCTCAGCTAAGTATTACCTTTACGATTAAAACCTTTGTCTTATGAGAACTTTATTCAGAAACTACCTGGCAGTTTCACTCATTCTGGCTCTCACAGCTGGTTCTGCCATGGCACAGACTTCTCGTCGTGGTTCTACCACCTCGACAAATACAAATACTGCGACTACCTCTACCAGTACCTCTCGTAGCTCAAGCACTGCTGCGACTACCACTTCACGTGGCACCAGCACCGCTGCGACCACCACTGAGAGCTCTCGCAGCTCACAGACCGCTACACAGGTGAATAGAGGTTCAAGCAGCTCTACCAGTACCTCTCGCGGCACAAGTACTGCTGCTACCACCACTACCAGCACCTCTCGTAGCTCAAGCACCGCTGCTACTACCACCTCACGTGGCACCAGCTCACCTTCTACGAGCACTGAGAGCTCTCGTAGTTCACAGACTGCTACACAGGTGAACAATGGCACTACCACTTCACGTGGCACCAGCACCACTGGCACCACTACCACTGTATCACGCAGCGGATCTACCACCACATCTGAGGCAAGCAGACCTACCAGCGCTGCTACCACCAGCACCAGCTCTTCTCGCAGCTCGAACTCAAATGTGTCTCGTAGTGCATCTGCAGATGGCACCACTGCTTCTCGCAGCCGCTCTACCACAGCTGACGCTACTTCAGTGACTACTACCACCAGAAGAAATTCTGTTACCAATGATGAGTATAGCCGTGGACTTACTTCCGTAACTACAGTACGTAGTTCAGATGCAGTGAACGGAGTCCCTCAGAACATCGACAGCTATTCATACCTGCGTATGGATAACCAGAGAAATGTGAACAGAATCCCTCCTCGTGAGCGTATCCCTATGACCTATGACAGGCCTTGTGGTTTCCATGGCGTAGATCCTCACTTCTATGGCTATAGAGTCGAGTATCTGCCTCCAAGATACAGGAAGATGACGCATTGGGGAGTAACTTACTACTACTACAATGATGTCTACTACAGAATGTACAATAATCACTACGTGGTCTGCCGTCCTCCTTACGGAGTGACCTGGAAGCTGAGCATCTTCAACAGAAGAGTTTACCCTTCAGTGAGATTCTCATACTACTCACACGTATATCGTCCATTCAGTGTCACTGATGCGAACTGGGTTACCATCGCTCGCCAGAATGAGGTGATTGCACGTAACAATGCAATCCTCATGCAGCAGAACATGCATCTTGCGCTCAACGCAAACAGAGCTCTCTCTGCTTATGAGATCGCGAACCGACTTGGACTTGTCCAGAGCTACGCATACATGAACACCGAGTACTACTATCAGGATGGTATCTTCTTCATCTCCAGAGGTTCAAACAGATACGAGGTCATCGTTCCTCCTGCAGGAGCACTCGTAGACGAGCTTCCTGATGACTACGACATCATCGTCCTCGACGGAGTTGAGTACTACAAGGTGGATGATACCGTATATCGTCTCGTCCTCGTGGACGGAGCACCTCTTCTCGAGGTCCTCGGCCAGATGTACGGAACAATGGCTCACAAGTATAACTTCTACTTCTAGTAGATCTGATACATCATATGAAAAAGGCTGCCGGAAGGCTGCCTTTTTTCGTTATATGAGCTTGAAAATACGCTTGAGTGAGTCGCCGCTGCCAGAGGAGAATAGAGCGACCTTCTGGGAGCGGTCGCTTGCTGCGGAGGTGGTGCTAGTGACAGGGATGCCCTGCTCATGGATGACGCGCTCAAGCTGGCGGGCCGCAGCGGGAGCTGGATCGACTATCTTTATGTCGCGTCCTGGACACAGGTCGGCTATGACCTTTTCGATAGTGCTCCTGAGGAAAGGGTAGTGGGTGCAGCCGAGCACGATGTGGTCGGCGCCTGCCTCGACGAGCGGCTGCACGCTCTGGCGGACCACGCTTTCAGCGTGCTCCCCGTCGAGCTCGCCCGCCTCGACGAGCTCCACGAAGCCCTGGCCCACATGCTCTACGACTGTGATGCCGTCTGCGTAGCGGTCGCGCGTGTCGAGGTACTTGGAGGCCTTCAGGGTGCCGGCTGTGGCGAGCACACCTATCACTCCGGTGCGCGTCTCCAGCGCTGCTGGCTTTACTGCTGGCTCCATACCGATGAACTTCACTGGGTATTCCTGACGGAGGGTGGCTATGGCTGCGGCCGTGGCTGTATTACATGCCACGACTATGACGTCAGCCCCTTTCTCAAGAAGAAAACCGGTGATTTCCCGCGCCCTGTCTATGATGAACTCACGACTTTTCTCTCCATACGGGCAGTAGAGATTATCTGCATAGAAGATGTAATTCTCCTCAGGAAGAAGCTTTACTATCTCCCTGTAGACGGAAAGACCTCCCGATCCAGAATCAAACAATCCTATTGTCGCCATAACACACGCAAAATTACATAAAAAATGTGTAGATTTGTAAGATAAAAGGAACATCATGATTACTTTAGAGCAGATAAAGGACCTGCAGGGCAGGCTGGGGACGCTGAAAGGCTGTCTCGACATCGAAGGGAAGCGCGCACAGGTCGCCTCCCTTGAGCTTCAGTCGCAGGCTCCTGACTTCTGGAACGACCCTAAGGCTGCGGAAATCTTCCTGAAGAAGATGAACGTGGTGAAGGCTTGGGTGACTTCTTACGACCGCATTGCTGCTGCTCTGGATGATCTCGATGTGCTCTATGAGTTCGCGAAGGATAGCGGTGCTACAGAGGACGCGGAAACGGCTGAGTCGCAGGAGCTTGCTGAGGCATACGGCGCGGTGGAAGTGGATCTGGAGGCATTGGAGCTCAAGAACATGCTCGGCGCTGAAGGAGATAACCTCGGCGCTGTGCTCACCATAAACTCCGGTGCTGGTGGCACTGAGGCGAATGACTGGTCAGCGATGCTCATGCGCATGTACATGCGCTGGTGCGAGCGTAATGGCTACAAGACCACTGTCACAGAGCTCGTGGATGGCGATGAAGTGGGCATCAAGAGCACTACCATCGAGGTGGAGGGAGATTTCGCCTATGGCTACCTGAAGGCGGAGAATGGCGTGCACAGGCTTGTGCGCATCTCGCCATTCAATGCTCAGGGCAAGCGTCAGACTACCTTCTCGTCGGTGTTTGTATATCCATTGGTAGATGATACCATCAGCATAGAGATAAAGGAGAGCGACCTCGAGTGGGACACCTTCAGAAGCGGCGGTCATGGCGGCCAGAACGTGAACAAGGTGGAGACAGGAGTGCGTGTAAGGCATGTGCCTACAGGCATCGTGGTAGAGAATACAGAGGGTCGCACGCAGATAGGTAACAAGGAGAATGCGCTCCGTATCCTCAAATCACGCCTCTACGACATGGAGCTGCGCAAGCGCCAGGAGAAGCAGGCGGAGCTCGAGGGACAGAAGAAGCGCATCGAGTGGGGTAGCCAGATCCGCTCATATGTCCTCCATCCATACAAGATGGTGAAGGACCTCCGCACCGGCGTGTCCACTGCAGACACACAGGGAGTGCTCGACGGCGACCTGAACGAGTTCATGCGCTCCTTCCTCATGCAGCAGGGCACAGGAAACCTCACACCAGTTGAAGATATTGACTAAATCATATAGTTTTATGGCATTTAAGTACGCACCAATGTTTCAGCTTGGCCCAGACCAGACTGAATACTACAAGATCCCAGGCTCAGAGGCTTATGTCTCAGTAGCAGATTTCGAGGGTACCCCTATCCTCAAGATCCAGAAGGAAGCCCTCACCGTCATGGCAAACACCGCTTTCCGTGATGTCAGCTTCCTCCTCCGTCGCTCTCATAACGAGCAGGTCGCAAAGATCCTCGCAGACCCAGAGGCTAGCGCAAATGACAAGTATGTAGCACTTACCTTCCTTCGCAATGCTGAGGTGGCTGCCAAGGGCAAGCTCCCTCTCTGCCAGGACACAGGTACCGCTATCGTTCACGGCGAGAAGGGCCAGCAGGTCTGGACAAACTTCTGCGATGAGGAGGCTCTTTCACTTGGTGTATACAAGACATACACTGAGGAGAATCTCCGTTACTCTCAGAACGCACCTCTCGATATGTACAATGAGGTAAACACCAAGTGTAACCTTCCAGCTCAGATCGACATCGAGGCTACAGAGGGCATGGAGTACAAGTTCCTCTGCGTCACCAAGGGTGGTGGCTCGGCAAACAAGACATACCTCTATCAGGAGACAAAGGCACGTATCCAGAACCCTGGCACCCTCGTTCCTTTCCTCGTGGCTAAGATGAAGACTCTCGGCACAGCCGCTTGTCCTCCTTACCATATCGCTATCGTAGTGGGTGGTACTTCTGCAGAGAAGAACCTCCTTACAGTGAAGCTCGCTTCTACACATTACTATGATACACTCCCTACCACAGGAGATGAGACTGTCCGTGCATTCCGCGATGTAGAGATCGAGAAGGAGCTCCTCGAGGAGACACATAAGATCGGTCTCGGTGCACAGTTCGGTGGTAAGTACATGGCTCACGACATCCGTGTCGTTCGCCTCCCACGCCACGGTGCAAGCTGCCCTATCGGCCTGGGTGTAAGCTGCTCAGCAGACCGTAACATCAAGGCTAAGATCAATGCTGACGGTATCTGGATCGAGAAGATGGACGACAAGCCATATGAGCTTATCCCAGAGGAGCTTCGCAATGCAGGTGAAAGCGGTGCAGTGGAGATCGACCTTAACCAGCCTATGGCAGACGTATGTAAGATCCTTACCAAGTATCCTGTAGGTACACGTCTTAACCTGAAGGGCACCATCATCGTAGGCCGTGATATCGCTCATGCTAAGCTCAAGGCTCGCCTCGATGCAGGTGAGGGCATGCCTCAGTACATGAAGGATCACCCTATTTACTATGCAGGTCCTGCAAAGACCCCTGCAGGAATGCCTTGCGGCTCTATGGGACCTACCACAGCAGGCCGTATGGATCCATACGTAGATGAGTTCCAGGATAATGGCGGCTCAATGATCATGCTTGCGAAGGGTAACCGTAGCCAGGCAGTGACTGACGCTTGCCAGAAGCACGGCGGTTTCTATCTTGGCTCTATCGGTGGTCCTGCAGCTATCCTTGCTCAGAACAACATCAAGAGCATCGAGTGCGTTGAGTACCCAGAGCTCGGTATGGAGGCTATCTGGAAGATCCAGGTTGAGGACTTCCCAGCATTCATCCTTGTGGATGACAAGGGCAATGATTTCTTCAAGACCATTGGTCTTTAATAGCTATTGCTGAATAAGTTGAAAGCGGCTCTGCAGTATGCAGGGCCGCTTTCTTCCTTTCAAATGGTTTGATAGGTCAGCCGAATTTGTTATATTTGGGAAGTCCAAAACATTGTGATATGAAAAAGCTTTTGAGTCTGTTTGCTGCGGCATTGGCACTTGTGCTCGCCAGCGCGTGCAATGAGGAAAACACTGAAACCGCAAATATCTCCGATGAGAAGGAAGCGTATGAGCTCGCGACTAGAGTGATTGGCCGCTCGGCGGAGTCGTTCGTGTTCGTGAAGAAGCCTTCTGGAGACGGGAAGGATTACTTTGACCTCAGCAGCTCCGATGGCAAGGTGACCATCAAGGCGAACAGCTCAAACTCCATGGCTGTGGGATTGAACTACTACCTGAAGTATATATGTAAGGTGGATGTCAGCTGGATGGGAAATGGCACTTATGCATTGCCAAACCCTCTTCCTTCAGTGGGCATTCCGGTGCACATGGATGCTCGCGTGGATGACAGGTTTTTCCTCAATTACTGCACCTTCGGCTACACCTTCCCATGGTGGGGCTGGAAGGAGTGGGAGCGCCTCATCGACTGGATGGCCCTGCAGGGCATAAACCTGCCTCTCGCCATCACTGGAGAGGAGTCCATCTGGTATGAGATATGGACTGAGATGGGCCTCACAGATGAGGAAGTGCGCTCATATTTTACCGGCCCGTCGCACCTTCCATGGCATAGGATGATGAATATTGACGGCTGGGATGGCCCGCTTCCGGTAAGCTGGCTGAATGGTCAGAAGGAGCTGCAGAAGCGCATTGTAGCCCGCGAGAGGGCGCTTCGTATGCGTCCAGTGCTCCCTGCATTCTCTGGCCATGTGCCTGCAGCTATCACCAAGGTGCATCCTGATGCGCCAGTGACCAAGGTGAGCCGCTGGGCTGGCTTCAGTGAGGAGAATTCCTGCACTTTCCTTGATCCTACCAGCGATCTCTTCGCGCAGATCCAGAAGCAGTATCTGGAGAAGCAGACTGCCGCTTTCGGCACAGACCACGTCTATGGTATAGATATCTTCAATGAGGTGGATCCTGCTTCTTGGGAACCAGAGTATCTGGGTAGAGTCTCAAAACAGGTGTACAAGACCGTGGAGGCTGTGGATTCTACTGCCACCTGGCTTCAGATGGGATGGATGTTCTACTATGACGCCAAGCATTGGACAGACGAGCGCCTGCGTTCTTATGTGACTTCCGCGCCTAAGGACAAGCAGATCATACTTGACTATTATTGTGACAATGTTGAGGTTTGGAGACGCACCCAGAGCTTCTATGGAGTGCCATTCGTGTGGTGCTATCTGGGCAACTTCGGAGGAAATACTGACCTCGCTGGTAACCTTGAGAGGGTGAACGAGCGTATTGAGAATACCTTTGCTGAGGCTGGGAAGGGCTTCAGGGGCATTGGCTCCACACTTGAAGGACTCGACTGTAACCCTATGATGTATGAGTATCTCTTCGAGAAGGCCTGGACCAAGGGCGTGGATGACATGCACAAGAGCATTCCTTCATGGATTTCTTCATACGCACTCAGACGTGGCTGCGCGGATGAGACTGCCGCTGTCTCTGCCTGGACGGAGCTTGTGGACAGCGTCTACTGTGGCCATTCTAGTACCAGGGTGGGATCATGGCTGGTACAGCGTCCTACACTTGTGGCGAAGAGCAAGAGGCTTCCAAACTACTCAAACTCTGCACTGGGCGATGCCCTTGGCCTTCTTCTGGATGGTGGTGGCTCTGGCACCAACTATGAGTTCGATGTGGTCAATCTTTGTCGTCAGTGGCTCCTGAACATATTCTCATTCGATTTCGAAAAGTATAAGACACTCTACGCTGAAGGAGAGAGAAATGAACTGGAAGTGATTGAGCGTGAGATGCTTGAGATAGCAGACGATATCGATAGACTCTTGGCGACCCAGCCATACTTCATGCTGGGCAAGTGGATAGGCGATGCGAGAGCATTGGGTACAAATGTCTCAGAGGCAGACTATTTCGAGTCAAATGCGAGAAACCTCATCACCACTTGGGGAGCGCCAGGCAGCAGCCTCAATGACTACGCCTGCCGTAGCCTTTCAGGCCTCATCAGCTCATACTACAGGGTGCGCTGGGAGATGTTCTTCAGCGAGATGCATCGTGTCCTCGCGAACGAGAGCACGTTCGACGAGGATGCCTTCAAGGAGCAGCTCGTCGACTTCGAGGGCTGCTGGAACAGGGAGATGATAGGTAAGGTTGCTTATGCTCCGATGATGGGCTCAGTCACTAGCGCTCAGGAGCTGTACAACAAATATTCCCACAGAGGTCAGTAAGATCTGCCAGCCTGGAGATACGTAGGCCGTTTGTCGCGTAGTCGGCAAGGGTCTTCGGCTCGATGATGACCTTCATCGCCTTCATGGAGGCGTGGATGAAGTGCATCTCTCCATTATGCTCGTAAGCCAATGCTACATGCGCGAGGTCGAGACCTTCAGCCTTGGAAATGAAGGTGATGATGTCTCCGCTGTGGATCTGTGACATGATTTTAGGGTCCTTGAGCTGAGCCTGAGAGATGTAGAAGTATGGCTTCTGCGCCTCGAGATGCTTCTCCATCGCTGCGATCTTCTGGAGCTGTGAAGGGTCATTCTTTATCTGCTTGTAGCTGTTTGGGTGTGTGCTCATGAACGAGAAATGCTGGGTGAACTCGTCGCCGAGCTCGCTCGAAAACTCCCTAAGAAGGCCGTTTGTGGCGTTCTGGAGCAGCCATTCGCTGGTGTAGTGGATACGCGAAGAGTATCCATCGATCTCGCCGAGGCGATAACGCATGTTCTGAATATTCCTGCAGAGGAGCTCATAGGATGGCTTCGCCTCCTTGAGCGACGGCTCCTTCCTCTCGAAGAAGTGGATGCCATCTCCAGCCTGCACGATCTCCACTCCCTTCACGGTCAGCGCAAAGCAAGTGCACATCTCGACGAAAAGGATGCAGTCGGTCTGGTCCAGGAACACCTGCAGGGCTTCTGGCTCTACTTCGAGGGTGCCTGCGACGTAGTCTGTGCCGAGGAACTGCTTCGCGATTTCGATGACGAGGTCGCCCATAGGGTAGGATGCGACTGGCTTGACCTGGGTGTAAACCTTATCAAATATGGCCTTGTTTATGGCGGTCTGGCTCTGCGCCTGCATTCCCAATGCGGCGATGAGCGCGATGAGTGAAAGGATGAACTTACGCATAGTGGGATAAAGATAAGTAATTCTTCTGGAAATCCTTATATTTGTGTCAATGATTAAGTCCAAGTCAGAGATCAGGCGCGAGATGCGCGCACTGCGTGAGGCTTTCCGCGAAGGGGGAGAGTCCTTGCGCGCGTGTGAGCGCCTGACGGCTCTTGAGCAGTGGAAGGATGCTGATACTGTCCTTCTGTACAGCGCCATTCAGGGCGAGGTCGACACCGCGCAGCTGATTGCTCAGTGGTGTGGGGTGAAGAGGATAGTCCTTCCTTTGGTCGTGGGAGATGACCTGGCGCTGAAGGAGTATCATCCAGGCTCACTTATCCCTGGATACAAGGGTATAATGGAGCCGTCAGTGGATTCTGTGACCGTGGAACCATCTGAGATACAGATGGTTGTCGTGCCGGGTGTCGCATTCGACAAGGATTGCAGACGTCTCGGGAGAGGGAAGGGCTACTATGACCGGCTGCTGTCACGGGTGCATTGTCCTAAGATAGGACTAGCCTTTGACTGGCAGATAGTGGAGGCTGTGCCAGTGGATGACTGGGATGTCGCTCTGGACTCGGTAGTTACTTCTACCACCGTTTTTTAGTATATTTGCACTTATGAGAAGATTGTTTTCTTGTTTTGTAGCCTTGGCTCTGGGCTTGTCAGCCCTGGCTCAGCCATCTGTGCCCAAGTCATATGCCTTCGCTGGTCAGACGGTGAATCTCGAGAGGTCGGATATGTATGAGCGCATGGACAGGGAAGTCATTGCATTTACCTATATGCATTCCACTTCCATCCTCATGCTGAAGAGATCAGCAAGATTCTTCCCTCAGGTGGAGCCTATTCTCAGGGAATATGGCCTTCCTGATGACCTGAAGTATATCATGGTGATAGAGAGTAATCTTGATCCTAAGGCATACTCAAAGGCGGGTGCTGCGGGACTGTGGCAGCTGATGCCGGCAGCGGCTCGCGAGTGTGGGCTTGAGGTCAATGCCAATGTAGACGAGCGCTACAATGTAGAGAAGGCTACGCGCGCGGCGTGCTCGATCCTGAAGAAGTCGTACGCCAAGTTCGGGGATTGGCTTACTGTAGCCGCCGCATATAATGCCGGCCAGGGTGGCATCTCTTCCCGCCTGGAGAAGCAGCATCAGAAGAAGGCTGAGGACCTCTGGCTCGTGGAGGAGACATCGCGCTACATGTTTCGCGTGATGGCTGCGAAGATGATGTTTGAGGATCCTGCGAGCTTTGGCTTTATGGTTCCGGAAATGTCTAAGTATAAGTACATTCCGCCTAAGGAGGTGGTCTCTGTGAAGGATCCTGTGTCGAATCTTGTGGAGTTCGCGCTCAAGCACGCTGTCTCTTATGCTCAGCTGAAGACCGCGAATCTCTGGCTCCGCGAGGATAAGCTGAACAATACATCACATAAAGAATATAAGATAATAATACCATCCGAATGATGAAAAAGTTGTTTGTAATGATTGCTGCGCTTGCTGTCTCATTCAGCGCCAGCGCCATCGAGCTTCCTAATGAGAAGGGTGTCATGACTGCCAATGCCCATGTCGGCCTTATGCCTGGCTTTGGCCTCAATGCCTCGCTTGATTATACCTTGCTTGACGATATGGGCCCTGGTCACTTGACAGTGGGCGGTTTCGCTGGTTTCAATGGTTCCTCATCTGTAGCTTCGTATAACAGTTCGACTTTCACTTTCGCCGTGCTCCCACGTGTGACTTATGGAGTGAACTTCACCTCTGAACTGGAAGTACACGTAGGAGCGATGGCTGGTCCTGGATTCACTTCGAGCAAGACCCGTGCCGAGGCTGGTATCAAGACAAACTCTGGCCTTCAGATGTCATGTGGCTTCGTGGTAGGAGGGAAGTACTTCATGTTCGGTGACATGGGTCTCTCTGCTGAGCTCGGCTATGTCACTGACATGTCATACCTGAACCTTGGTGTGACCTATAGATTCTAGTCTGTATATTCTGGCAAACCCTCGTAGAGAAGCTTCCAGATGGTCGTGAAGATACCTTCACGGCTATCTATGGTGCCGAGTTCCTGTGATCTGCGGGTCACCATTATGCCGAGTTCCCTGAGCTTTGCCACGAAACAATCCTCGAAATAGCTGTTCCTGATGTTCCTAGAGACGTTCAGGAACAGTTTTCCGTTACAGCTCACGCACGCTGCTGCACCGCTGGTGCCTCTCTGTCTGCCGAGGACGAAGTCCATCTCCTTGATGTATGGCCTGATGGACTCTGGAAGCTCCACGTTTCCGAGGTTCGATATGGTCTGTGAGCAGTATCTGTCGCCCTTTACCTTGGCTACGAGGTCGATGATAGGCTTCTTGATGAATCTTGGGATGATGGCGATGCCTTTGTTGTCCTCCAGGTTTACATTTCCGGCTACCTTCTTCTCGATCTCGCCGTGCAGAAGGTAGTATTTCTTCTGCGCGATGACTGTCTCGATGAGTTCCTCGAAGGAGAGATAGCCGTTTGTTACGTCCACTCCTACGAAGATGTATGATGAGAAGTTGCGCAGTGTCTTTACTGAGTATATGTTTCTAAGGTCAATAGGTACACTGATCTTCAGGACATTCTTACGGTTCTTGCTCATGTCTGCCCTATGTACATCCTGGAGTGCCTCCAGCATGCTTGCGGCGAGGAGCTCTGTGATGGTGCAGCCATACTCCTTGGCAGTGGCTTTCACGTCCTCTATAGGCATGATGATCCTTTCGTTATGAAGTGCGCTGTACTTGCTCTTCGTTCCAGGGATGTGATATGCGATCTCGTTGCTGTCCAGCTGTCCTTTCTTTCCGCTGAACATCCTGAACCTGTCGGCAAGCATCTCCTTGGACGGCTTCTCTCTTGGGTCAAGTACCAGGTCGTTGTACTCTATCTCCAGGCCGTGCTTAAGGCGAAGGTACTCTGCCGTGAGTGTGAGCAGGAATGTCTCTCCGCCATGCCCGTCGGTCAGGGCATGAAATACATCTAAGTATATGGTACATCCTTCGGCGAATGCCTTGAACAGGAAACCATTCTTGAAATCGAAGCCTCCTCTGTTCAGCTTGTGATCTGTGCTAAGGCTTGGAGTCCTGTGGTTGCTCTTGAGGTTCCACCAGAAGAAACCATTGTCAAGACAGCATCCGAAGTTCGGTATCCTCTTGACTGTGGTCTTGAGGGCTTCTTCGAGAACGTCACTGTCTACATATTCATTAAGGGTGATGCCCATTCTGAAAAGTGAAGCATACTTCTTCGTGAGAGAAGCAGGATATATGTTTGCTGCGTTGTCAAGTTTCATGTCGATGTTAGTCATAACTGATGTGTTTTAATGGTTCAACGGATGCAAAGGTACCCTGCTTGCTCGGCCTGGTAAAGGAAATGCTATTATCACCTCGTTTCTGTGACGAAAATGCCTGTTTTGTGACGAAAATGGGCTTTTTAGGGACGAAAATGTAGTTAATTTGCCATTCGTCACTTGGTCGAAGTGACGTAAATGGATTAAAAAATCATGTTTGATTCTGCATTTTAGTGAGGTTTTTTCTATATTGCACCCATAAATGCAAATTCAATGTTTATGAAAAAGATCTTAAGTGGACTTTTCTTGTCTGCGTTATTGCTCGCATCAGTATGCTCTTGTTCTACTGAACCTGCAGACGCAAATGTAGCTGCGGCTAGTGCTCTCGCTAAGCGTGTAGTGGGTGCAAAGGCTGGAAAGATAGTGTTCCAGTCTGCTCCTGCTGACACTGCTGATTACTTTGTGCTCGAGAGCAAAGGCTCGAAGATAGTCATCAGTGGTAACAGTGCGAACTCGATGGCTGTCGGCCTTAACCATTACCTCAAGTATTATTGTAATGTAGAGTTCGGATGGCTCCTTAACGATACCTTCGAGATGCCATCCAAGCTTCCAAAGGTGGCTGAGCCTGTAAAGGTTTACGCAAGGGTTCCTGAGAGATTCTTCCTAAACTACTGTACATATGGTTATACCATGCCTTGGTGGCAGTGGCAGGACTGGGAGCATTTCATCGACTGGATGGCCCTGAATGGAGTGAACCTTCCACTCGCGATCACTGGACAGGAGTCTATCTGGTATCAGATCTGGACAGAGATGGGACTCACTGATGAGGAAGTACGTAATTACTTTACCGGTCCTAGCCATCTCCCTTGGCATAGAATGCAGAATATCGACCGCTGGTTTGCACCTCTTCCACAGTGCTGGCTCGACGAGCAGCTTGAACTCCAGAAGAAGATCACTGCCCGCGAGCGTGAGCTTAACATGCGTCCGGTGCTTCCTGCTTTCGCCGGTCACGTGCCTAGAGACCTCGCGCGCATCTATCCAGATGCTCCGATGACCCAGCTCGAGGCTTGGTCAGGCTATCAGGATGAGTACGCATGTACCTTCCTTGACCCTATGAGCGATCTCTATACTGAGATCCAGAAGAAGTTCGTGGAGAAGGAGACTGAGATCTATGGTACTGACCATGTCTATGGCATCGATATATTCAACGAGCTCATGCCTCCTAGCTGGGAGCCTGACTACCTCGGCAGAGTAAGCCGTCAGGTTTATGAGTCACTTCAGGCTGCCGATCCGGATGCTACCTGGCTGCAGATGGGCTGGCTTTTCTACAACGAGAGAAAGTACTGGACAAACGATAGGGTAGAGGCATATCTTACCTCTTTCCCTACTGATAGACAGATACTTCTCGACTATTATTGCGAGCGCATGGAGGTATGGCAGCGTACCGAGAGCTTCTATGGTGTACCTTATGTATGGTGCTATCTCGGTAACTTCGGAGGAAACACCTTCCTCTGTGGACAGTTCGATGAGATCGACAAGCGTATCGAGAATACCTTTGTGAACGGCGGAAAGAACTTCAAGGGCATTGGCGCTACGCTCGAAGGATTTGACTGCAACCCATACATCTACGAGTATATACTTGAGAAGGCATGGCATTCACCTATGCAGACTGACCTGAATACGTGGATAGACGCTCTCGCAGATCAGCGCGTAGGAAAGAATGACCAGACTGCACGCGAGGCATGGCGCCTCCTTATCGACAGCGTCTATGTTCAGCGCACTACGCCAGGACAGTCAAACGCTATCTCGCAGCGCCCAAACTTCGAGAGGACCAAGACATATTATGGAAACAGCGGCCGCAAGTATAGGAATGAGCTTCTTAAGGACGCTCTGGGTATGCTTCTGGAGGTCGAGTCAAACAGCACTGCTTACGCGTTCGATGTGGCGAACCTCACCCGTCAGATGCTTGCGAACCACTTCGACAAGCTCAAGGGAGAGTATGCGAAGGCATACAAGGAGGGAAACCGTGAAGAGATGAAGGCCCTGTCACAGAAGATGATCGAGATCATCGCTGACGTGGACGATGTAATTGGCACACAGACCTACTTCCTCGTGGGTAAGTGGATCAGCGACGCCCGCTCTTGGGGCGTCACCGATGAGGAGAAGGACTACTTCGAGGAGAACGCGCGTAACCTCATCACCACATGGAGCGATGCTGACATGCTTCTCAATGACTACGCCAGCCGCCAGTGGAATGGCCTTACAGGGTCGATGTACAAGGTGCGCTGGGAGAAGTTCTTCGCAGCTGTGGAGGCTTGTATGGACGAAGGCGCAGAGTGGGATGATGACCACTACAAGGCATTTAGCGACGATGTGACCGCTTTCGAGAAGTCATGGTGGGCTGACCGCCTCGGCACTTTCTCTTCAGTGCCAGTCGGTGACAGCAAGGCCAAGGCTAAGGAACTCTTCGCTAAGTACGCAGAAGAGATCTAGAAATCGAAATCATAGCTATGCGTGAGGGTTCCGGCTGCATCGTGGATCCTCACGCTTACTTTATGTGCGTCAGCCTTCACATCCATTCTCTCCTTGTTTGAGTTCACGATGATGGTGTAGTCAGCATTGCCACGCTCATGAGGCTTCACCACGAAATGCTTGTGCTCGTGGCCGCAGAGCATCAGCTGCACGCCGGCTTCATTGAGAATAGGTGTGAACATCTCGCTGATGCGTCGCTGTGTGTACCATGAAGACTTCTCATTCAGCGTAGGGATGTGCATGATGCATATCTTCACAGGCGCAGACGCGAATTCTGGAGCCTTGACGGCGTCCTTCAGCCACTGCGCCTCCTTCTCCCTGTAGGCGTCGAAGTCGGCTGTGCCGAAGTACTCGTCGTTGATGTCAGGCTTGTCCTCGCCTGCGTCGAGCACTACAAATGCTACTGGACCCTGGCGGAAGGTGTGGTAAAGCTCGCCTGTACTGGTAGGGAAGAGCTTGCCGAACTCCTGGAATGCAAGGTCACGTGTTTCGTGGTTTCCTCTGGCGTATATGACTGGGAGGGTCGCTGTCTTGTCCTCGACTGGCTTGATGATGGCGCTGAGAAGGGTGTCGAGGCTGGATGAGAAGCTTACAATGTCTCCATTCAGCACCATGAAATCGCTGTTTGATGAGCTGACTTCCTTCATCAATGTGGCATACTTCTGCACATCGAAGTGCATGTCGTTCACGATGGAGAAGCTACAGCTCTCTGCAGAGTGGTCCAAGGTCTTGAAAGAGAAATTCTTGCTGCTCCTTGTGTAGTCGTATTTGATGTCGTACGCGCTGCTTTTCTCATTGACCTTCTTCGACACGATGCGGTAGGTGTACTTCGTGCCAGGCGCGAGCCCGCTGATCTTTACGGTGTGGAGAGTGCCAAATACTCGTCTGCCCGCGTAAGTCTCATAGTATCTCGGCTTGGCGCTGCTGTGGAAGGGCGAGCCGTCATCTTCTCCCATCTCCACCCATCCAAATGATAGGGTTTGGGTAGCCCACATGATGGTGGCTTCTGTCTCGGAAACATTTGTTACCCAAGGGCCTGCCTTGAAATCTATGCCTGCGGCAATGATTATGTTTGCGGACAGAGCCGCAATGATGATGGAGATGATCTTTTTCATACTATTTCTTTTATGGAGTCGATACCGTCCCTGGTGAGGGCGACGCGGAAGCGTCTGAAGCTGGTGCTGTCCTCGCTGGTCTGGAGTATTATGTTCATGAAGTAGAGCCTCGTGCAAGGGATATCCTCGACGATACCGTCCCTGTTTGCTGAAGCTATGTTTACCACTGGGTTGTCCATCTTCTGCATGAAGTGGTTCAGGTGTAGGCGAATGATGTCGTTGATGCCAGTGTTCTCGTAGATGGAGGTCTGAGCCAGCTTTTCATTGTCAATGTGCACGGACATGCGGTAGAGTATGGTCTTCTCGTCCATGAGCCTGTTCTCCACCGCGTAAAGTCTCTTCGTGTAGCGTATCTTCCTGATGTTCTCCGGAATCTTCGAGTGGTGGATGAAGTCCACAGCTTCCTTGTACGTGCCTATCTTCTGCCCCTTGATGAGGATGGATGCTTTGTTGTCGTGGAACTTGCTGCCTATCTTATGGGCGAAATAGAAGCGTGACAGCTCCTTGATCCTATCCTTGATCATGTAGCTGATCACAAGGATGATGAAGAAGGGGAGTGTGAAGTTTCCGAACTTCTGCTGGAAGAAGAAGCTGACCACGGTCGCGAACATCATCGCCAGTCCTGCCGCAATACTGAAATAGATCTGCTCGAGGAGCATTCCATCCTTCTTCTTCGGAATGGAGAGGAACATGTCGCTCTCTATGTATTTCTTCAGGATGCTGTGTCTGTGCACTGTATCCCTGTTCGCCTGTTTCTCTCCAGGGATGAGGTTCGGGTAGCCCCTCTCCTCCCTGTATGCAAAGATGGCTTTCATGCTCTCGTGAAGCTCAGCCGTATCCTTGATTTTCAGCAGCTTGACACTGTAGTATCTTATGATGTTTGAGATATAGTCGTCTCCGTATGAGAAGTACTCCAGGGCGTTTGCAGGAACTGTTTTTCCGGTGATTATATCTTTTGATGCAGCGTACTCCTTTAGGATGTCAGAGGTCTGCAGCACATATTCATGACATAGCATCTCTACCTCTTCAGCGGGAGCCGCGCCTATACGCCTCATGGCGTCTCGCGCTGCGCTCTTCACGATCGCGGAGAACATCTTTATCTGATATTCGAACTCGTCCAGTGCGGCCTCAGATGGCTCAGTGGCGAGGTGAGAGAATGCTTTATGCAGGTATTCAAGGGGCTGGGCAGCCCCGTGGACTATCTCGCCGAGAGGAAATTTCGGCGTGATCAGACGCACGTTTGACTTTATGTCCTGGTAGAAATCTGCCTTGGTGTAAGTGTCTGGGTTTATGTCCAGGCTTTTCGGGAAAAACAGCCACATGTTCGCTGAGAAGTCACTTTTACGTGATTTCTCATCAGCCACGAACCCTAGCTTGAACTCGAGTGCGAACTTGTCGTGTATCTTCGTCGTTACCTCTATCATCTCGCTTTCTTGTATTCATGCATGATGCCACTGTCTCCGACAAGGTATATCTTGCCCTTCTCTATCAGAAGGGCTCTGCCTCTTCCTGCCTCCATGTTTGACTTGTTGTCTACATTCACGGCGGTGACAAGTCCTCTATGTGTGCTCTTTATGTTCTTGAAGATGGTATGTCCGACGAACAGTCTCTTCACTCCGAAGTAGGACAGCACTTTCTTCACGTCCTTTGTGTCTGAAGGATTGTATTTCTTCTTGTTAAGGACCAGGCCTCTGTACCAGATAGGACCGTCCGACCCGAACATGAACGGGATGAGACCCTCGGAAGCATTGCGCTCCTTCTTCGTCATGAACAGTCCCTTGCTGACGGTCTCATTGATCGTAGGGATGTCAGCACCTTGCTCTATAAGCTCCGTGCTGAGTCCTGCATGTACGAAAACGGCATTTCCGACCACTTCCATGGTGTTTTTTGTGGAGAGCCAGCGGCCAAGCTCCGTGTCGGGGCCCCACAGCTGCCTGTATTTCATGCCTAATGTGTCCGCAAGAGCCTTGTACTTAGGCTTCATGTATCTGTAGTCGCCGGCCAGGACCATTGTCTCATGATTTCCGTAGACAAAGGTTACGCGGCCTCCCGCCTTCGCGGCCTCGTCTTCGAGCTTGTAGATGAGCCAGAATATCTGGGGGACATCCTCACCCCTGTCAAATACGTCTCCTATGATGAAGAGCTCGCCTTCGCCAAATGCCCAGCCGAGCCTTTCGTCTATCACTTTCCCTGCCTGAAGAATGCTCACGAAGCAGTCCATGCGTCCATGTGGATCCGACATGATGAACATCTTCTCCGGCATGGGACGCTTCCAGTCTGGGCGCTTCAGCTCGTGAAGCTTCACATCGAAGCTCCACCTGCCGTCGTGCTCGCTGACCGTAAATGTGTCAGCTTCTGTAAATGAGTCACTTATGACCCCGTCAGTGCTGACGCTTATGACTCTTTTCGTGCTGTCATTTACATGAAGTACATATGGCCCGTCAGCGTTCAGGCCCTGTCCGAACAGGGAGATGCTGACAAGCAGGAACAGAAAGGTGAGTGTTTTTTTCATAGGCTAAAGTACTGCTCCCCAGTTTTTCAGGGTCTCGATAAGTGTGTTTGTGTCAATGTCCTGGACAGTCTTTCCGCTCTTCACGCTGAGTGCAGCGGCGGCTCCGGCGGCCTGGCCTGTGCCCATGCAGCTGCCCTGCACGCGCAGGGATGCGTGGGCCTGGCGGTCCGTCGAGATGCAGCGGCCCGCTACCAGAAGGTTAGGGAAGTCCGGCGTGATGAGTGCCCTGTAAGGCACGTATGCAGGCTGCTCGAGGTCGATCCTGAACTGACCTGCGCCCTTGCTGGCATGCATGTCGATAGGATGGATGCCTCTGGAGATGCTGTCTTCATATCTGATGCCGCTGACATACTCCTCGCCAGTCACCGTGTGTACGCCCAGGATGCGGCGTGACTCACGGATGCCTGCCTGCGGTGCCGTCGCAGACACATAGCAGTCCTTGAATTCAGGGAAGTTCTTCCTGAGCACTTCTGTGAATGTGAATATGTCTTCGCGCAGCTGGCACTCCGCCTCGGTGAAGTTTCTGTTGTCCGTAGAGTCGGCAGCGCGCCTGGTGATATTCACCGCGCAGCTGCCTCTGTGGAGGACATTGTTGAACCAAGGACCGCCGAAATCAGGCAGGTCGAGACCTTCCTCCTTCAGCTTGAGAAGCTTCTCGCGCACAGGCTTGCACTGGCTAGGGCCATTTATGCCATTGTGATACATGCACTTGTTCAGCAGGTCGCTGTCTGTGTCCACGCCTGAGAGCACGAAACAGAATGATGAAGGCTGCAGCTCGCCGTCAGGGTTCTCCTGCATCGGCACACCTGCCATATGGGCGAGGTCTCCGTCGCCGGTACAGTCGATGACGGTGCGGCACTCGAGCGCCTCGAAGCTGTTCTTGTTCTGGATGAACACCTTCGTGATGCTTTTGCCTACCATCTCGCAGCCCACGAGCGAAGAGTGCATGTACATGTCCACTCCTGCTTCGCGTACCATCCTCTGGCAGAGGAGTTTATACAGCTCGATGTCGAAGTCTACATTGGCCTTCGGCCACTCTATGAATGCGCCTCCCATGCTCTCGAGTCGCTTGATGAACTCCCAAGGGATGCCGCCGATGACGAGGTCTCCCTTGAATGCGTACACGCTCAGAGGGGTCACAAAACCCGCTGTCGCCATGCCTCCGAGGAATCCGTACCTCTCGATGATGGCGGTCTTCATGCCCTGGCGAGCAGCCGCTATCGCGGCAATGACTCCGGCTGGACCTCCGCCGCATACCACTACATCATATGCCCCTGCAAGAGGTGCGGGGCTCTTTATTCCTTCCTTCGAGGATGAGTCGCATGAGCTGAGCGAAGGTGCCACTGCGAGGGCGGCCAATCCTGCCAGTCCTTCCTTGAGAAATATTCTCCTATCCATGTTTGACAATGATTTCGTTATTTTGGACTAAGATACTGATTTTTGTTCAAATACTAATTCGTATATTTGTGAAAACCTAACCAAGCAACTCATTCAAACAAACTATCAATGAAAAAGACAATCATCTCTATCGCGGCTGCGCTCTGTACAGTGACTATGTTTGCGCAGCCACAGCTGAAGAAAGACAATCTTAACGAGGTACTGAAGGCCATGACTCTCGAGGAAAAGGCTGCCCTCTGCGTGGGTGGCGCCCGTGCTGCCATCGTGGAAGGAGTGACCTCAGGTCTTGTGAACGAGGTTCCGGGAGCAGCAGGTAACACTAGACCTATCGCTCGTCTCGGCATTCCGAACACAGTGCTCGCCGACGGCCCTGCCGGTCTGCGTATTAACCCTACCCGCGAGGGTGCTGGCCAGACTTTCTACTGTACTGGCTTCCCTGTAGGAACCCTTCTCGCATCTTCATGGGACGTGGCTCTCGTGCAGAAGGTGACCGAGGCTATGGGAAATGAGGTCCTTGAGTACGGAGTGGATGTGCTCCTTGCGCCAGGAACAAATATCCATCGTAACCCTCTGTGTGGCCGTAACTTCGAGTATTTCTCTGAGGATCCTATCCTCTCGGGAAACATCGCTGCTGCCTACATAAACGGTATCCAGGCAAACGGCGTAGGTACTTCTCTCAAGCACTACGCAGCTAACAACCAGGAGACAAACAGAAATGAGGATGACGCCATCGTAAGCGCACGTGCTCTTCGCGAGATCTACCTGAAGACCTTTGAGATCGCTATCAAGAAGGCAGACCCTTGGACTGTGATGTCTTCGTACAACAAGCTCAACGGTGAGTACACCCAGCAGAGCGAGGACCTTCTCACAAAGGTTCTGCGTGAGGACTGGGGCTACAAGGGTATCGTGATGACCGACTGGGGAAACAAGCAGGGTACAGTGAAGGCTGTGCACGCACAGAATGACCTCATGGAGCCAGGAAACCAGAACGAGATCGACCGTATCGTTGCAGCCGTGAAGGATGGCACCCTCTCAGAGGCAGACCTTGACAGAAACGTGCTCAACATGCTCACCTACATCGTGAAGACTCCTCATTTCAACAACTACAAGTACTCGAACAAACCTGATCTCGCTGCTCATGCGAAGGTAGCGCGCGAGGGTGCAGCCGAGTCCATTGTCCTCCTCAAGAATGACGGTGCAGCTCTTCCTATGGCAGGAAACGAGTCAGTGGCACTCTATGGTATCGGCGCCATTGACTTCGTGGCTGGAGGTACCGGTTCAGGAAATGTGAACAAGGCATATGTAGTGAATATGGTAGATGGCCTCAAGAATGCAGGCTTCAAGCTTGATCAGGCCATCATCGACTACTATCAGTCATATATCGCATTCGACAAGGCTTCAAAGAAGCTCGCAGGCACAGCTCAGGGCTGGTCTACATGGGGTGGCACCAAGTACAGCGAGATCGCTGTCCCAGCAAATGCAGTCGCAAGCCATGCGAAGGCAAATGATGCAGCTATCATCGTAATTGGCCGTAATGCCGGTGAGGGCGCAGACCGTAAGGTCATCGACGACTTCGAGCTTACCGACATCGAGCGTAATCTCATCAGCAATGTCTCAAGAGAGTTCCACGCCCTCGGAAAGAAGGTCGTAGTGGTTCTCAACATCGGTGGCGTCATCGAGACCGCTTCTTGGAAGCACCTTGCAGATGCTATCGTTCTCCCTTGGTCTCCAGGTCAGGAGGGTGCAAATGCTGTGGCTGACATCCTTGTCGGTAAGGTCAACCCTTCAGGAAAGCTCCCTATGACTTTCCCTATCTCATACATTGACCACCCATCATCAGCAAACTTCCCTTCAAACTACACCAGAAACACCACCCCTATGTTCGGTTGGGGCAGACCAGCTCCTAAGCAGAAGGACGTAGACTTCACAAACTACGAGGAGGGTATCTGGGTAGGTTACAGATTCTTCGAGACAAATGCAGTGGAGGTTTCTTATCCATTCGGATTCGGCCTCTCATACACCTCATTCGCATATTCTAAGCCTGTCGTAAAGGCTGGCAAGGATGGCTTCACCGCCACCGTCACTGTCACTAACACAGGCAAGGTAGCAGGTAAGGAGGTAGTAGAGCTTTATGTAAGCGCTCCTGCAGCAGGTCTTGAGAAGCCAGAGAAGGAGCTCAAGGCATTCGCGAAGACCGGCCTTCTTCAGCCAGGTCAGAGCGAGACCCTTACCTTCGAGGTAAGCGCATACGAGCTCGCTTCGTTCAATGAGAATGCAAACTGCTGGGAGACTGCAGCTGGTGCATACACTGTGAAGTTCGGTGCTTCAGTGGCAGATATCCGCGCTACAGCAGCCTACAAACAGGCTAAGGCTCAGACATGGGCTGTCAGCAATGCATTTGTAAAGTAAGATGAGATCGCTTTTCTCCAAGCCTCTGGTGCTTGTGCTGTGGCTGCTCACAGCCATCCTGTATTTCGTGTGCAGGTTCTGTATCGGCCAGCCTCTCGAGGCGATCAGCAAGCTCTTGCCGGAGATAGTCATCATGGTGGCCCTGTATCAGAACAGGGCTGCCATTGATAAGAAAACCTATGTGCCTGTGATGCTGGCGCTTTTCTTCTCGATGATAGGTGATACCGCAGGCGAGATGAAGGGCGGAAACATTGGGCAGATAGCCTTTGTGCTTCAGATATTCTTCTTCCTGATCGCACAGATCCTGTATACTGTGTGCTTCGCGCGCCACATCCAGGCTTCTGCATTCGCGGACTTGAGGAAGGCCGTCTTGAAAGTGCTTCCGCTGCTTGTCATACTGGTGTATCTAGTGGTAGTAGGCTCCAAGGTATTCGCTTCTATCGACAGCATTGTGTTCACCATAGCGTGTGGAGTGTACCTTCTAGCCTTGCTGGGCACTGGGACCACCAGCGTGCTTCAGACCCGCCCTCATGGCTGGCTGTTCGTGCTCGGAGCGATGTTCTTCATCTTCTCCGACTCCATCATCGCGATAGGCGCATTCGTGCAGCCTGTGCCACATTCGGGACTCATCATCATGAGTACCTACTTTATCGCACAGATGCTTCTAAATATCTCACTGATAGGGGATTCCCGTCGCTAGAGAGTCTTATGGTAATGGCAGTTGATGACCTCGTCACAGCTGCCATGCCAGTTATGCATCCCGTTTCCAAGGCAGTCCTTGAAGACGGGACATTTCTTGCACATGCCTTTCCTGGCCCAGCGCCTGTCCCTGAAGGCTTCGAACCTGTGGTTCCAGACATCGTAGAAGTTATCCTTGTAGATGCTGCCCTGTGAGAATACATCCCTGTCGATGTTCGGGCAGGCGCAGATTCTTCCGTCGATGAGTATGGAGGCTATGGTGAGACCAGCCCTGCAGATGTATGGCGTCTGCCTTACCTTGGTCTCGTACTTCCCGAGGTAGCCCTCGCAGCTGAAGGTCACGTTCATCTTCGACTCAGGATGCTCCCTTTTCGCCTGGATGAAGTCCATCAGATACTTGAACTCGTCATCTGTCAGATGCATGTCTGGGTCGTCCTTCGCACGTCCGATAGGTATGATGGTGAATATGCGCCACTGCTTCACGCGCATCCCTGAAAGAAGATCGTGGATCTGCTGCAGCTGCTGTATGTTCTTCTTGTTTACGCAGGTCACGACATCTAAGTTCAGCCTCCTGTCTGCTGCCGCGATGGCTATCGCTCTCTTCGCTCGCTCGAAGCTGCCATCCCTTCCGCGCATCCAGTCGTGCTCGGCCTCCAGCCCGTCCAGGCTGATGGTGAGGGCGCCCATGCCTGCTCCCATCAGCTTCGCGTGCATGGCCTCGTCATAGAAGAAGCCATTTGATACCATGCCCCATCCCATCCCTCTTCGGATGATCGAGTCCCCGACCTTCTCTATGTCTGGACGCAGAAGAGGCTCTCCGCCTGTCAGCACGACAGTGAAGTCACGTGGTATCTCCTTGCTTGGAATGGTGTCGATGGCCGCGAGGAAATCCTCGAGCGGCATATCCTTGTCGGAACTTGAAGACATGCAGTCACTGCCGCAGTGCCTGCATCTAAGATTACATCTGGTGGTACATTCCCAGAACAGATAGTTCAGCTCATGAACCTTCGCTTCATTTTCTCTGAACAGACGGAAGAGAAAGGTTCTCAGTGCGTTTCTCACTTGCTTCTCTTGATGTTCAGGGTGAGATCATTCATGCCGAAGCCGATGATGAGTGTGTCCATACGCTGGTATGACTCTATATCGGCCACTACCTCGAGCTCCATGTCCTTTCCTAACAGTTCGTCATCCAGGTAGATGAGAGCTACGCCGTCCTCGTTACTGTAGGTGGTCTTGCCCCAAGGCTGTGAATCGTCTTCGCGAAGCCTTACTCTGGCAGAATTCACTGGCTCTCCATTCGTGGCGTCCAGCACCTTGATCCTGACAGGCTCTTGTAGTTCACCTATATATGCAGGGCTTCCATAGCATGCCTGGAATACAAACAATGCTGTGGTGAGAGATGCTCCCTTGAGGATGTTTCTTATAAGCTTCATATCGTCAGCGTTTTAGATGCTGACAAATATAATGATTATTTCGTGGAATTACGATACATCCTTGGAGACATTCCGGTGATTCTTTTGAAATACTTGCCGAACAGCGACTGATTCGGGAATGAAAGTGCGTCGCTGACCTGGTCGATGGACATGCTTGTGGTGCGGAGCAGGGTCTTCGCCTCGGCGCATACGAAGTCGTCGATGCAGTTCAGCGCAGGCCTTCCAGTGACATCCTTCACTGACTGTGAGAGGTACTTAGGTGTGATGCAGAGCAGGTCTGCGTAGTATGTGACGTCGCGGCTGTATCTGTAATGCTTTTTCACAAGGGCAAAGAACTCGTCAGAGATACGCTCTGCACGGCTCTTCTTCCTGTCCAGAAGCTGCTGCCCGTCCATCGCAAATCCATATAATACGGTGAGAACCAGATGTTTGATGGTCTCGATCTTATAAGGCGAGTCCTGAGCGACCACTGCATTGAGGATGAGGTTGAATGCGGCTATCACATTCTCCTGTCCGTCAAGCGGAAATACCGGAGTGCTTGAGAGGCGGCTCCGGAGCTGGCTTCCCAGGTTTGCATCTGACAATACCTCGTCTGAGAATGGCTTCGAGAGCATCAATGCATCAAGCATGGCGTCCTCGCTTGCCTTCACATGTCTGACAATGGAACCGTCCAGGTAGACCACCATCGCTGGCGCTACCACCTCATGTTCTGTCGAATTAATGCTTACGGTAATGGTACCCTTCGTCAGGAAAAGTATCGTGGTGGATTCGGCAAAGTATGGCCTCTCGCTTGTTTCCCAGAATTCATCGAAATTAAGCAGAAGCGCGTCATTCAACACACGTTTGTCATAGCCTACTACCGAGTCGAAGTAGTCTCTCTTATTAATCATTAGGTTTTTAGGATAGTTCTGACCTCAAATATCTAAATTATTGGAAGAAAAATCCTATTACAACCAGAGAGTTTGGATATATATACTAAAAGAAGGGAGGTTTAATCCAGTTTAAGGTCGCCTTCCTTTATCCAGGCGATCTTTCTGAACAGGATTCCAAGCAGCCAGCATAGCACGGCTGGAAGGACAATGCACACCAGCGCGAGGCCTGCCCAGTCCATGGCTGTCGCGATATGGCCTGTTGCTGACCATCCTGTCCACACTCCGATAGGGCCGCAGAGGCCGCAGGTTCCCATGCCTGAGTTAATCGCTGCGCCGTTCATCTCCAGATGGAAGAGACAGGTGGCGACAGGCCCAGTGATCATGGATGTAAGTATGACAGGAAGCCAGATCTTCGGGTTCTTGATGATGTTTCCCATCTGCAGCATACTTGTGCCAATGCCTTGGCTCACGACTCCACCCCAGCGGTTCTCGCGGAAGCTCAGGACAGCGAAGCCGACCATCTGCGCGCAGCAGCCAGCGACAGCGGCGCCACCGGCGAGGCCTGTGAGGCCGAGGGCGGCGCAGATGGCTGCGGAGGAGATAGGGAGGGTGAGCGCCATGCCGACGAGCACGGCGACGATCATGCCCATGAGGAAAGGCTTGAGCTCAGTGGCCCACATGATGGCATTGCCTATCCAGCTGGCTGCGGCGCCTATCGGGCCTGCCACCAGGTAGGCTATGCCCACGCCCACGAGCAGGGTGACGAGTGGCGTCACGAGTATATCTACCTTGGTTTCCTTGCTGACCGCCTTGCCCGCTTCAGCGGCAATGATAGCGACTATCAGTACTGCCAGTGGCCCGCCTGCTCCACCGAGGGCATTGGTGGCATAGCCCACTGGAGCCAAGGTGAACATGACCATTCCAGGTGCCTGGAGGGCATATCCAATGGCTACGGCCATCGCCGGTCCCACCATCGCTGACGCCAGGCTGCCGATGGTGAATCCCTTTCCGCCTATCGTCACCAGTTCCTTGGTGAAGATGCCTATGCCGAACTCATTGCCCAATGTGTTCAGTATGGTACCGACAAGCAGGGTGCAGAATAGGCCCTGGGCCATCGCAGACATCGCATCTATGCCGTATCTCTTCAGCGAGAACACTATGTTCTTTCTCTTGAGGAAGTCCTGAATCTTCATCTGTTTTCCGTTTTTTTCTGTTTTATCGGGTAAATATATATTAACTTTGTGAATTGTTAACCAAATACTTTTGAATCTATATGGACTATAGACGCATCGCGGCTGTCTTCGGGACGGCCATCGTGCTTGCCGGTTGCGGCAGCCAGAATACCGTAAAGCCTGCTATTCAGAAGGATAGCGCCATCGAGGCAAAGATCGAGAAGACTCTGAAGAAGATGTCTATCGAGGAGAAAGCTGGACAGCTCGTTCAGATAAACATTTCTGAGATCTATGACAGCAAGACTCACAGCATGAAGGAGGATAGGCTTGAGGCCGTCATCGGTCAGTACAAGGTAGGTTCCATCCTGAATGTGGATTATGCACTTCCGAAGGAGGAGGTCGCTGCATTCGTGAAGGCTATCCAGGACAAGTCACTCGAGACCATGGGTATCCCTTGCCTCTATGGTCTGGATATGATTCATGGCGCGACATACTACAAGGAAGGTACTTTCTTCCCTCAGGAGATAAACCTTGCTGCCACCTTCGATCCTCAGTATGCTGAGGCTATGGGTAAAGCCATTGGCTATGAGACCCGCGCAGGTCTCGTTCCATGGGTGTTCTCTCCTGTGATGGACCTTACCCGTACTCCTCTGTGGTCTCGTAACTGGGAGAGCTTCGGCGAGGATCCATTCCTTCAGAGCGTGATGGCTAGCGCTGAGACCAAGGCCATCCAGGGCGACGATCCAAATGCCATCGACAAGTTCCACTGCGCGGTGTCCCTCAAGCATTTCATGGCTTACGGCGCGCCTACCACCGGTAAGGACAGAACTCCTGCCATCGTGGCTGAGAATGACCTTCGTGAGAAGTATTTCGCTCCTTTCAAGGCCTGCATCGAGGCTGGTGCCCTCACCATCATGGTGAACTCTGCCAGCATAAATGGCATTCCTACACATGCAAACTACAAGCTCCTCACCGAGTGGGTGAAGGAAGAACTTAACTGGGACGGTATGCTCGTCACAGACTGGGCTGATATCAATAATCTCTATACTCGTGACCATCTCGCAGTGGACAAGAAGGATGCTCTCCGCATCGGTATCAACGCTGGTATCGATATGGTCATGGAGCCTTATGACGCTACTGCTGCCGGTCACATCGTTGAGCTCGCGAAAGAGGGCCTCATCCCTATGGCACGCCTCGACGACGCAGTGCGTAGAGTACTTCGCGTGAAGTATCGTCTCGGTCTTTTCGACGCTCCAGTATGGGATACCGACGATTACGACCAGTTCGGCAGCGAGGAGTTCAAGACTGCTTCATACAATGCTGCTCTTGAGAGTGAGGTGCTCCTCAAGAACGATGGTGTGCTTCCTCTCAAGAAGGGTGCCCGCATCCTCGTCACAGGTCCTACCGCTGACTGGGTACGCTCCCTCAATGGTGGCTGGTCATATACTTGGCAGGGAACCAATGATCCTGCATATGTAGGTGAGTTCAACTCTATCTACAAGGCTCTCAAGAATAAGTTCGGCACAGTTACCTACGTGCCTTCTGTCGAGTTTGCAGATGGTTTTGGTGACTGGCAGAAGGAGAATGTTGGCAGCTTTGTCCCTGCAGTCGCTGCTGCCCGTGCCGCTGACGTCATCGTGGCTTGTGTCGGTGAGAACTCATACTGTGAGACTCCTGGTAACTTCGACAACCTCGAGCTCTCAGAGAACCAGATCGCTCTCGTGAAGGAACTCGCAAAGACTGGAAAGCCAGTCGTTCTCGTGCTTGCTGAGGGTCGTCCTAGAATCATCGCCAAGATTGAGCCTCTCGCCAGCGCTGTGGTAGACGTCATGCTTCCAAGCAACTATGGCGCAGATGCTCTCGCAGAGCTCCTCAGCGGTGATGAGAACTTCTCTGGAAAGCTCCCATTCACATATCCTAAGCACACTGCTTCACTCCATACATATGATTTCAAGGTCAGCGAGGTGGTTTCTACCATGTCCGGTATGTATAACTACGACGCAGTGATGGATGTACAATATCCATTCGGCTCGGGTCTCAGCTACACCAAGTTCGAGTATTCGGACCTCAAGGTAGACAAGTCTGAGTTTGTGAGTGGAGATGTCCTCAAGTTCACCGTGAACGTGAAGAATGTAGGTGAGGTGGCAGGCAAGGAGTCTGTGCTTCTCTACTCTAGCGACCTTGTGGCTAGCCTCATGCCTGATTTCAGACGTCTTCGCGCATTCTCGAAGGTTTCTCTCGCTCCAGGTGAGCAGAAGACCGTGGAGCTTTCAGTGCCTGCTGACGAGCTCGCTTTCGTGGGCCAGGATATGAAATGGCGCCTTGAGGAGGGTGACTTCCACATCAAGGTGGCTGATCAGTCACTCATGGTCCGCTGTACAAAGACCAAGGTCTGGGAGACACCTAACAAGTAGTTTCCCCTTAGAAATAGATACTTTTTTTCGTTTTCCTGAAAATAGTGTTACCTTTGCCCTCGAGATACGGGAGGTCCCGTGTCAAGTGTGCTTGGTACCACTAAAAAAACAAGAAAATGAAAAAAGTATCTATTACCTTCCTTTGGATGGCAGTACTGTTCAATGTCTGCCTCATCGCTTCAAATCTATTCGCTTCGAAAGTATTCATGCTCTGGGACTGGTGTGTCCTTCCGGGAGCTGTGATCATCTTTCCTATTTCTTACATCATAAACGACTGCCTTAGTGAAGTTTATGGCTATCGTAAGGCGCGACTTGTCATCTGGACTGGCTTCGCGATGAACCTCTTCTTCGTGCTTGCTTCCCAGCTTGTCCTGCTCCTTCCTGGAGCTCCTTTCTGGGATGGTCAGGAGGCCTATCAGTTCGTCTTCGGATCAGCTCCAAAGGCGCTTGTGGCGTCGCTTCTTGCCTTCCTTGCGGGCTCTACCTTGAACGCATTTGTGATGAGTCGAATGAAGGTGGCTGACAAGGGAAAACGCTTCGGCCTTCGCGCCATCGTCTCTTCTGTAGTCGGTGAACTGGCAGATTCCATGATCTTCATTCCTATCGTATTCTGGGCTTCTGGAATCAAGACTGTGCTGACCATGATGGCATGCCAGGTGACAGTGAAAGTGCTTTATGAACTCATCATCCTGCCTCTCACCACAGTGGTTGTGAGAAGGGTCAAGGAGTCAGAGGGAGTCGATATTTTCGACGAGAATATTTCGTATAATCCATTTAAGATCAAAGATATTTAGTTATGGCAGAAGGACGTGAAACTGAGGGACTTAAGTCTCTGGGTGCGAAGACAGAATACAAGAGCGACTATGCTCCCGAAGTGCTTGAGACCTTCGTGAACAAGCACCAGGAAAATGACTATTGGGTAAGGTTCAACTGTCCTGAGTTTACCAGCCTTTGCCCTATTACCGGCCAGCCTGATTTCGCGGAGATCCGAATCTCCTACATCCCAGATGTCCGCATGGTGGAAAGTAAAAGTTTGAAACTATACCTTTTCAGCTTCAGAAATCATGGCGATTTCCATGAGGACTGCGTGAACAAGATCATGAAGGACCTTATCAAGCTCATGGATCCGAAGTATATCGAAGTCACAGGTCTTTTTACCCCTAGAGGAGGTATTTCCATCTATCCTTATGCGAATTATGGCCGCCCAGGCACCAAATATGAGGCGCTTGCGGAGCAAAGATTTGCCACTCACGATTAAAATGTTTAAGTGTTCCGAAAAGGCTTTTATTGAGCAATAAAAGTTCATTATTTCTTGAACATCGCATAATAAACTTACAGATTGAAAGGAGAGAAGTTTTCAAAGGCTTCTCTCCTTGTCGTTTTTGGTGATTCTTTGCTTTATAAAAGGTTGTTTTTCTTATAGAAAAGAGTTAAATTCGTAGCTCACGTTAGTAGGTAACATTATGAAACTTAGGAGTAATATCACCCAGGAAGGACGCAGGATGTCTGGTGCCAGAGCACTCTGGCGTGCGAATGGCATGAAAGCCGAGCAGTTCGGAAAGCCAGTCATCGCGATTGCAAATTCTTTCACACAGTTCGTTCCTGGACATACACATCTTCACGAGGCAGGTCAGATCGTGAAGCAGGAGATTGAAAAACTTGGATGCTATGCCGCAGAGTTCGATACCATTGCCGTAGATGACGGTATCGCCATGGGCCACGACGGCATGCTTTATTCACTTCCATCAAGAGACATCATCGCAGACAGCGTCGAGTACATGGTGAATGCCCACAAGGCAGATGCGCTCGTGTGCATCTCAAACTGCGATAAGATCACCCCAGGCATGCTCATGGCTGCCATGAGGCTGAATATCCCTACCGTCTTTGTGTCAGGAGGCCCTATGGAGGCTGGCATACTCGGAGCTGCGCGTCTCGATCTCATCGACGCGATGGTGAAGTCTGCAGACCCTTCAGTCAGCGATGAGGACGTTGCCGCCATCGAGGCGTGCGCGTGCCCAGGCTGCGGAAGCTGCTCAGGTATGTTCACGGCAAACTCCATGAACTGCCTCACCGAGGCCATTGGCCTTTCTCTCCCAGGAAACGGCACCATTCTCGCTACCCATGCTGAGCGCATCGAGCTGTTCAAGAAAGCAGCGCGCCTCGTGGTGGAGAATGCGTATAAGTACTACGACCACGACGATGAGTCCGTGCTTCCGAAGAGCATTGCGACGAAGGGCGCGTTCATGAACGCCATGACCCTCGACATCGCCATGGGAGGCTCCACAAACACAGTCCTTCACCTTCTCGCCGTGGCAAATGAGGCCGGCGTGGACTTCAAGATGGCGGACATCGATGCGCTCTCGCGCAAGGTCCCTTGCATCTGCAAGGTAGCACCAAACACCCAGAAGTACCATATCTCCGATGTGGGCCGTGCCGGTGGTATCGTAGCCATCATGGCAGAGCTCGCGAAGGGCGGCTTGGTCGACGCATCACTCAAGCGCGTCGATGGCATGACCCTCGCGGAGGAGATTGAGAGATACTGCATCACCGGCGACTGCTGTGAGGATGCGAAGAAGATATATGCTGTGGCTCCTGCTGGCCGTTTTTCCAATGTTCTTGGCTCCCAGCAGACCTACTGCGACTCGTTTGACACCGACAGGGAGAATGGCTGCATTCGCGACATCGCGCACGCTTACACGAAGGATGGCGGCCTCGGTGTGCTCTTCGGAAACATTGCCCTGGATGGCTGTGTCATAAAGACCGCAGGCGTAGATGAGAGCATCTGGCATTTCGAGGGCCCAGCGAAGGTATTCGACTCTCAGGAGGCGGCTTGCGACGGCATCCTCGGTGGTCAGGTGAAGAGTGGCGACGTGGTAGTCATCACCTACGAAGGCCCTAAGGGTGGCCCTGGCATGCAGGAGATGCTTTATCCTACCTCGTACATCAAGTCCATGCATTTAGGCAAGGAGTGTGCGCTCCTCACCGATGGCCGCTTCAGTGGTGGTACATCCGGCCTCAGCATTGGACATATCTCTCCGGAGGCTGCATCGGGCGGAAACATCGCCCTTGTGCGTGATGGAGACATCATCGAGATCGATATCCCTTCAAGAAGCATAAATGTGCACCTCACTGATGAGGAGCTTGCGGCTCGTAGAGAGCAGGAGCTCGGAAGAGGTCGCAAGGCATTCACTCCGCCATTCCGTCAGCGCATCGTGTCGAAGAGCCTCAAGGCTTACGCTTCGATGGTGAGCAGCGCAGACAAGGGTGCGGTCAGAATCATCGAGGAGGACTAGGATGGGAAAGAAAATGACAGGTGCTGAGATTCTCATCGAATCTCTCCTCGCTGAGGGAGTGGATACTGTCTTCGGATATCCCGGAGGACAGATCATCAGCGTATATGACAAGCTCTATAACTACGAGGACCGCCTGAGGCATGTTCTCGTGCGTCATGAGCAGGGCGCCGTGCATGCTGCGCAGGGCTATGCACGTGCTACCTCTCGCCCAGGAGTGGTGATTGTCACCTCCGGACCTGGCGCGACAAATGTGATCACAGGTGTGGCAGATGCCATGGTGGATTCCACTCCTATCATCGTGATCGCTGGACAGGTGGGAAACGCCGCTCTGGGTACAGACGCATTCCAGGAGACTGACCTTGTGGGTATGACATGCCCTATCGACAAGTGGACCTTCCAGATCAGAAAGCCTGAGGATGTCGCCCCAGCAGTGGCGAAGGCATTCCATATCGCCTCTACAGGCCGCCCAGGCCCAGTAGTGCTCGACTTTACCAGGGATGCACAGAATGGCATCGCTGAGTTTGATTACAGCAAGTGTGACTACATCAGGACATATACTCCATGCCCAGAGTCGGATGAGAAGCTCATCGACGAGGCGGTGGAGCTCATTAACCATGCTGAGAAGCCTTTCGTGGTGTTTGGCCAGGGCATCCTGCTCTCGCACGCTGAGCAGCAGCTCATGGATTTCCTCCGCAAGGGAGGCATCCCTGCCGCTTCCACCATGCTCGGCCTCAGTGCGGTCCCTTCAGACTTCCCTTACTATGTGGGCATGACGGGCATGCACGGAAGCATTGCCGCAAACATGATGACCCAGGAGTGCGACCTTCTCATCGCTGTAGGTATGCGCTTTGACGACCGCGTGGTCGGAAGGGCGTCTGAGTATGCCCGAAACGCGAAGGTCATCCACATCGACATCGACGCTACCGAGATAGGAAAGATCATCCCTGCCGACATCGGCATACTCGGCGATGCCGGAAAGGTCCTCGCCCAGCTTACAGAGAAGATGCAGTTCTCCTTCCACGACGAGTGGGCTGTGAAGGCCCGCGCGTACGACAAGATTGAGAATTCTGAGATATGCATCCCGGAGACCGCTCCATCAGAGGGCCCTATCCACATGGGAGAGGTCGTTGCCAAGGTAGCGGAAATCTCTGGAAGGGAGGCCGTAGTGGTGACTGACGTGGGTCAGAACCAGCTCATGTCTGCGCGATACTCACGTTTCGTGAAGTCACGCAGCTTCATCAGCAGCGGCGGCCTGGGCACCATGGGTTTCGGTCTTCCGGCAGCCATCGGTGCGAAGATGGGCCAGCCTGACAGGGAAGTGGTAGCATTTCTCGGAGATGGCGGCCTTCAGATGACCATCCAGGAGCTTGGCACCATCATGCAGGAGCAGCTGCCTGTGAAGGTTGTGGTGCTGAACAATAACTGGCTTGGAAACGTAAGGCAGTGGCAGGAGCTCTTCTATCAGGCGAGATACTCCCAGACCCGCATGCTGAACCCAGACTACAGCCTCATCGCGCAGGCCTATGGTATCAAGTACAGACTTGTGGAGGATAGGGCTGAGCTGGAGCCGGCTGTGAAGGAGATGCTTGAGTCCAGTGAACCTTACATCCTCAATGTCCATGTGGAGGAAGCCGGTATGGTCTATCCAATGATTCCGGGTGGCAAGTGTGTGGACGAGATACTCATCAGAAAAGACGAATGGTTTGACAATGGAAGATAAATTATACATCATATCAGTTTACTCGGAGAACCAGGTAGGTCTGCTGACCTCCATCTCAAGTATCTTCACCAGAAGAAACATAAACATCGAGAGCCTGACGGTGTTCCCATCGGAGTTCCCGAAGATCCATCACTTCACGTTCAGGATCTTCACCACTCCGGAGAGTGCGGCACAGGTAGTGAGGCTCATCGAGAAGAAAGTGGAGGTGGTCAAGGCATTCTGGTTTGAGTGCAACGAAGTGAATGCATCGGAACATGACATAGTGAATCAGTTCCTCATTGAAAGAAATTAATAATTTAAAACACATAAAGATTATGGCAAAAATGAATTTTGGCGGTGTCGAGGAGAATGTTGTGACCCGCGAGGAGTTTACTCTTGAGAAGGCACGCGAGGTGCTTGATGGAAAGAAGCTTGCAGTTATCGGATACGGTGTCCAGGGACCTGGACAGTCTCTTAACCTTCGTGACAATGGTTTCGATGTTATCGTCGGCCAGCGTCCAGGAAAGACTTTCGAGAAGGCTATCGCTGACGGTTGGGTACCAGGCGAGACCCTCTTCGGCATCGAGGAGGCTTGTGAGAAGGGCGACATCATCATGTGTCTCCTCTCAGATGCAGCTGTAATGTCTGTATGGCCTACCATCAAGAAGTACCTTACCCCAGGTAAGTCACTCTACTTCTCTCATGGTTTCGCTATCACTTGGAGCGATCGCACAGGCGTCGTTCCTCCAGCTGACGTTGATGTCATCATGGTAGCTCCTAAGGGTTCAGGTACCACCGTACGTTCACTCTATCTCGAGGGCCGTGGTATCAACTCTTCATTTGCAGTTTACCAGGACTACACTGGAAAGGCTATGGACAACACCATCGCTCTCGGTATCGGTATCGGTTCAGGCTACCTTTTCGAGACCACCTTCCAGCGTGAGGCTACTTCAGACCTTACCGGTGAGCGCGGCTCACTCATGGGTGCTATCCAGGGTCTTCTCCTTGCTCAGTA
>JAKSJL010000050.1 GCA_024398295.1 Bacteroidales bacterium
GCTGCCGCTATGATACCCAGCAAACAGTGTAAACAACTCAGGCACAAGCATATAATCCACATCTATAGTCGGGAATACATGCTGACCCGCAGTGAGATTTCCGGAGCGAACTACAGTGCCGAGCGCGCCACTCACGTGAAGCTTGTCACGGCGCCAGTCTGCCTTCGGAGTGATACTGTACAGCCCATATTTAGACACAGGCTCGAACTGATGGTCCACGAGGCTCGCAAGCCTGCCGAACTGAGCCTCAAGGTCAAGCCCGAAGACGAACTCCCTCCAGCCATAGTCACCCTTGATGACAGCGTCGACACTATGGTCACCGAACCTATCCCAGTCAGTATAGCATACCCTCTGTCTGGCAGTGCGGTATGTCAAACTTCCCTCAAGCCCGAAAGGCCAGTTCATGAGCGACTTTCCATATGCTGTGACATCGAATGAGTTCGTCATGGTCGCATTTGGAGCGATGACGAAATCCTGCTGCTTGCCAGTGGCAATGAGATCGTACCCAAAATCCAATGCTGTCGCGAAATGGGAGTTCGAGTAACGAGCCACAGCGCCAAGCCTGTTCGTAAGGTCATAGCCAAATGCACTGGTGTCCTTCTGGATGGTAAGAACCCTATCCTCAAACACAGGCTCAAGGACATGATGCTTTCCAGCGAAGCCAGAGAAGTCATCATACACAGTCATGCGTACAGGGAATTTCCTGAACCTAGGAGACCACACAGCAGTAAGCTCTGGATGCATGCTGTAGCCCATGCCAGCGCGCAGATACAGAGAGTTTCCTCCAGAAATGCGCTCCTCAGGACGGAAGCTCATCAGATAAGGAGAGAACTCATATGCTCCCTTGTAAGGATTCTCAAAGACAGAGTAGTCGAAGTTCCAGTCAAACTTGAGGACACTGTCAGGCACGGCCATCTTCGGAGTGATCTTCTGGATGTCCATGAGCTTGCCCTCGTAGGTATTCGTAACCTGGACTGTAGGATTTATATTCTGCGCTCCCGCAATGGTGGCCACAAGAAGCGCTGCGAGTGTATATATCTTTTTCATAATGTTACTTCGAAATGAGGTTAAGCTTCTCAAGACGCATGTTTACATTGTCAAGGACATCATCAGTGTCGCCGTAAGGCTCATAGCCGTTCTTGAGGCTCTTGTAGGTAGCCCTGGCCTGACTTACATTGCCCTTCTCGACGAATGCGTCACCAAGCACGATGTAGGCCTTGGCCAGCCAGTAAAGCTGATTTCCTGCATTAGGAGCAAAAGCATACACAAGATCCTCTACCTTGTCGAAGTCTCCCCTGTCATAGGTATCCTGGATGATGAGGTATGAAGCCTCGGCGCCCTCTGCGGTGCCGGCCGACTCGCTGAGCTTGCGAAGCAGCTCGAAGGCCTCTGCACGCTGCGAGGTCGCGAGAAGGGACTTCGCTCTGATGTAGTCTGCCTCAAGCTTTTCCTGCTGAGTGCTTCTGTTGTCCCTGCGCACATCGATGGCTGCATCGATGGCTGCATCATAAGACTGTGCCCTGTATGCAGAACGCATCATGCCGAGCATGGCCACGTATACATTGGCCTCCATCTTCGCCTCAGCCTTGAGGTCAGCATATCCCTTGAAGGCATCCTGGTAGCGCTCCAGGCCGTAGCACAAGGTAGCGTAGCCAGAGAGCGCAGACTCACGGAATGAGGTATCCTCTGCGGCGAGAGACGCCTTGTAGTAGTCCAATGCCTTCTCTTTCTTGCCCATCTCCTTACAGCACTCTGCGGCGTAGAGGTTCGCGAGTGCGAGGTGCTTGCCCTCTGGATAAAGGTCAATGTACTTGTCCAGCGCCATGAGCGCCTTCTGATAGTTCTCAGAGAGATAGACCTGCTCTGCTGAGTTGAAGTAGACAAGCTCCTTCTCATATGCGGTCTTCACCGTGCCCTTGCCGTTATTCTCGATATACTGGAGATACTCCTCAGGCTCTCCCTTCGACTGATAGATGGACTCGATAGCGAGGAGCGCATCCTCGCGATAGCCGCTATGCGGCATCTGCTCGACCACCTGCTTGTAGTAGCTGAGGGCCTTGTCGTAGTCCTTCGCGTTTCGCGCGAGCATTCCGAGCTCGATGCAAGCCTTCGCGACGAAGGTGCTGTCCTTCGCGCTGTCCTTGAGAAGCTGGAAGGCTTCGACTGCCTCGGAGTTATTCTTCTGATCCACATAGGACCTACCCAACTCGTAGAGGCACTCTGCATAGAGAGGGGTGGATGGGCTGGCCGATTTCGTGGTGGCAAGGATGTCTGTCTTCTTCGACTTCTTGCCCGCAAGTCCGTATGAGAGTCCGAGCTGATAGCGAGGATAGAGGTCGCTGAGGCCTGGATAGCCTACGATGACACTCTCATACCCGCTGATGGCATCGGCATAGTTCTTTCTTATGAAATCGCAGTCTGCGCGACGCACAGCTGCATCTTTCCTGTATGTGCTTCCACCCTGCTCAATGTATCTGTCAAACCACTTGGCAGCATCGGCGTAAGCGCCATCCTCGAAATAGCAGTACGCAAGATTGTAGATGATGGAGTCACCCTCGAGACTACCGTCCAGTGCCGAAAGGTTTCTGAGGTCAGCGAGGATCTCCTCTGCCTGCTCGTACTTCTCCGTGCGGAAATAGCACTCAGAGAGCCAATAGCGGGCCAGCTGGTTGAAAGGATCGTTCTTTCCGGTGAAGAAGGATGCTGCGCGAAGGCAGTTCACAGCATCGCTGTATGAGCCGCTCTGAACGAGCTGGACAGCTCGCAGATAGTTCGCCTTCATGTAATTACTCCTCATGTCAGGAGTAAGCTCATCGATCATGTCGTATGCCTTCACTGCAGAAGCATAGTCCCTGTTCACAAGTGCGGCAAGCGCCATGTAGGAGTAGATGTCATCTCCCCTCTTCTTGTCTGCATATTTGGCGATATAGTCTCCGAAGCCCTTGGTGTCATGATTCAGGTCAAACGCCAGCTTCGCGTAGTTGAACATCGCATCCTCCTGGATGGCAGGGTCGAAACCCAGCTCAGACGCTGACTTGAAGCTCTGCATGGCAGCCACTCTGTTCTTTATCTGGAGGTATGAGTCAGCACTCTGATAGTGAGCGATCTGGCTGAGTGAGTCTGCGGCTGCGGTCACCTTCGCATAATGCTCGATGGCACCCTGATAGTCCTTCACCTCATAGAGAACAGAGCCAGCATAGAAATAGTCGCTCCTGTTCTGAAGCGAAGACTCACCGAAGAAGTCTCTCGCCCTCTCGGCATCTCCCTGCACGAGATAAGACTCCGAGATAATACGTGCCAGGTGCTTTCTGCGCTCATCTGGGACCTTCTCATACATCTCAGGGCCATTTGTAGTCACATATGAGTAGTCCTTGTCCATGAACCTGCACTCAAGCACATAGTAAGAAGACTGCTCTGCGAAACGAGGGTCCTTCGCCGCCTCGACGAAGTGAGGCTCAGCATTCACAAAATCCTGCTCCGCGTAAAGGATATACGCCAAGGTATAGTGAGTAGGCGACGTATAGTCATTGAATGGGAGGGTGAGTATCTTCTCCAGGCGTATCTTTGCATTCATCATGCTACCGAGCATGAAGTCGCTGTACGCTCTCTTGTAGAGATACTCAGCCATGTCGTCCGAAGAGATCTCATCTGTAGAGAAGCTCGCAAACTGCGTCCTGGCACCATCGTAATCGCCGAGATCGAATAGGTTCAGGCCATGCTGGTAGTGGATGTCAGCCCAGAGAGCGGTCTCTGGAAATGCAGAGAAATAGTCTGCCATCCTTTCCTCATAGCCTATCTTTCTGATCTTCATGTCGCACAGGAGTGCATAGCCTTCAGCGAGAGGATCACGCTGCTGCTGGCCAATGCTCTCGAAGAGGCTGAGGGCTCTCTCGTACATGCCGCTTTCATATAAGGCAATGGCCTTCTTATAAGGGCCATCAGGGGTTCCAGCAGATGCCGAGACAGTTATCGCAAGCGCTGCAAATGCAGCAAATATCATTTTCTTTTTCATATACTGTCCATCAGTGTCTAAAACAAACAAATTTACAAAAAATAAACTATATTTGCTTGTTATTAACAGCATAAATTTTGCCAATATGGAGAACGCACCTGTCATTTCCTTCAAGAACGCAGACATCATAAACGGAGAGGCGAAAGTCATATACGGACTGGACATGTCCATCCTGCCTAAAGACTTCGTCTACATCGTCGGAAAAGTGGGCACTGGAAAGACTTCCATCATACGCACCATGATAGCGGAAAACAAGCTGGAGAGCGGAGAAGGCCACATCTGCGGCTTCGACCTCACCACCATCAAGGAGAAGGAGATCCCATATCTGAGAAGGAAGCTGGGAGTCGTATTCCAGGACTTTCAGCTGCTCATGGACAGGAGCGTGGAGGAAAACCTGAAGTTTGTCCTCAAGGCCACTGGATGGAAGGACAAGGAAGAGATGGACAGGCGCATCAGCGAAGTGCTCGAGGCCGTAGGCATGAGCACGAAGGCGCACAAGATGCCGCACCAGCTCTCCGGCGGCGAGCAGCAGCGCATCGCCATTGCCCGCGCCATACTCAACCAGCCGGAAGTGATCATTGCCGATGAGCCTACCGGAAACCTTGACAATGAGACAGCTGACGGCATCATGCAGCTTCTCAGCTCGATAAACGAGAAGAACGGGACAGCCATTGTCATGGTCACCCATAACCGCAGCATCTTCGAGAAATACCCTGGAAGGATCTTTGTCTGCGAGAACGAGAAGTGCACCGAGGCAGCATCGAAGGAAAGCATTGACCTTGCAGCCACCATCTAGCCATGCGCAAGAAAGACAGATACTTCCAGATAGTCAGGTGGTTCAGCGAGAACATGCCTGTCGCGGAGACCGAGCTGCATTTCGAGACGCCTTTCCAGCTGCTGGTGGCAGTGGTCCTGTCCGCGCAGTGCACCGACAAGCGAGTGAACGTGGTCACCCCTCCCCTCTTCGCGAAATATCCTACAGCAGAGGCGCTGGGAGCTGCCACATTCGACGAAGTCTACCCTTACGTGCGCAGCGTGTCATACCCAAATGCGAAGACCACCCACATCATAGCGATGGCGCAGAAGATAGTCAGCGACTTCGCAGGCGAAGTACCTTCTGACATAGATGCGCTGATGTCGCTTCCAGGAGTGGGGCGCAAAAGCGCCAATGTCATCGCGTCCATAGTCTACGACCAGCCAGTCATTGCGGTAGACACGCACGTCTTCCGTGTGTCACACAGGCTCGGCCTTTCAGACGGGAAGACTCCCGAAGCGGTGGAGAAGGAGCTTGAGAAGTACATCCCCGTGGAAAAAAGAGCCATTTCACATCATTGGCTCATACTTCATGGACGCTATGTCTGCACCGCCAGAAACCCGAAGTGCACGGAATGCGGCCTACAGGAGTATTGCAGAGAGTATCTGTCCACCAAGTAGACTTACAGAACACAAATAAGGCTGACCTTTCGGGCCAGCCTTAATTATCTATGTAAGAATCAATTACTTCACGAACTGAGCCTTCAGCTGAGCGATCTTATCGTCAGCGTCAGCGCCCTTCGCACCGAAGTAGAACTTGATCTTTGGCTCGGTACCTGAAGGACGTACAGACACTACGTCACCTGCCTCATCGAAGAACTGAAGGACATTTGACTTAGGCTGTCCGGTCTTCTCTGGCTCGAGATAATCCACAACCTTGGTAACAGGCGATCCACAGAGCTCTGTAGGAGGAGTAGCACGCATGTCAGCCATGATCTGCTGGATCTCCTCAGCGCCACTCTTACCCTTTCTCACGAGGCTCACGAGGCCTTCCTTGCGATAGCCATACTCCTTGTAGATCTTCTGCATGAGCTGATAGAGGGTAAGTCCCTGCTCAGCTGCCCAGGCAGCGCACTCAGCCACCATGGCACATGCGATCTGAGCATCCTTGTCACGTACGAACTGGCCTACGTTGAAGCCATAGCTCTCCTCGCCACCGCAGATGAACTCGCCGTCCACCTCATTTCTCTTCACCACCTCAGCGATGTACTTGAAGCCGGTGAGCACATTATATACCTTGACACCGAATGAAGCGCAGATCTCAGTGATGAGCTCACTGGTAACGATGGTCTTTACCACGTACTTTGAAGGATCAAGCTTTCCGAGCTCCTTCCAGCGGTTAAGGATATAGTATGTGAGCATAGAAGCGGTCTGGTTTCCGTTCATGAGAACCATCTTTCCTTCATCGTCTCTTACGGCGATACCCATACGGTCTGCATCTGGGTCTGTAGCCATGACGATGTCTGCCTCATTCTTCTCAGCCACCTCGATAGCCATCTTGAGAGCTGAAGGCTCCTCTGGATTTGGCGAAGCTACTGTAGGGAAATCGCCATCGCTCACGTCCTGTGCAGGCACATGGATGACATTCTTGAAGCCGAGACGCTTGAGGCACTCAGGAACAAGTCTCACGCCACAGCCATGAAGAGGTGTGTACACGAACTTGAAGTCGCTGTGCTTGGCACAAGCCTCTGGAGAGAGTGTGAGCGAAAGGATGTCTGAGAGGTAGCTCTCGT
The DNA here is from genome assembly GCA_024398295.1 of Bacteroidales bacterium. Classification (GTDB taxonomy): domain Bacteria; phylum Bacteroidota; class Bacteroidia; order Bacteroidales; family UBA932; genus Cryptobacteroides. The sequence goes on from JAKSJL010000050.1 coordinate 6,559, forward strand.
CCATCTCCTTACCCAGGAGCTCGATCTCACCGCACTGGAGGCCTGACTTGAACATTACCTGTGAAGGATCGGTTATCTTGCTTACCTCAGCGACGATATCCTTGTCTACAGGTGAGGTGATCTGACCACCGTCTGACCAGAATACCTTGTAGCCATTATACTCCTTAGGATTATGTGAAGCGGTAACCATCACGCCGGCTACAGAACCGGTCTTACGGATGGAGTAGCTGAGCTCTGGTGTAGGCCTGATATTGTCGAAAAGATATACATGGATACCATTGTTCGCCATGACCTCAGCGGTGATCTTCGCGAACAGCTTCGAGTTATTACGGCTGTCATAAGAGATGCAGACCTTGAGTTCACGATCGGTCACATGCTCCTTGATATAGTTCGCAAGACCCTGGGTAGCCATACCGACAGTGTACTTGTTCATTCTGTTCGTGCCTACGCCCATGATGCCACGAAGGCCACCTGTACCGAACTCAAGGTTCTTGTAGAATGCGTCCTCGAAAGCTGCAGGATCCTCATTTCTGAGTTCAATGACTTTCATCTTTGTCTCCTGGTCGAAATCGCCATTTACCCAGCTGAGAGCCACTTCATTAAAATCTTTCATATACGTGTAAGAATTATTTGGTTACATTTTAACAAATTTACAAAATTATCATGATATATTTGCAGAGATGAAGAAAACTTTCGCAGAAATTCTCTCAGAGCAGAAAGCAGAGCTCACATCGAAGATGTCGAAGAAGGTACCGGAGTGGTCTGGATATACTCTGGAGTACCCTTCCAAGCTGTGCACGGAGCAGTGCAGCTCGTCAGCGACAGCGCGCTACAAAGCTTCGCTTCTGGAGCGCGTCGCGTCCAGCCGCAGGCCGCAGATGGCGGGCGATACAGAGGGCTGCAAGCCTCGTATCGCCGACATCACTGGAGGCCTGGGCGTGGACTGCTGGGCTTTCTCGCAGATAGCGGAGGCAGTCCTGCACAACGAGATGAACACCGAGCTTTCTGAGGCTGTGCGAAAGAACTTCGAAGTCATTGGTATCCAGAACACCACATTCTCAAGCATCTGCATTACGGAAGAAGCTGTGGATGAAGCACTTGCCTCTTTCCGTCCTACCATCATCTTCACCGACCCGGCGCGCCGCGAGGCCGGCACCGGAAAGAAGGTATTCAGGCTTGAGGACTGCACGCCAGACATACTCTCACTGAAGGATAAGCTACTGAGTATCAGCGAGAACATTGTCATGAAGATCTCACCTATGGCTGACATTTCGCTGGTCTGCAAGAGCATCGGCGACTGCGTCAGGGAGGTGCATGTGCTGGGCACAGGTGGCGCTTCTGGCGAATGCAAGGAGCTCATCATCTGGATGCAGCGTGACTGGCACGATGGCTACAGCATCACTGTCGCGGACACCTCAGGAGCCAGCATCAGCTTCTCCCCTCTCGACGAGTCCTCCGCGCGCATGAGCATTGCCGCCAGCATCGCAGCCGGCTCCATCCTGCTGGAACCTTCGGCAGCCCTCATGAAGGCGGGCTGCTTCAGCCTGCTGAGCGACAGGTTCTCCCTCGCCAAGCTGGGTACATCCACCCATCTCTATGTTTCCGACGGCGCCCCTGAAGAGCTCGCAGCGCTCTGCAAGCGCTTCCGCATCCTGGAAGTGCTCCCATTCAGCGGCAGCGCGATGAAGTCTCTGTCCAAGGAGTACCCGCGCGCTGACGTGACAGCCCGAAACATCCCCATGACCTCCGACCAGCTCCGCGTAAAGCTGAGAGTAGCCCCTGGCGACGGCCTCCACATCTTCGGCTGTCACTCCGACCGCCTTGGACGCCTCCTGCTGGTCACTGAGCGCATATAAAAAAGGCCGCCACAGGAAGTGGCAGCCCTTTTCGACACAGCGTCAGCCGGTCTTATTTTCCGAGGAGATACTTTCTCCAGAAAGCCCTGTCAGCCTCCAGCGAGTGCTGGCCCTGATACCCACGGTATCCGTGCATACCGTCAGGGTAGATCATGAACTCGAAGTTCTTTCCATCCTTATGAAGAGCATCGATGAGCTGGAGTACATTCTGATAATGGACATTGTCATCACCAGTGCCATGAGTAATCTTCAGCATCACGGAACCATCTGAGTCATAGCGTACTGGATATGAAGCGACATGGTTGAGGACCCTCGACGCAGCATAGCCTTCAGGGTTTGTCTGAGGAGTCTCCATGAAGCGCTCAGTGTAATGGGTATCATAGAGCATCCAGTCGTACACTCCACCTCCGGCTATGCCGTAGTGGAAGTCGTCTGAGTGCTCGCAGAGAAGGAGTGTGGTCATGGTGCCTCCGAAAGAGAAACCCTCCACACCTATCTTGTCACCATCCACATAAGGCTTGGCCTTAAGCCACTTAGCCCATGCCACGAAGTCCTGGATAGGCTTTTCAGTAAGGTTCTTGTAGACCTGGTCATTGCCCGCCTTGCCATTGTGGCCAGAGTTGCGGACATCGCATGTGATATGGATGATACCGTTGTCGCTCCACCACTGGTTTCTGGAGGTAGGCTGAGACCAACTATCTCTCACATAAGCGGTGTTAGGGCCACCATATATCATCATGTGCACCGGATATTTCTTGGTAGGGTCGAAATTCTTCGGATAGACTATGCTTGCAGGCAGAACGAAGCCATCTTCTGTAGTCATGGTCACATGCTGAGGAAGGGCATAATCTGACGCATTGTAGTCAGGGCCCTTCATATCTGCCACCTTGTAGCAGCTCGCCGCATGCCTCTGCGCCACTCTTTTGCCACTCTTTCCAGCCTCAGCGACAGCATTCCTTGCCTTCCAGGCGAGGTCAGCGGTCTCTGTCTCATACAGCCACAGCTGATCAGGAGTGGTATAGTTTGACAATGATACCACGAAGTACTTTCCATCTGGAGAGAAAGACAGGAGGAACACATTAAGCGAAGGATCTGTCAATGCCTTGATCTCGCCTTTCTTATCCACCTTGTAAAGGGTTGCCCTGGTGGTAGCATCTCTATTTGCGAGGAAATACACGTCACCCTTCTTCTCGTCTACGCGTACAATGTTCACTCTCCAGTTTGGACCTGATGTGAGTCTGCGAAGTTCCTTTCCATCATAAGAGAGGAAATATATCTGCTCATAGCCAGTCTCGAAGCTTCGAGCCATGTAAAGGCCCTTCTCAGTAAACACCATACCCTCGATCCAGTCGAGCCAGGTATCCACTTCCTCATGATAGACAGCCTTCTTCGAGCCATCTTCAGCGCTCACCGCATAAAGGTCGAGAGTGTTCTGGATACGAGGCTCGCGAGCGATATAGAAAGACTTTGAATCCGCACTCCAGAATGGAATGCCGAAATACTGGTCTTCCTTCTCATCGAAGTCTGCCCAAACGATATGGCCTTCAAGGTCGGTCATACCGATACGCACCTCTGGGTTTGGCTGTCCAGCCTTTGGGTATCTGGTCTCAGACAACGACCCTCCCTGAGCGCCATCCTTGCTGGTAGCGTGGTAGATAGGGAACATTGGCACCTGAGAGTTGTCGAAGCGGTAGAAGCCAATCTTCTTTGAATCTGGGCTCCACCAGAATGCCCTGTACATCGATGGGCGGCCAAGTATTTCCTCATAGTAAACCCATGAGGCATAGCCGTTCAGGATGAGCTCAGAGCCATCGAAGGTGAGCTGGGTCTCCTTCTTGGTCGCGATGTCCACCACCCAGAGATCATTGGCACGCGTAAACGCGAGCTTCGTAGAATCTGGTGAATATGTGAGGTTTACAGCTCCATCAGGGCGCACAGGGAAGGATGAGAACTTCGCTGGAGCCTTGACTCCCGTCTTCACAGTCTTCGACGGAGCATACACTGAGAACGCTTCATCATCGACAAAAGTGCCATCATAAGTGAAAACGACTTCAGAATTGGACACCCACTTCCAGTAGAACGGAATCTTCTGGAAGCTCTGTGCTGCCGCCGAGAGCGAGAGCGCTCCCGCGACAAGGGCAAAAATCATTTTTTTCATATAAAAAACTTGTCTTTAAAATTCACCAAATATACTTTTTCCACTCCTCGTGTAATGGCTGTGTATAGCCATTTGAGGTCGTCGAGCGTCTGCTCCTCCTGCCAGAATGGGCAGTCGATGAAAACGCATTTCCACTGGCCACCCTGCGACTTATGGCAAGTGATGGCCTCGGCGTACTTGAGCTGGAGAGCATTGAAATACTTATCCTCACGCACAGCCTCATAAATCTTCTTCTTCGAGCCGCGGTCAGCGTAGTCAGCGGAGACACCGGCATACAGCGCATTCTGCTGCTCATAAGTGAGCGATGCCGACTCTGACTCCAGCGTGTCCAGGCAGACCTTGGCAGTGATCTCGAGGTCATTGTAATCCGGAAAGGAGAGGCTCGCGTCCGCGAAATGCAGCCCATAACGCTCCTCGAAGTTCCTGATATTCTGAAGCTTCGCAATGTCACCGTTGGCGATATAATCAAGCTCCTTGACGTCCTCGAGGAACTGGTAGCAGTTCTTCACTATCATGAGCTTGTCGCCCCGCACGAGCTGCTCCTCCTTGAACTGCACCGAAGAGCGCACGCCATGGTTATACCTTATGGCGCGCTTGTTTGAGCGGCACAGGATCACAGTCTCATCCTCGCCGTAGTGGCCATAGGCGTCAGATAGTTTCTCAATGAGCTCGCCACCCGACACCCTCTCGATGTCCTCGAAATCATCCACATCCAGCTGCAGGTCCTCAAAGGTCTCATCGCCATAGCTTGTGCCAATGAGTTCGCGCAGATAGGTGGCATTATACAGTATCCCCGACTCCTGCTGCTGCCTCACCACCGTGGTCAGCTGGGCGTAGCTCACGCCACCGAAGCCGTCCATGTAGTCGGCCGAGAGGGCGGGCGAAGCATCAAGCCCGATAGGTGGGAGCTGCGCGGCATCACCGATGAGCAGAAGCTTGCAGTCGGTGCCATTCCTCACGAAGCTGACAAGGTCCTCCAGAAGGTTTCCCGTGCCGAACATCGTAGATGACTGCTGCACCGCATCAATTCCGATCAACGACACCTCATCCACGACAAACAGCGTATCCTTCGCCTTGTTCGGCATGAGGCTGAACTGGCCGTAGCCATCTGAGCCCACCGATTTCTGGCGATAGATATGCTTATGGATAGTGTAGGCGTGCTTCCCCGAATACGACGAAAGCACCTTCGCAGCGCGACCAGTAGGCGCCAGAAGGACGCAAGGGATCTGCATCTCAGACAGGGAGGCGATCACTGCGGAGACCGCGGTGGTCTTTCCCGTACCGGCGTAGCCATTGACCACCATGATGTCGCCATCGTCACCCGTGATGAACCGCCCTACCTGACGAAGGAAGGCATCCTGGCAAGTGGTGGCACTGAACGGCAGGTGCTTTAGGAAGTCACTGTAGAGAAACTCTCCCCTATCCATGACGCACCCTGTCCTTATGGTCAAACAACATAGCCAAGACGGCGAGTACAGGATATATCTCGACACGGCCAAGGAACATATCCATCGAGAATATGAACTTCGTCGCTATAGGGAGACAGTTGAAGCTGCCCATGGTACCACATTCTCCAGTGGCAGGGCCAAGGTTTCCGAGCGAGGCAATGCTGCCGGTCACACCTACGGCCGTATCTGTCCCCACAAGAAGGGCAAGGAAGATGGATCCCACGAGGATCACGACATAAAGATTCAGATAGAAGAGCATCGGGCGCACTTCCTCATCCCTCAATGGATGGTCTCCGAGACGGATCTCACGTACAGAATTTGGATGAAGGATGCTGAGGGTCTGCCTGCGGATGGATTTGAATAGAACAAGTATTCTGTCCACCTTCACTCCACCGGAAGTCGAACCTGCACACGCGCAGACGAACCCGGAAAGAAGCATGACAAACTGCAGCAGAAGAGGCCAGTCAGCATTGTCCACTGTAGCAAAGCCTGTGGTGGTAGTGAAGCACAATGTAGTGAAAAGACCAGACCAGAGCGAATCACCGAAGGTCGAGAATTCACCTCTGTTATAGAATGACACGGCCATTATCAATGAGAATGCCAGCACATACGACACATAGAACTTGACCACTGGATTTATCACTGGCTTCAGTGAGCGGCGTGCGAACATCAGGAATATGCTGCCGAAATGGATGGAAGAGGTGAACATGAACAGCATGGTCAGTCCCTCGATAAGTCTGGAGTGGAATCCACCTATCGACTCCGCCTTCGTGCTGAATCCGCCCGTCGAGCACACGCTGAACGCGTGGTTCACGGCATCGAATGCAGTCATTCCTGCCGCCCAGTAGGAGAAGAAAGCCACCACAAACAGAGCCAGGTAGACATACGCGAATATGAACACTGTCTTGTTTGCCCTGGCGCTGTATCCGTCCTTGGAGACAGACGACAGTTCCATGCTGGTGAGTCTCATGCGGATAGGGCTGGCCTGAGGGATGATGAGAAGAAGGAATACCACGACTCCCAAGCCACCGATGAAATGGGTGGAACTCCTCCAGAAGAGGAGACTGTTTGGCAGTGCCTCTATGTCATCAAGTATGGTCGCACCTGAAGTCGTAAAACCGGAAACGCTTTCAAACCAAGCATTTTCGATGGTGAACGGCCCGCCCCAAAGCACATATGGGAGCATTCCGAAAATGAAGGACAGAAGCCAGGACAGCACGACTATGACATAGCCATCCTTGAGAGTGATATTCTGCGCCTTCCTCACGAAGATGAATGGGAAAATGCCCACAGTAAAGGTGATGGTGAAGCTGATGATGAGAGCCGCGAGAGCGCTGTCATTTCCATTTCCCAATGACACCAGAATGGACAGAAACATGAAGAGCGCACTCACAAGAAGCGCGTATCCCACATTTCTACTGATGGTCTTTACATTCATCCCCTACTCCTCGTTTTCTGTATTTGCGTAAGACATGATGCGTCTGCGAAGCATCTGGTTCTCATTTATGATATCGTCGATGCCCTCGTTCAGTTCTGCAAGCTGGTCATCCCCCTCAAACACGCAGTTGTAGTTCTTGTTTGACTCATTGTACTCCTTGAGTCCCTTGAGCATGCTGTAGAGAGGATTCACGTAGTATACTATCATGAAGAAGAGGAGCATGAGGACAAGGAGAAGACCCACACAGACTGCGACGATACCAGGGATGATGCTTCGGTAGAAGCCTCTCTGGAAAGTCTCTGAATTCTTTCTCAGGTCGTTGTAGATACCGTCACTCATGGCATTTATGTCACGACTCAGGCGGTTGAACTTCGGCTGAAGCCTCTCATAGTACCATGTACGCGAATCAATAAAATCGGACTGAAGCACATCCTCCAGCTCAGTGGAAGCAAGCATATATGCAGAGTATGAATACATGACAGAATCCGCCAGGGTCGTGAGCCTGTTCTCACCGAAAGACATACGGAGATCCTTGCAGCTCTGCATGAAGGCCTCGGCATCGAACTCCGGAAGGCTGGCGGAAGTCTCGTCACCTATGACGGTGAGGATCTCCAGGTTATAACCGTTCGCTGCCTGCGAAAGGTTTCTAGCCGCGTTCACGCTCTCGATATTGTCAGCGATAAGGTCAGAGACATAGGTACTCATTCGGCTGTACTCAAGCACTGAGATCACGCTGGAAACAAGCAGGATGATAGCTATGGCAGAAAGACTCAGAGTCAGCTTCGATTTTATCGAAAGACGATGTGTCTCTACTTTGTTCTTTATATCCTTGACTTTCATTGAATAAACATGTTATAAAATACAAATATAACAAAAAATGAAGTGGAGGAAAGAGTTTTTTTTATACATTTGTGTTTTAAGCAAACTCTTGTCAACTATGCCAGATCATTTCTTTGGTGTCCAGAAGGATTGGAGCACTATACTTAAAAGACAGATCATCCATCTGTTCTTCAAGGATGGTATACAGACCATCGCAGACATGAGCAGGAAAATACTTTCCAGCATCCCGACTACCACGAAGTTCATAAATGAGCTCATGGCAGCAGGATTTGTCATCGAGAAAGGAAAAGCAAATACAGAAGGAGGCCGCAAGCCTACCCTCTATGCCGTGAATCCAGATGCAGGATATTTCGTAGGAGCCGACCTTAGGTCCTCGTACGCAAACATAGCTATTGTCGATTTCGCAGGAAACCAGGTGTCTTTCACCGGCGATATTCCTTTCCAGCTCAGAGCCAGCACCAAGTCAGGCAAGGAGCTCATGGCCATCATAAAGGAAGTCGTGAGCGAGGCGGGCATCGCATGGGAGAATATTCTCCACATAGGTATCAGTGTTGCAGGTCCTACAGACCCTGTGATCGGACGAAACATGTACTACTACGTGAGCAAGGAGAAACCATTCTCTCAGTATATGTCCATGATCATGGGAGTGCCGGTCGTGCTTGAGAATGTATCCAGGTCGAAGATAGCCGCAGAGGTAAGATATGGCGAGCACGTAAGCAAGGACATGCTGTATCTGAACCTGGATGAGGAGTTCGGTATGAGTTACCTCGTGAAGGGACAGATAGTTTACGGTCACAATGGCTTCGCTGGAAACGCCGGTCACGCCACCATCCCAGGAAACCCATACAAGTGCCGCTGCGGAAAGACAGGGTGTCTCACCACAGTATCTTCCTGCGAGGCATTGCTCAGATTCTACCTCGACGCCCTGAAGAAGGGTGAGAAGGGCGAGCTAAGTGAGAAGTATCAGGCTGGCGAAGAGCTCACATACAAGGATGCACTTGACGCTCTCAAGCACAGCGACCCTATAGCATTGAACTGCTGCAGGGAGATAGGCAAGAACCTCCTGAAGATCATCGGCATCACAGTCAACATGTCAAGCCCAAATATCATCATCGTCGGAGGACAGCTTGCATCGAGCAACGGAGAGGAGGTCGTGAAGACCATCAGAGAAGGCCTGAACGCTTCACTTGACAAGGACATGTACGGAGATGTAGAAGTACATCTCTGCTCGGTCAAGGAGCCGGCAGCGTCACTCGGAGCATGCATCATGGCTCAGAGACACTACATAGGACTTGAATAAGCTGACAAAAAAAAGGCCTCGCAGCAGCGAGGCCTTTTCTGTATCTAGATCTTGAATGAATCCTTGAGTGCGACTGTCTTGTTGAAGACTGCCTTCTCTGGAGTACTGTCTGGATCCTTGTAGAAGTATCCGACTCTCTCGAACTGAACAGCGATGCCGCTTTCATCCTCGAGAAGTGCAGGCTCAGCCCAGCCCTTGGCCAGAACGAGAGACTCTGGATTAAGGAAGTCCTTGTAGTCCTTGTCCTCAGGAACCTGGCTCATGTCAGCGAGAGTGAACAGGCGGTCATAGAGACGCAGCTCGAGCTCCTTCGCGTATGCGGTAGACACCCAGTGGATGGTACCCTTTACTGACCTATACTCTCCGTCAGGACCAGTGGTAGGATCGTAGCTGCACTTGAGCTCCACTACCTTGCCCTCTGCATCCTTCACGATCTCATTGCACTTGATGATGTAGGTGTACTTGAGGCGCACCTCACCATCTGGCTTGAGGCGGAAGAACTTCTTAGGAGCATCCTCCATGAAGTCAGCCCTGTCGA
>JAKSJL010000051.1 GCA_024398295.1 Bacteroidales bacterium
AGCTTGGTGTTCGCGTCGCAAGCATCCAGCAGCGCCTGCTTAGGCAGGGCAAACTCAGCCGCGAGCGGCACCATGCGCACCTCGACATCATTTATATCAGCAGCTACCGAATACATGCCGTAGCTAGGCGCGATCATCACTGCGTTGTCCTTTCCAGGCTCGCAGAAGATCCTGTACATCAGGTCAATGGCCTCGTCGCTTCCGTTTCCGAGGAAGATGTTCTCTGCAGGCACACCCTTGATCTGCGAGAGGCGCGCCTTCAGCTGCTTCTGGTGAGGGTCGGGATAGCGGTTAAAGCCATTCTCATAAGGGCTCTCGTTCGCGTCGAGGAAGACGCCGATGCTGCCCTGATACTCGTCACGCGCGGTGCTGTATGGGCACAGGCTGCGGACATTTCCGCGTACTAGGCTTTCTATATTACTCATTTCACTCTCACCTTTACTGCATTTGCGTGTGCCTGAAGGCCTTCTGCCTCCGCCATGGTGACGATGGTGCCGCCAAGGCCGGCGAGACCCTTCCTGGAGATTTCCTGGATGGTCATCTTACGCATGAAACTGTCAATGTTAACGCCACTGAAAGAGCGTCCCCAGCCACATGTAGGCAGGGTGTGGTTTGTGCCAGAAGCATAGTCTCCAGCGCTCTCAGGGGTATAATGCCCCACGAAGACGCTGCCGGCAGAAGTGATCTGATCGGCGATTTCCCAAGGCTGGCGTGTGGAGATGATAAGGTGCTCGGGAGCATACTCATTGGCGAACTCAATGATGTCCTGAAGGTCATCGAAGACGACGGCCAGGCTGTTCGACAGGGCGCTGAGCGCAAACTCAGCCCTGTCGAGGACTGCCGTCTGCTTCTCCAGCTGCTTCTGTACCTTGCCCACGATCTCGAGCGAGTCGCACACGAGCATCACCTGGCTGTCGCGGCCATGCTCCGCCTGCGAGAGGAGGTCAGCGGCGATGAACGCTGGCTTCGCCGAGCTGTCGGCTATCACCATGACCTCAGATGGGCCTGCAGGCATGTCTATGGCCACTTCCCTACCGCCAAGCATCTGCTTGGCTGTGGTCACGAACTGGTTTCCCGGGCCGAAGATCTTGTCGACCTTAGGGATGGTCTGGGTGCCATATGCCATAGATGCGATGGCCTGCGCGCCACCTACCTTATATATCTTCTCTATGCCGTAGAATGAGGCAGCGTAGAGCACCTCTGCGGACACCTTTCCGCTGCGTCCTGTAGGGGTGCAGAGTATGACTTCCTTACATCCTGCGATACGGGCAGGGATGGCAAGCATCAGCACCGTAGAGAAAAGAGGCGCTGTGCCGCCTGGGATGTAGAGGCCCACCTTCTGGATGGCGACAGGGCGCTGGATGCAGCGCACGCCTGGGGCTGTGGTCACACGGATCTCGCGTGGAAGCTGGGCCTTGTGGAACTTCTCAATGTTTCCGGCGGCGTCGGCGATAGCCTGCGTGACTTCAGGGCTAACAGCCTCCACTGCATCTTCTATCTCTGCCTGGCTGACCTGGATATCGCCAAGCTCTCTTTTGTCGATCTCGAGCGAGAGCTCCCTCAAGGCATCGTCTCCCTGACGCTTTACGCGCTTCAAGATGCCCTTCACGATCTTCTCCACTGCTGGATTTGCGCTCGCTGGACGCTCACAGAGATCGTCCCATCTTTCCACTGATGGGTTAAGATAAGTCTCCATATAATACTAAAGAATGATCTTGTCTACGTTAAGTACGAGTATACCTTCTGCGCCGATGGCCTTGAGCTGCTTGATCTTGTCCCAAAGCTCCTTGCTGTCCACTACTGAGTGGAGCGAGCACCAGCCTTCTGCAGCGAGAGGCATGACTGTAGGGCTTCGCATGGCAGGAAGGATCTTCACTGCCTCAGGGATAGATGCCTCAGGAATGTTCATGAGGATGTATTTCTTGCCCTTGCTGACCTTTGCTGACTCGATTCTGAAGAGTATCTCATCGAGGGTGGCCTTCTCATCTTCGGTAAGTCTACCGCTTGAGATGAGGACAGCCTCTGAGAAGAATACCTTCTCGACTTCCTTAAGGCCATTTGAGATGAGGGTACCGCCAGAAGAGACGATATCGAAGATAGCGTCAGCGATACCTGCAGCAGGAGCGATCTCCACTGAACCTGTGATGACCTCGATCTCAGCCTTCACACCATTCTGCTCAAGGAATCTTCTAAGAATATTTGGATAAGATGTAGCGATCCTCTTTCCTTCGAAATATTGTGGGCCAGTATACTCCTCTGCCTTAGGGATGGCGAGAGAGATGCGGCAGCCGCCGAAGCCGAGCTTCTCGACCACTTCCACCTTGAGGCCTTTCTCCTCCACCTCATTAAGTCCTACGATACCGAGAGAGGCAGTGCCATTTGACACCACCTGAGGGATATCATCATCTCTCATATAAAGTATCTCTATAGGAAAGTCCGGTGCCTGAGCAAGGAACTTTCTCTTCGAGTCGTCGGCAGTGATGCCGATCTCCTTCAGCAGAGCTGTGCAATCTTCGTTAAGACGGCCTTTGGCCTGGATAGCTATTCGTAACATATGTCAAGTGTTTTTATATATTCAACAAAAAAAGAGGCTCACCTTATGTGGTAAGCCTCCGTATATGTCGCTATGAAGTAAACAGACACACCCAAGCCTACCAAATCTTCTGGAAATGGTGATGGTGGTGTGAGTGGATGTTCATAATCATGTTCATGAACGCAAATATATAAATCTTTCACATAAATCACAATTTTCACGAAAAAACTTTCAAAAAATCGTCATTTGTGGCCATTTCCATCTGCCACAATCGTGCTCCATTCGCCCCTACACCCCGTCCCATTCGTCCCAAAACGGCCTCCGAGGCATCTGCAGGACCATTTTATTCTATACTTTTGTGATGCGTTCCGAAATGAGCGCAGATACATTTACTAAAACCCAAATTGAAAGAAAAATGGAAATGACAAATGTTGAAGTCCTCGGCAAGGTCCAGGCAATCCTCTCAGAGAAACTCTGCATCCCAGTAGAACAGGTGAAGCCAGAAGCATCGCTCACTTCAGACCTCGGCGCAGACTCACTTGACACCGTGGAGATCATCATGGACATCGAGAAGGCATTCGGCATCCATGTGCCAGATGATGCATCAGGCCAGATCGATACTGTCAATGACATCGTGAACTACATCCTGAACAACTAGTTCAGTCTATAGAAAATGGTAAACTTTGTCTACCAGCTCCAGGATTCCATAAAGAGAAACTGGAACCGCCCCGCAGTCGGTGACTTCGGAGTGTCGGACAGAACATATGGCGAGCTGGCCGAGAACAACGCCCGCCTGAAGGTCCTCTGGCAAGCATGCGGCATCCACGAGGGCGACAAGGTCGCCATCAATGCCAAGAGCAGCGCAAACTGGATCCAGGTATTCATGGCGGCAGTGAGCGGAGGCTTCGTCAGTGTGGAGCTGTTCAATGGTTTCCTCCCCAAGGACACCATGAACCTTGTGAACCACTCTGAAAGCCGAATACTTTACACTGAAGGTCCTATCTTCGACAAGATGGACTTCGAAGCCATGCCTGACATCGTGGCTGCCATCGACCTTAACACCATGGAAGTGCTCGCCTCACGAGGCGACTTCCAGCAGAAGCTCGATGACATAGACAAGCTTATGGCAGAGGCGTACCCTGGAGGCTTCGGTCCCGAGAATGTGGATTACAGCGCCCGCCAGATGGATGACATCTGTGCCATAATGTACACCTCAGGCTCTACAGGAAATCCTAAGGGCGTGATGCTCAGCTACAAGAACATATCTTGGAACGTAGAGCACGTGCCAGAGTACTGCCCTTATAAGGAAGGAGAGACCTATACATCCATACTCCCTTACGCACACATCTTCGGACTCGTGTGCGACGGCATCATTCCTCTGTGCATCGGTATGCATACGGTAGTGCTCTGCAAGCCGCCTATCCCATCAAATGTGGAGGCTATCCTTCGCGAGTACAAGCCAAGGATCTTCTTCGCAGTGCCTCTGGTGCTCAGCAAGTTTGTTGAGTACACAGTCGGAGCTGAGCTCAGAAGCGAGGAGGGCCAGATGAAGATGGCAGACTACACGAAGTACCCTGAGTACTGCCAGATGCTGAAGGACAAGGTGATGATGGCTCTCGGCGGCAGGATCGAGACCTTCCTCACTGGAGGCGCAGCCATCCCGCCTGATGTCGAGTCGCTGCTCGCATTCAAGCTCAAGCTGCCATTTGCGACCGGCTATGGCATGACCGAGACAGCGCCTGTCCTCTCGATAGGTCGCGTCGGACAGTACAAGGCCCGCTCATGCGGCGAGGTGCTTCCTACGCTCCAGGCGCGCATCGACTCCCCTGACATGCACAGCATCGCCGGAGAGCTTCAGATCAAGGGTGACAATGTCTTCGCAGGCTACTACAAGAACCCTGAGGCTACAGCCGCAGCGTTCACAGAGGACGGATGGCTCCACACAGGAGACATGGGAACCATAGACGAGGACAACATCCTCTTCCTGCTGGGTCGCTGCAAGAGCATGATACTTTCAGAGAATGGACAGAATGTGTACCCAGAGGAGATAGAATCCATACTGAACGCGCTGCCTTACGTAGCTGAGTCACTCATAGTCCAGAGAGGAAACTGCATACACGCCATCATTGTACCGAACGCGGACAGGGCCACGATGAACAATCTCGACGCCCAGTCGCTCCAGACCGTGATGGAGTCGAATGTGAAGAAGCTGAACATCAGCATCCCACAGTATGCGAAGGTGACTTCGTTTGAGATGAGAATGGAGCCTTTCGCGAAGACTCCTAAGGGATCGATCAAGAGGTTTATGTACGCCTGACCTGCTTGTCAGGTGTGGTAGCCTCGAGAAGAGACCTATAATAGCTCCTTGACACAGGGATTTCCTTATCCACGTCAGACAGGACGATGTCAGCCCTACCCTTTGCATGTCGAAGCATGCTGATGCGGTTCACATTCACAAGGTATGACCTATGACATCTCATGATGCAGGATCCATTCAGAAGGCCCTCCAGCTCGGAGGTGCTGCAGCGGAGCAGATAGTGCGCTACCCTACCCGCTGACATGTAATGGATGTTCACGTAGTTATCCTGGGACTCTATGAAGCAGATGTCGTCCAGTTTGAGTGAGATACGAAGCACACCGGTATGGTCGCGAAAGTCAATGAGTTCGGCATCAGCAGCCGGAGTGATGGAATCCAGACGCTGCCTAAGCATGGCGATCTCCTCGTTTCTGTCTTCATTGTAACCGACCAGTATCGCGATGGAGTAAGGGATGGCCATGATCAGTGCCACACAGTATGTGGTGTGCACGAGAAGGGTCGGACCGGCGCCGGTGATATTCAGTCCTAGCAGGAAGGTGAAGGCGATGTAGGTCGCTGCAAGCACGAAAAACTCTGCTATCAGCCACAGGACAAGCGCCCTCATCGACAGCACGCGGCTCTTCTGGTGGCGCACCAGCAGGAACTTGCTAGCAAGGACAAGGGTCAATGCCAGCAGGTAGAAGACCAGCGAAGGAAGTATGAGACTTCTCTTTGTGACTGAGAGCCAGAGAGTCTCGGAAAAAGGCTTGTAGATGTTCAGGAATGCTATGGAAAACAGCAGAATGAACACTGTGATCTTTATGAGGAATCCCTTTTTCAGGAATGATTTAGGTGCGTCCATCGAAACAAAAGTTTGTGCAAAAATAAAAACAAATATTAACTTAGCAAAAGAAGCAATGGATAGAGAAGAATTGAAAAGGTACCTCCCACACAGGGAGCCGATGCTTCTGGTGGACTCTTCCGAGGTAGTAGCTGAAGGCAAGGTAGTCTCCACTTACACCATCCCGGAGGATGCGTATTTCGTACAGGGACATTTCCCAGGGAATCCTATAGTTCCTGGTGTAATCCTCTGCGAGATCATGGCCCAGGGAAGCGTGCTGCTTTTCAAGGACAAGCTGGCTGGAAGGCTTGGACTCTACGCCGGACTGAACAAGGTCAGGTTCAAGAGACAGGTCCATCCTGGTGAAACCGTAGAAGTAAGATCGAGCATGAGCAGCAGTCACGAGCCACTCATCAGTGTCGAGGCGAAAGCCTACGTAAACGACGAGCTGTGCTGCTCTGGAATGCTGTCGTTCATGCTCACAGAATACAAATAGAAGTATATGTCACACAATATCTTAACAGGAAAGAAGGGCCTTATCACAGGCGCACTGAACGAGAACTCCATAGCTTGGAAGACAGCTGTAAAGGCTGTCGAGGAAGGTGCGGAGATAGTACTCACAAACACAGCTGTAGCCATCAGGATGGGCGAGATCACCCAGCTCGCTGACCAGCTCCACACCATCGTCATCCCTGCGGATGCCACATCGGTGGAGGATCTCGAGAACCTCGTGGACAAGGCTCAGGAGTACTTCGGAGGCAAGCTTGACTTCGTCCTTCACTCAGTCGGCATGTCACCGAACCTCAGGAAGGGAAAGCCTTACACTGACGTGAGCTACGAGTATTTCCAGAAGACACTCGACATCTCGGCGCTTTCTTACCACAAGCTGCTGCAGACCCTCTACAAGAAGGATGCGCTGAACGAGTGGGCGTCAGTCGTAGCCCTCACCTACATTGCCGCCGACCGCGCGATGCCAGGCTACGGCGACATGGCAGACGCGAAGGCAGTGCTACAGTCCATCACCCGAAACTTCGGTCTCATCTATGGAAGGGAGAAGCATGTCAGGGTAAACACAGTGTCACAGTCCCCTACCCGCACCACAGCGGGCTCAGGCATAGCCGGCATGGCGGACATGCTCGACTACACCGACAATGTATCGCCTCTGGGCAATGCTGACGCTGACGACTGCGCAGAGTATCTGGTGACATTGTTCTCAGACTACACACGCAAGATAACCATGCAGAATCTCTACAATGACGGCGGCTACTCATCCCTGCTGCCTATCATGGATATCTAGAGATGATCAGGAAAATACTCATTGCGAACCGCGGAGAGATAGCTATCCGCGTGATTCGCTCATGCTATGAGATGGACATGGCGACTGTGGCGGTCTTCAGCGAGGCCGACAGGACGAGCCGTCATGTGCTCTTCGCGAACGAGGCCGAGTGCATTGGCCCCGCCGCTTCACTTGAGAGTTATCTGAACATAGACAGCATAATGGCGGCTGCGCATAAGCACAATGTAGACGCCATCCACCCCGGTTACGGTTTCCTCTCGGAGAACGCCGAGCTGGCGCGCCGCTGCGAGGCTGAGGGGATCATTTTCATTGGCCCACGCCCCGAGACCATGGAGGAGATGGGCGACAAGATAAAGGCCCGCCAGAACATGATCGCGGCGGGCGTCCCTGTCGTTCCTGGCACAGCAGAGAAGCTGGAGACCGCGCAGGACGCGCTGAAAGTGTGCGAGAGCATCGGCTTCCCGGTGATGATCAAGGCGTCGATGGGCGGTGGCGGAAAGGGCATGCGCGTGGCACGCTGCGCCGAGGACGTGTGCAAGATGTACTACGAGGCGAAGTCGGAGGCGCTCTCTGGCTTCGGCGATGACACCGTCTACATCGAAAAATTCATTGAGAACCCTCATCACATTGAGTTCCAGATACTTGGCGACAAGTACGGAAACATCATCCACCTCTACGACCGCGAGTGCTCCGTGCAGCGACGCCATCAGAAGATAGTGGAGGAAAGCCCAAGCCCGTTCCTGGACGATGAGCTCAGGGAGAGGATGGGCCAGGCTGCAGTGGCTGCAGCGAAGAAGGTGGGTTATGTCGGAGCCGGGACCATTGAGTTTCTGGTGGACAGCGACAAGAACTTCTACTTCCTGGAGATGAACACGCGCCTGCAGGTGGAGCATCCGATCACGGAGGAAGTGTGCGGCGTGGACCTCGTCAAGCACCAGATCAGGGTCGCATTCGGCGAGAGGCTGGCGTTCAGGCAGGAAGACATCAAGCAGCGCGGCTGCGCCATCGAGTGCCGCATCTGCGCAGAGGACACCACAAACAACTTCCGCCCCTCGCCTGGCCTCATCCACAAGCTCATCGAGCCGCAGGGAAAGGGCATCAGGATCGACTCTGGCGTGTACCAGGGCTACGAGATACCTATCTACTACGACCCTATGATATGCAAGCTCATCGTCTGGGCGGCGAAGCGCGAGTACGCCATCGAGAGAATGAGGCGCGCGCTGTATGAGTTCAAGGTGATAGGCCTCACCACAAACATCAGGTACCTGAGGAAGATCATCGACACGCCAGCCTTCAAGAAAGGCGAATATGACACCTCGTTCATCGAGGCGAATTCAGCCAGGATCTCGAAGGTAAACAGCTATCACACAGTCTCTGAGGACATGGCAGTGATAGCGGCATACATAGATTACATAATGAATTTCGAGGAGAATGCTCCGCAGCTGCCAGAGGACAGTTCAGCCATCAGCAGATGGAGGGCATTCGGCCTTCAGAAGGGAGTACTCAGAATATAATGGAGATACAGGTAGGAGACAGACTGGTAGAGGTGACCATACTCTCCAAGGACGGCGACAAGGTAGCCATCGATGTGGGCGGAAAGATCTACAACGTAGACATTTGCATGTTCGCTGATGGCCAATGTTCCATCCTTAACGAGGGAAGGTCCTACAACCCATTCATCATACACGACAAGGGGTCCAAGCACTACAGCGTGAGCCTGGACTACTCTGTCTACGAGGTCGACATGCTCGACTCCCAGGCGAAATACATGCGCATGAGGAAGCAGTCTTCGTCGGCGGGCAAGCAGGGCACGAAGATACTCTCCCCTATGCCGGCGAAGGTCATCAGCATCTTCGTGGAGCCGGGCCAGCAGATGCACGCCGACGACGTGGTGATGACAGTCGAGGCCATGAAGATGCAGTCCAGCATCACTGTGGCCGAAGACTGCACCATCGAGGCTGTGCATTGCGGCGTAGGCGACAGCGTGAGCGCCGACCAGCTACTCATCACACTAAAAGTCAATGATAATGTCCAGTAAGAAACTAAACATATACGAGCGCCTCGAGCTGCTTCTCGACAAGGGAAGCTTCGTGGAGCTGGATAAGCACGTGAAGCATCGCTGCACGAACTTCGGCATGGAGAACAAGCGTATCGAGGGCGACGGCGTAGTGAGCGGATATGGAAAGATAGATGGCAGGATAGTCTTTGTGTACGGATTTGATTTCAGCGTGCTGGGAGGCTCGCTGAGCGCCGCGAACGCGAAGAAGATAGCCAAGGTCCAGGACATGGCTCTAAGGAGCGGAGCGCCCATAATAGGGCTCAATGACTCCGGCGGCGCGCGCATCCAGGAGGGCGTGGAGAGCCTCACGGGCTTCGCGGAGATCTTCCGCAGGAACGTCATGTCATCGGGAGTCATCCCCCAGATCTCCGCTATCATGGGCCCATGCGCGGGAGGCTCGTGCTACTCCCCTGCCTTGACCGACTTCATCCTCATGGTCAATGAAGAAAGCCAGATGTTCGTGACCGGCCCGAATGTAGTGAAGCAGGTTACGAACGAGGACTGCGACAAGGAGACCCTCGGAGGAGCCATGGTACACGCTTCAGAATCAGGCGTTTGCCATCTCGTCTCGGACAATGATGAAGACTGCATCATGACCATACGCGAGCTCGTGGGGTTCCTTCCGTCAAACAACATGGAGGACGCTCCTGTGCATCCCGCGACGGACGATGTCCTTCGCTCATGCCATGAGCTTGACCAGGTCGTTCCCGCAAACCCTAACCTTCCTTACGACATAAAGAACATCATCGAGCCTATCTGCGACCAGCAGTATTTCTTCGAGATACAGCCAGACTTCGCGAAGAACATAGTCGTGGGATTCGGCAGGATGGCAGGAAGGACAGTGGGATTCGTGGCTAACCAGCCTAACTATCTGGCCGGAGCCATTGACATAGATGCAAGTGACAAGGCTGCACGCTTCATCCAGTTCTGCGACTGCTTCAACATCCCCCTCGTCGCCATCGAGGACGTCCCTGGCTTCCTTCCAGGCGTCAAGCAGGAGCACATGGGCATCATCCGCCACGGAGCGAAGATAGTCTACGCCTTCGCGGAGGCTACTGTCCCTAAGGTGACGCTCATCACGCGCAAGGCCTACGGTGGCGCGTATATCGTGATGAACTCGAAGCAGATAGGGGCAGACTTCAACCTCGCCTACCCGAGCGCCGAGATCGCGGTGATGGGTGCGAAAGGCGCCGTCTCCATCCTCTACAGGAAGGAGAGCGCCGAGCAGCAGGAAGCCCGCATCAAGGAGTATGAGGAGCAGTTCGCGAACCCATACTGCGCCGCGGAGCTAGGCTATATCGATGACATAATCGAGCCTGCAGATACCCGCAAGGCCATAATAAAGGCTCTTGAAGCCTGTCGCAACAAGAGCCTTAGCAATCCGCCTAAGAAGCACGGAAACGCGCCTATGTGATTATTCGATCACGCCTACACGTTTCATGATATACTCGACGTTCTTGAAGTAATACTCCAGTGTGAAACAAGCGTCGAGTTCTTCTTTTGTGATGGCGCCCATGACCTTCTCGCTCTCGAGCAGAAGTGACTTATAGTCAATGTGCTCGCTCCAAGCCTTCATGGCGATAGGCTGGACGGTGTCGTAAGCCTCCTCACGTGCGAAGCCCTTCTCGATGAGGGCGTTCATCACGCGCTGTGCGAAGATGACACCATTTGTACAATATATGTTCTTGAGCATGTTCTCAGGATATACGGTGAGGTTCTCGAGGATACCCTTGAAGCGGGTAAGCATGTAGTCGAGAAGCTCGGTAGCGTCTGGAAGCATGATGCGCTCGGTAGATGAGTGTGAGATGTCACGCTCGTACCAGAGAGCCACGTTCTCATTGGCAGCGGCCATATAACCTCTCATCACGCGTGCGCAGCCGCAGATGTTCTCTGAAGAGATAGGGTTGCGCTTGTGAGGCATGGCGCTTGAGCCCTTCTGGCCCTTGCGGAAAGCCTCCTCAGCCTCGCGTACCTCAGTTCTCTGGGCGTTGCGGACCTCGGTAGCCATCTGCTCGAGTGTAGAGGCAATGACAGCGAGTGTAGACATGTAGAATGCATGTCTGTCTCTCTGGAGCACCTGGGTGCTGATGTCAGCGCTGTCGATGCCGAGATGCTCGCACACATAGTCCTGGATGAATGGAGGGATGTTCGCGAAGTTACCTACAGCTCCGCTCATCTTTCCACACTCCACTCCCTTGGCTGCGAACTTGAAGCGCTCGATGTTACGCTTCATCTCCTCATACCAGAGAGTCCACTTGAGACCGTAAGAGGTGATATCGGCATGGATACCATGGGTACGGCCGATGCAAGGAGTGTCCTTGAACTCTACGGCACGCTTCTTCAGGACCTCGAGGAACTCCTCCATGTCCTTAAGAAGGATCTCGTCTGCCTGCTTGATAAGGTAACCATTGGCAGTATCCACTACATCGGTAGAGGTGAGACCGTAGTGAACCCACTTGCGCTCCTCACCGAGGCTCTCGCTCACGGCGCGGGTGAATGCCACCACGTCGTGACGGGTCTGCTCCTCGATCTCGTAAATTCTTGGTACTGAGAAGGTAGCCTTCTCCCAGAGCTTCTTCACATCCTCCTCTGGAACTACGCCAAGCTTTGACCAAGCCTCACTGGCGAAAAGCTCCACCCTGAGGTATGCGTTGAACTTGTTCTCTTCTGTCCAGATAGCCCTCATGCAAGGGCGGCTATATCTTTCTATCATCTCTGACTATCTATTAATGCTTGAAATGTCTTTCACCTGTCATCATCATAGGGATGCCGCACTCGTTGGCCTTGTCGATAGACTCCTGGTCACGAACGCTGCCGCCTGGCTGTACGATGGCTGCGATGCCGTACTCAGCTGCAGAGGTAACGCTGTCGCCGAATGGGAAGAAGCCGTCGGAAGCCATCACCAGACCTGCGGTCTTGATGTCCTTGCCTTCCTCCTTCAGAGCGGCCTCAGCCTGCTTGAGCGCGATCTCAGCTGAACCTACGCGGTTCATCTGACCTGCGCCCACGCCGTATGTGCGGCCGTTCTTCGCTACGAGGATAGCGTTTGACTTCACGTGCTTAACCACCTTCCAAGCGAAGTCGAGGTCGTGAAGCTGCTCAGCTGTAGGCTGGCACTCTGTAGAGCATGTCCACTCTGATGAAGGCTTCACGGTGATGTCCTGCTCCTGAACGAGCATACCGCCGTTCATGCTGACGTACTGCATCTGGGTCTCGCCCTTGGTGCTCATGTCTACCTTGAGAAGACGAAGGTTCTTCTTAGTGGTAAGAACCTCAAGCGCGCCCTCAGAGAATGAAGGAGCCATGATGATCTCGAGGAAGATAGGCTTCATGAGCTCAGCGGCTTCCTTGGTGAGCTCGCGGTTCACTGCCACGATACCACCGAAGATGCTGACCTTGTCTGCCTCGTATGCCTTCTGCCAAGCGTCTACCACGTCTGTACCGACGGCTGCTCCACAAGGATTCATGTGCTTGAGTCCCACGCAGAAAGGCTCGTCGAATTCACGTACTATGTTAAGTGCTGCATTTGCATCCTGGATGTTATTATAAGAGAGTTCCTTGCCATGGAGCTGCTCTGCTGTAGCGAGCGAATAAGGAACCTTCTTCTCAGATGCGAAGAACTTCGCGCTCTGGTGAGGATTCTCACCGTAACGGAGGCTCTGCTTCAGGTCGTACTCAAGGAAAAGCTTCTCGTTAAGACCTGCCTTTGCGCGCATCCAGCCTGCGATCATCATGTCATACTCAGCGGTATGGGTGTATGCCTTGGCTGAAAGCTGAAGTCTGGTCTCACGTGAGGTGTCGCCATTTGCCTTGAGCTCGTCGATAACCACTGCATAGTCCTCAGGGTTCACAACGATGGTGACTGACTCCCAGTTCTTCGCTGCTGAGCGAACCATCGAAGGACCACCGATATCGATGTGCTCGATAGCGTCTTCCATAGTCACATCTGGCTTCGCGATGGTAGCGGCGAATGGATAGAGGTTTACGCATACGAGGTCAATGTACTCGATGCCATTGGCCTTAAGCTGCTCACGATGGCTCTCGAGGTCACGACGACCAAGGAGACCTCCGTGAACCTTAGGATGGAGGGTCTTCACGCGGCCATCACAGATCTCTGGAAAGCCAGTGATCTCGCTGATACCTATAGTTTTAACTCCGTTTGATTCAAGGAGTTTCTGGGTGCCGCCGGTGGCGATGATCTCCCAACCGAGGGCTACGAGTTCTGCGGCGAATTCTACTACGCCTGCCTTATCGCTTACGCTGAAAAGTGCTCTTCTTGCCATTATATCTGTTTAGTTTTTGGTTTCTACTTGCCGGCCTGCCAGCCGATATCCTTTCTATGGAAGAGGTTATCACAGAGGACCTTGTCTGCTGAAGCATTCGCGTGAGCGCGAGCCTCGATGACATCCTTGCCTGTGCAGACCACCATCATCACGCGACCGCCTGAGGTGACGAGCTTGCCGTCCTTCAGGGCAGTGCCCATGTGGTAGACCTTCGCGTCGAAGCCTTCGCCGAAGACGATCTCCGCGCCCTTCTCATAACTGCCTGGGTAACCCTTCGATGCCAGCACGATGCCGAGGATGGACTCGCCGCTCCACTTAGGTGCGGTCGCTGGCTTGGTGCCGTCAGCGATAGCGCTGAAGATGTCGTATGCATCGCTCTCGAGGAGAGGGAGCACGACCTCGGTCTCAGGGTCGCCGAAGCGACAGTTGAACTCGATGACCTTCACGCCCTGCGCGGTCTTCATGAGGCCGCCGTAGAGGACGCCGGTGAGAGGCTTGCCCTCGGCCACCATGGCGTCCGCAGTGCGCTGGAGCACGTTTTCGAGTGCAAATGCCTCATCTTCCGGGGTGATGAATGGGAGCGGTGAATATGCACCCATGCCGCCTGTGTTCGGACCCTTGTCGCCGTCGAAGGCGCGCTTGTGATCCTGTGCCAATGGCATAGGATACACGTCATGTCCATTCACGAAGCACATGAATGAGAACTCCGGACCTTCAAGGTAATCCTCGATGACTACCCTGCCCTTGCCGAAGCGATCGTCAAGGAGCATGTCCTTGAGCGCTTCCTTCGCCTCATCCAGATCCTGGGCGATCACAACGCCCTTGCCCGCTGCCAGTCCGTCATACTTGAGGACTGCAGGGAATGGGCGTGCAGCCACAAACTCCACAGCTGCCTCGTATGACTCGAACGCTGTGTACTGCGCTGTAGGCACGCCATATTTGAGCATAATCTCCTTGGCGAACTCCTTGCTGGTCTCGATGCGGGCCGCAGCCTGCGAGTGGCCGAAGATGCGGAGACCATTGGCACGGAAAACATCTGCGATGCCGGCTGCAAGCGACGACTCTGGACCTACTACTGTAAGGTCAATGTTCTCGCTCTTCGCGAATGCGAGCAGCCCGTCCACATCAGTATCTTTCAGAGGAACACATGTAGCCAATGCAGCGATGCCCGCATTTCCAGGTGCGCAGAAGATCTGCTCCACCTGCTCAGAGCGGCTGATCGCGTCTACGATCGCGTGACAGCGACCGCCGCCACCTACTACTAGAACTTTCTTTCCCATCTTAGCCGATCTTTACGACGCCACTGTCAGTGATGGTTCCGATGACGGATGCCTTCTCGCCAGCATTGGTCAGGATCTCGATGGCCTTGTCTGCCTCTGACGCGTCAAGGGCGATGACCATACCGATACCCATGTTGAAGATGTTGAACATCTCCCTGTGAGGGATGTTTCCATACTTCTCGAGGAAGCCGAACACTGGAAGGATCTCCCAGCTGCCCTCCTTGATGTCGAGGCCCTGGCCCTCATGGAGGATGCGAGGGATATTCTCGTCAAATCCACCACCGGTGATGTGAGCCACACCGTGCACGTCGCAGTTCTTGATGACCTCAAGAACCTGCTTTACATATATCCTGGTAGGAGTGATGAGCACATCGCCAATGCGCTTGTCGCCGAAGAACTCCTCGCACTTATCGGTGAACTTCAAGCCACTATCCGCAACTACCTTTCTTACAAGGCTAAAGCCATTTGAATGAACACCCGAAGAAGCGATACCCACGAGGACATCACCAGTCTTCACCTTGGTGCCGTCGATGAGCTTCGACTTCTCCACGCAGCCTACTGTGAAACCAGCGATATCGTACTCGCCGTCTGTGTACATGCCTGGCATCTCGGCGGTCTCGCCACCGACCAGCGCGCAGCCTGCCTGACGGCAGCCCTCAGCCACACCAGCCACGATAGCCTCTACCTTCGCAGGCTCATTGTGACCGACTGCCACATAGTCGAGGAAAACAAGTGGCTCAGCACCCTGAGCGAGAACATCGTTCACGCACATAGCCACTGCATCGATACCCACTGTATCGTGCTTGTCCATCGCAAAAGCTATCTTGAGCTTGGTGCCCACGCCGTCTGTTCCGCTCACGAGCACTGGCTCCTTGTAGCCCAGCGAAGCGAGGTCAAACATACCACCGAATGCGCCTATGTTACCCATAGAGCCTGTACGAGCTGTCGATGCGACATGCTTCTTGATTCGTCTTACGACATCGTAGCCGGCCTCGAGATTAACTCCGGCATTTTCATAAGTTTTAGCCATAAATTTATATCCTCTGAAATAGTAAAATTTGTTTTATTCCACAAAGCGACAAAGTTAATCAATTATTTGGAAAATACCATCGTCCCGCCGCGCCGCGACGCAAGAACTTGCG
>JAKSJL010000052.1 GCA_024398295.1 Bacteroidales bacterium
TCGATGATGATGGTGACGGGACCATCGTTGAGCAGGTCGACTTTCATGTCTGCTCCGAAGATGCCTTTCTGAACAGGCCTTCCGGCCGCTTCAGAAAGGAGTTCGCAGTATTTTTCGTACATGGGGATCGCTGTTTCGTGCCCCGCCGCCCTAATGTACGATGGTCTGTTTCCTTTCTTTGTGGATGCCGTCAGGGTGAACTGGGAGATGGCAAGAAGCTGTCCGTCGATCTCTACGACACTTCGGTTCATGACTCCCTGCTCGTCTTCAAAGATTCTCATGCCTGCAGTCTTGTTCGCAAGCCATTTGGCATCTTCTTCCGTATCTCCATTCTCTACGCCTACAAGCACCATCAGGCCTTTGCCGATACTGGAAATTACCTTTCCGTCAACAGTCACTGAAGAGTGGCTGACTCTTTGGATCACTAGTCTCATAATGATGCAAATATAGCGTTTTTCCGTGCCAATGCATTGTACATTGGTGGATTAATAGTAAATTTGCAGTTCTTGCGCCCACACGCACGCATTATGCACGTACGCGCGAGCTGATTTTTATGAAAAAGACGTTTACTATACTAGCCTTTCTTCTCCTTGCTCAGCTGGCATTCGGTCAGCTGATAACTCACAAGAACGTGGTTAAGGGAAGCTATAATTTCTGGGTACATGTCCCAGAAGACAGGGATCAGACAGATTCCACCCTTATTCCTGCTGTGCTTTTCCTTCATGGCCGTAGCCTTTGTGGCACTGATATGACCAAGGTGAGAAAGTATGGCTCACTTGATGCCCTTAAGTATGGACTGGATATACCTGCCATCGTGATTGCGCCTCAGAATCCAGGAGAAAGCTGGAACCCAGGCAAGCTCATGAAGCTCCTGGAGTGGACGGAGAACCATTATCCTATCGACACAAATAGGGTATACGTGCTCGGAATGAGCCTCGGCGGATACGGAACCATTGATTTCGCAGGCACATATCCTGACAAGGTAGCCGCAGCCATGGCTCTCTGTGGTGGAGGAACCATCAAGGATTACAAGGGATTGAATGAAGTGCCTCTCTGGATCATCCACGGTATCGCTGATGAAGCCGTGCCTTGGAAGGCCTCACAGAGGGTCGTTGATGAGATGAAAGCTATGGGTGATACCACCAGACTCCTGTATGACCTTCATCCTAAGGTCAATCATGGCAAGCTTGCCAGACTCTTCTATCTGAAGAAAACCTACGACTGGCTGTTCAGCCATAGTCTCACTGACAGCCTGAGAGCCGTCAATAGGAGCTATGAGATCACAGTTCCGGACATGGATGCTGCATACAAGGCCTTCTATGGCCAGCCAAAGAAGGACCTCAAGGTCTACTCATACAAGAATGAGTCTTTGACTGTTCCTTCTTCAGAGGATGCATCAGCTCCAGAGGTAACATACAGCGGCGATGCAGTCTACTATACCGTGAGAAAGGGTGACAGCCTCTCCAAGATAGCTGTGAATCAGCACACTACTGTAGCTAAGCTATGCTCTCTGAATGGCATAAGCAAGGATTCTATCATCAGGATTGGACAGAAACTGAGGGTACGATGAGAAAACTGCTTGTTGCCATATTGACCATGATGGTTTCTGCCATGGGGCTTTCAGCGGCTCCGGTGGATACTCTCCGTCTGAACTTCAAGTCGTTTGATCAGATCGACAGTTCAGTGACCATATGGTATCTGCAGAAGCATAAGGCAGAGCTGGCATCCGATACCCCTTCGTCATCATTTGTGGGCGAAACAGGTGACGAGGTGTACATCAAGCGTCTTCAGGAGATTCATTCCTACATACCGCTCATCTATAACGACAGCGTAAGGAGCTACATCAGATCCTATTCCGAGAAGTCTTCGACATGGATTTCTCAGATGATGAGCCTGTGCTACTATTACATGCCTATCATTGAGTCTGAACTGGCTAGAAATGGCCTTCCGATGGAGCTTAAGGTACTTCCTATAGTGATTTCCCAGCTTGACCCGCGATGTGAATCCTTCTCGGAAGGAAACAAGGGACTGTGGCAGTTCAGCCTTTCTGAAGCGAAATCATTCGGGCTTAAGATAGATTCGTTCGTGGACGAGCGAATGGACCCTTACAAGTCTACGGAGGCGGCTGTAAAAGCCCTTAAGCAGTATTACGACAGTCTCGGTGACTGGAACCTCGCCATTGCCGCACTGGCAAGCAGCCTTAATACAGTAAGGGCTGCGATGGCGAAGTCTGGTGGCAGTACATCGTTCGAGAGTATTTCGAGCAGCCTTCCTAAGAATGCTCAGACTATAGTTCCTAAGTTTGTGGCCATGCTTTATACTGTCCACTATAGGAAGGAACTGGGTATCATTCCAATAGCTTGTACTTTGCCTGGCTCTGTGTCTGAGCATGTCGCAGAAAGGAATATCGATCTCCGACAGGTGGCCAAGCTTTCTGGCGTCCAGGTGGACGAACTTACAAACGTTAATCCACAGTATCTTCACTATATAATACCATCTGGCTTTGTTTTCAGGGTTCCAGGTGAGTATTCTTCTGCAGTCTATTCTCTTGCGGATGCGCTCTATACTCCGAGCGAGGTGCAGAAGCCGATCGTAGATAACTCTTCCAAGGATAAGCCCGCTGTTTCCACAAATGCGGTGCAGTCAAGTCCAGCGAAGAGAAGTACTTATAAAGTGAAGAGTGGTGATACACTCGGTGGCATCGCTGCGAAACATCATATGTCTGTAGCTAAACTTAAGAAACTTAACAATCTGACCAAGGACCTCATCCGCCCGGGACAGATATTATATACCAACTAAGCGGATATGGTTTTTTCAGATCTCTTTTTCCTTTTTGTCTTTATCCCTGCCTTTGCAGTCTGTTACCTTCTCGCGTCTTTGGCGAAAGGCAACAAGCTGAAGAATCTCGTACTCATACTCTTCTCGCTCATCTTCTACGCGTGGGGAGAGCCGGTCTATGTGTTCCTCATGCTTGCCTGCTCGCTTCTGAATTATCTGTTCGGACTCGGTATTTCCGTCTCAAATGACAGACGGAAGCTCTTCCTGGTACTTGGCATAACGGCAGATCTCATCATTCTCGGCACATTCAAGTATCTCGGATTTGTGGTCTCTCAGCTCAATGTCATGGGCATGCAGCTTCCAGATCCAAAGATATCTCTTCCTATAGGCATCAGCTTTTACATATTCCAGTCCATCTCGTATCTTGTAGATGTGTACAGGAAGGAATCTCCAGCGCAGAAGAATTTCTTCAGCCTGCTGCTCTATATCTCGATGTTCCCTCAGCTTATCGCAGGTCCTATCGTCAGGTACTCGACTGTTTCTGAGGAGATCAATAACAGAAAGGTAAGCATTGACGATATCTCAGAGGGCATTTTTAGATTCATCATTGGACTTGGTAAGAAAGTCATACTTGCTAATCAGCTATCTGAAATAGCAGGTACCTTCCTCGCAAATAATCACGAGCATCTCACCGTGGCTGGCGCATGGGTTGGCATCATGGCATTTGCCCTTCAGATCTACTTCGATTTCTCTGGTTATTCTGACATGGCCATTGGTATAGGAAGATGCCTTGGATTCCACTTCAAGGAGAACTTTGAC
This sequence comes from Bacteroidales bacterium, assembly GCA_024398295.1. Taxonomy (GTDB): domain Bacteria; phylum Bacteroidota; class Bacteroidia; order Bacteroidales; family UBA932; genus Cryptobacteroides. The sequence goes on from JAKSJL010000052.1 coordinate 3,598, forward strand.
CATCCATACACCTGCGACACCATCACGGATTTCTGGCGCAAGTGGCACATCTCACTGGGAAGCTTCTTCCGTGATTATGTGTATATCCCTATGGGTGGAAACCGTCGCCATCAGGCGCTGAACATCATGGTCGTATGGTGCCTTACCGGTCTCTGGCATGGCGCAAGCTGGAATTTCGTGATCTGGGGCCTCTATTTCGGTATTGTCCTCATGATAGAGAAGTTCACCATCCTGAAGTTCAAGGACAAGATCCCGTCTTTCATCATGCACATCTACGCCATGTTCCTTGTGCTTGTTGGCTGGGGCATTTTCTACTTTGAGGACTTCTCCCAGATGACGAGCTTCTTCAGAGTGGCCTTCGGCAGTGCAGAGGCGCTCTCTGATGTACTTGTTTCAAGTACATTGCTCCAGTACTTCTGGCTCATACTTGCAGCTCTGTTGTTCTGCCTGCCAGTGGGCAAATGGCTTTCCAAGCTTTTCGCTCGTGGAGGTTCAGCGGGCGAGGGCATTGCGCTGACTCTCAAGTTTGTGGCATCCGTGGCTATACTTGTGCTCAGTGTCGCGCTTCTTGTGGGCGCTACAAACAACGCCTTCCTTTACACTAGATTCTAATTATGCGTAAGTTCTTGATCCTCATCTCTTTCTTCGTTCTTTCTGCGTCGTTGCTGGCGCAGGAGTCGTCGTATAGGATGTCGAACAAGATCATGATCATTGGCCATGGAGAGCAGTTGAGGGCATTCTCCATATATGGCGGCTCACCTGAGAATTGCGCATCATACGCGGCTACGGTAAGTAGATATAAGAAGATTTTTGGTGATGCAGTGAATGTGTACTGCATGACCATCCCGACGCAGGGTGAGTTCTACTGCCCAGAGGAGGCTAGGCCTGCACGCAGTGAGCTCTCTGCCATCAGCTCCATCTACGGGAAACTGCAGAATGGCGCTGTGGCTGTAGATGCCTATCATGCTCTTCAGCCACATCTGGATGAGCCTATCTACGCGCGCACGGACCATCATTGGCAGCCGCTTGGCGCATATTACGCTGCGCAGGAGTTTGCAAAGGTCGCAGGAGTTCCGTTCAAGGACCTTTCTCACTATACTGAGCACATTGTCTTTGGATTTGTAGGGACTATGGCAGGCTATTCCAAGGATAGGGAAGTGGCGAACTCGCCTGAGAACTTCGTCTACTACATCCCGAAAGATGTCTTCTATGAGGCTGAGTATTACGACTATACGCTGGACAAGGGCAGGAAGAGAGCTGTCAGTGAGGCGTCGATGAAGGAAAGAAATTTCTTCAGGACCTTCCCTGATGGCAGCGTGGCTGCATACAGCACCTTCATGGGAGGTGACGCGAAACTGGTGAAGGTGACCACCTCCACTTCCAATGGACGCAGGCTGCTCATCTTGAAGGATAGTTTTGGAAACGCGCTTCCTGGCTATCTCTTCTATTCTTTTGAAAACATTCATGTAGTGGATTGCCGCTACTTTACAAGAAACATAATAAACTACATCAGGGAAAATGGCATCACAGATATATTGTTTGCGAACAATATTACACATGCCAGCATGACGGCCACATGGCAGATGTACGAGAAGTATTTGACACAGTAGAACATGAAGACATCAAGCAAGATATATGTCGCCCTCATTGGCATAATCGCAGTAGCACTTACTGTGATATTCAATTTCCTCCCAAGGAGCACCTACTCCGAGCTGGAGAAGCGCGAGCTGAAGACGTTCCCGCCTATGGACACCAAGGCCCTTTCGGAGGGAAGATACACTGAAGAGGTGTCTTCATGGTACAGCGACAGCGAGCCTTTCCGCGACAAGCTTATGTATCTTAGCATGCTGTTCAAGGACATGATCGGCATCAAGCCATCCAAGGACAATGTAACCGTCCATCTGAATGCTGAAGCCTTCAATGACGATGAGGCAGAAGCTGACTCGACAAATGTGGCAGCTGCAGAAGCTGATGTTGAGGAACTGATCCTCGACGACAATGCGGGTGTCAGCCTTCTGGAAGGAGCTGAAGCTGACTCACTTAACACCTCTACAGTGGATGCTTATGAAGACAATATGGATGCGGTCACCAAGATGGCGAATTCCGGAATCATCATCGTCGGATCCGGTGACAATGTGCGCGCGCTCATGGGCTTTTTCGGCACCAAGGGTGGAGTCAGCTATGCAAACATCTGTAACAAATACAAGGAGACCTTCGGTCCGGATGTGAACATATACTGCATGCCTATCCCTACCTCGACAGAGTATTATTGCCCACCATCTGCCCAGAAGTATACAAAGAAGCAGTGGCCTGTGTTCAACAATATCTTCACCCATCTCTCTGCAAACGTAAAGGTGGTGGATGTGTACTCAGAGCTCGCTAAGCATACCGATGAAGGCATCTACCTTCGAACAGACCATCACTGGGCACCTCTTGGTGGCTACTACGCCGCTAAGGTTCTCTGCCAGGTGGCTGGAGTTCCTTTCAAGGACCTGTCAAATTATGACGAGCATGTCATCCATGGCTATGTAGGAAGTATGTACGGCTACTCTCACGATATCTCAGTGAAGCGTGCGCCAGAGGACTTTATCTATTACACTCCTAGGGATGTAGAGTATACCACTACTTACATAAACTACAGCATCAACTCAAAGTATCAGGTCACTGGTGAAGGAAAACCTTATGTGGGTCCATATTTCCATAAGTTCAAGGATGGTAGCGGAGCTGCTTATTGCACCTTCATGGGTGGTGATACGAAGATTACCAAGGTCGTGACATCGACCAAGAATGGACGTAAGATCATCATCCTCAAGGATAGTTTCGGAAATACCCTTCCTGGATATCTGTTCTATTCGTTCGAGGAGGTACATGTCATTGATTTCAGGTATTTCACAAAGAATCTCGTCAAGTATGTCGTGGACAACGGTATCACAGACATTGTCTTTGCAAATAATATCGGTAACGCAAGTGGTGACTATGCAGCAAAGAGATTCACGAAGTATCTGACTCAGAGCAATGGAGCATACGATGCCGAGACTGTACGCGCAGCGGCTGCTGCTGCAGCGGCGAAGGTGGATTCGGCAGCTGCTGTATCGGCAAGCGCAGATTCATCATCCGCTTCCCCTGCATCTGACAGTTCAGCTGTCTCTGTATCCACTGATACCACATCCGTGGAGACTCCACCTGTGAGAAAGGATTCTGTCCGTGTGCAGGAAACTGTGGTGGAAATAATTGATACAACGAAAGTTAATTATTGATATGAAAAAGATTTTTATTCTCGCTGTAATGGCGGTTATGGCTGTTTCTTGTGCCTCAGAGGCCAGCAAGTCAGCGAAGAAGTTCGACTCATATGTCGAGAAGGTCGAGAAGCAGTGTGAGTCTTTCACAAATCAGGATTGGAGAGAGTCTTTCGAGACCTATAAGGCACTATACGAGTCGGTCAAAGCAAACTGGGATGAGCTCTCACTTGAGGAGCAGCAGAAGTGCGATGAGAACAAGGGCAAGTACTATGGCCTGTATCTCAAGGGCTTCTCAACAAATGTCAACGAGGCAGCTGAAAAGACTATCAATGGCCTCATCAAGTCTCTGGGTGGAGAAGAATAGCTTAAAATGAAAATACATCTGACATTTGTATCTGTTCTTCTGCTTGCTTTCGCATGCCAGAATTCAAATACAAAGCATGTAGTTGAGGAAGAGGTCGCCGAGACGGTGGTCATTTCTCATTTGCCCGATACTTCGTATCCATCTGTGGCGAAATATATTAAGTATAGAATCGATACTCTGGATACCGAGAAATCAGGGTATATCGATGATCTGAGTGACCAGTATGCTGACGCTCCTGGATATTTCACATTTAGAGGTGCGCCAGACCGTAGCGCTCCCTTCAAGGGTCGCGTGACAGGTCGACCTTCCAAGGTGATTGTAGACTGGATTTTCCGTACCCCATACGATACAGTGAAGACCTATATGGGTTCATGGGGCGGTGGAACAGGATGGACTGGACAGCCACTCTATGTGAACTGGCCAGACTCCTTGGTGGAAAAGTTCAGGAATTCACCGTCTCAACTTACCGAGGATTTCAGCAACGAAGAGATCATGGTGGCTTCACTCGCGAGAAATGTCTATTTCATCGATTTCCAGACAGGAAAGGCGTCTCGTGAGCCACTTTCTACCATGAACCCTGTGAAAGGTACCATTTCGTTGGATCCTTCGCTCAATGGCCGGCTTTATGTGGGACATGCGTTGCCGATGAGTACCATAGGCGCTCTGGTTCTGGATCTTTTCAAGCATGAGACCCTGAATTTCTTCGGAAGAGATCCCGAGGCATGGAGATCATGGGGCGCTTATGACTCGTCTCCAGTAGCTGTGGGAGATTTCATGATAAGACCTGGAGAGAACGGAACTATCTATAAGATAGAGCGTTTCGCTGACGACTTCAAGATTCACTCGACACTTCGCTATAAGGATAATGGTGGCGCTGGCGGTATGGAGTCTTCGATGGCTGTATATAGAAATTATGGCTACATTGGAGATAATCACGGCAAGATCCTCTGTGTTAACCTTGATAATCTAAAACCTGTGTGGGTACACGATATCCATGATGATACAGATGCGACACCTGTCGTACAGGAGGAGGATGGTGTGCCGATGGTATATGCCAGCTGCGAGGTGGACAAGCAGGGTGGATATGGCTACTCAAACTTCACTAAGCTCAATGGTCTTAATGGTGAGGTCGTCTGGTGCCAGTCGATTCCGTGCAGAAAGCGTGACTGGGCAGGCAAGGTCCGTGAAGGAGGAATGTTTTCGACGCCTTATATAGGCAGGGGAGACTGCGACAGCCTTATTTTCACAAATTTCTGTTTCCCAGAGGATCATCCGAATGTGAGCGAGTTCGTTGCCATGAATAGATATACAGGTGAGATAATGTATAAGAATACCATGGATTTCTATGCGTGGTCGTCGCCTGTGGGATTCCTTAATGAAGACAATGAGCTCTTTATCGTTACTGGCGATATCATTGGCAATATCTATCTCATCCAAGGCCGCACTGGCGAGGTCATCTTCAAGGAGCACATCGGCGACAACTTCGAGTCGTCACCTGTAGTCATCGACAGCAGCTTCGTGGTGGGCTCACGTGGTACTCAGATTTTCAAGATGCATCTCGAATAGCGCACGCTTTTTGATAGAAACGCTATCCTGTATGAAGAAACTACTGTCAATCATGATACTAGCATTCACCATGCTTCCCGGCGTGGTGAATGCTCAGCTTATAAAGCATGTGAAGGTCGTTCCAGATACCTACAATTTCTGGGTTTACGATGTAGCGCCAGACTCAACAAAGATCCCGTGCGTCATCTTCCTTCATGGCAAGAGCTTGTGTGGCAATGACTTGGCTCTTGTGAGACAGTACGGCTGCCTGGATGCGCTCTGCTATGGTATAGACATCCCGGCTATAATCATTGCCCCTCAGAATCCTGGAAATGAGTGGTGGAAACCCTCGAAGGTTATGAAGATACTGGAATGGGCAGAAGAGCATTATCCCATCGACACTGACAGAGTCTATGTGATAGGCATGAGCCTTGGCGGATATGGGGCTATGGATCTAGCTGCATCATATCCTGACAAGATCGCTGCGGCAATGCCGCTCTGTGGTGGTACCACACTCAAGTCTGTCAGCGGACTAGGTGATATCCCCACATGGATCATTCATGGCTCTGGAGATGAGAAAGTCCCTTATTCCCAGTCACTTAAAGTCTATTCAGAACTCACCTCCAAGAAACTTCTGGACCGGCTTCGCTTCGATCTGATCATGGATTCTAGCCACGCGGATCTGGCTCGCTGCTTCTATATGCCTAAGGTATACCAGTGGCTCTTCAGTCATAGCCTGAAAGACAAGGGGAGACCTGTGAACTGGTCGATAAGCATCACGTCGAAAGATCTGGAGGATGTCCCTAAGAATAGGGGAAAGAAGCATGTAAACCTTACTGTGAGCAACTATGAGAAGTAGAGTCGTCGCTATCCTATTGCTGGCCTCTGCAGGTCTTTCTGCGCAGAATCTATCCATCTCCATGACCGGAGATATAATGATGGGAACCACGGTGCCGGGAAACTACCTTCCAGCTAATGATGGAAAGAATCTCTTTAAGGAGGTGGCATCTACATTGACTTCTACTGATCTGACCATAGGAAACCTTGAAGGCACACTCTGCGACACGCCGGGATCACCACGCCCCATGACAAATCCGAAGACATATTTCCTTTTCAAGATGCCTCAGAAATATGTCCAGAACCTGGTCGATGCTGGTTTCGATGCGATGAATATCGCGACAAATCATATCAATGACTTCGGTCAGGAGGGACGTGACTCCACTATGTCTACACTTAAGGCCGCCAAGCTCGCCTTCTCTGGCCTTAAGGATGCGTGCGATTACACGATAGTCGTACGTAATAACAAGAAGATCGGTATCTGCTCGTTCTGTGACTCCAATAACTCGGTAGATATAAATGACGTACCAGGTGCTGTAAGCATTGTCAGAAAGCTGAGACCCTTCTGTGACTATGTCATCGTGACCTTTCATGGCGGGGGAGAAGGTGCTGCCTATCAGCATGTTACCCGAAAAGTAGAGTATTATGTGGGGGAGAAGAGGGGTAATGTATATGAGCTCGCACATGCCTGCATCGACGCTGGAGCTGACCTCGTGTTCGGGCATGGTCCTCATGTGCCGCGAGCATTGGAACTCTATCATGATCACCTTATCGCATATAGCTTGGGCAACTTCTGCACCCCATATCGCATCAGTGTGAGTGGTATCTGCGGATACGCGCCTATTCTTGTCGCCAGCATCGACCATGACGGCCGCTTCGTGGAGGGAAGAATTGAGTCCTACATCCAGAAAGTCGGAGTCGGGCCTGTCAAGGATCCGACGCATAAGGCTGCGCTGCTGATGAAGTCTCTCTCGAAGCAGGATTTCCCTGAGAGTCGCCTAGTCATCACTGACGATGGTCGCCTACTTACTCCTGATGCTGCGGAAGTAGCTGAACATTAGAGGAATAGCCACCATTATCGAAAGGATATCGGCGACCATCTGGCACATTTCCACGCCCTGAAGCCCGCAGATGCGTGGCAGGATGAGAATAAGCGGGATGAAGAAAATGCCGTTTCTGCATGCTGCCAGTATGTTCGCAGGGATACTTCTGCCACTGGTCTGCAAGGTCATGTTGCTGACCGTGATGGTAGCGGCGAGGGGATAGGTGATGATCTGCCAGCGAAGCGCGGCTGCGCCTACTCTGACCACATCGGGATCGTGCCTCATGAGGTCTACCACCTCCTCAGCGAAGATGAATCCCAGCACGCAGATAGGTATGAGAAAGCACATGCCTGTCTTCAGGCAGAACTTGAATCCATCCCTTACACGGTCGTACAGGCCTGCACCATAGCTGAATCCACATAGAGGCTGGAATCCTTGGCCAATACCTATTATCACTGAGAATATGACAAATGTGAGTCTGGATACGATGGACATTCCGGCTATCGCGGCATCTCCATATACTCCTGCAGCGAGATTCAGCATCAGCGTCGACACGCTGGCGAGCCCCTGACGGGTCAGCGATGGGGTGCCGCCCTTGAAGATCTCCTTCAGATAGATGCTGTCAAGCGAGAAGTCGCTGAACCTGAAATGGATATTGTTTCCCTTATATGTCATAGCCAGCAGTACAGCGAAGCTTACTATCTGACCTATGACCGTGCCTATCGCTGCTCCGGTAATGCCCATGTGCAGGCCGAAGGCGAACAGCGGTACCATCACTACATTAAGGACGGCTCCCGACAGTATGCCTATCATGGAATAGGCCGCGTTTCCCTGGAAACGTATTTGGTTGTTCAGGGTCAATGCTGCCGTCATGAATGGCGAGCCTAACAGTATGATTCCGAGGAACTTCTCGGTGTAGGGGAGTATGGTGGGTGTGGAACCCAATGCTATAGATAATGGCTTCAGGAACAATAGTCCCAGGATGGTACCAATGAGGCCGAAAAGGAAAGAGAGGATGAGAGCAGTGGATGCCATCTTGCTGGCATGCTGGTTTTCCTTCGCTCCTAGCTTTCGTGAGATGTATGTACCTGAACCCTGGCCAAAGAAGAATCCAAAGGCCTGGATCACGGTCATTGCCGGAAAGACTACGCCTACTGCTGCCGTCGCTTGCGTGTTTATAAGGCCGACATAGAATGTGTCGACCATATTGTAGACGCTCGTGATCAGCATGCTGATTACAGTCGGAACCGCCATCTGAAGTATGACTTTTCCTACCGGTCCTGTAGTAAGCAGGGTGTAATTATCTTTCCTCATCTTCTGAAATGCTATCTGGATCCACCTCCGTGGCCACCGCCAGAGAATCCACCGCCACCGCCGAATGATGAACGTCCACCGCCACCGCTGCTTCTGCTCTGCTGTGCGTGGTAATCATTGGTGGTCCTCGTGATGGCACGAGAGAGATTATCCGACATGTGCAGTACGTTGTGGAGTGTCACAGGATCAGAAGCCTGAAGCTGCTCATATAGGCTAGGATCCATCTCCTTCAGCTCCTTGGCCACTTTCTCAGCCACACCGAACAACGCGGCAAAGACAATGTAGTCATCCCAGAGCCATGCTTCCTGGCTACCACGCTCCTTGAGGAGAGTGAAGTCGGTGAGGAACTTCTTAAGGCCAAATGCTCTACGGCATTCCTGGCGTCCAGTGTCATTCACGGATCGGTTCGTACACCATATGCCGTTCTCGAAGGCAGCCTTTCCTTTTTCCTCTATGCTGTCTGCCCACTTGGACACAGTGCTCTTGTTCTTTTCAGCCCATCTGCTGAACTCTTTCTCCTGGAGTATCTCATCGTCCCCGCTTGCCCTTATCATCATGTCGAGGAGATGTCTAGCATTTGAATCAAGCATGGTGAGGTCGGCGTCTTGGTTGAAGGCCAGTTCCACGCTGTCATTTGAGTCGATGGCAGATTTCTTGACTATGATGGCTCCTGCGCGAATCATCTGTAGGATCATGGCAGAAGCTATGGAGTTATTCTTGCCGGCTTCATTGACCTGCTTAAGAGCATAGTTTGTGATGGCAAGATCGCCACCAAATGGAATCTCTCTGCACCAAGGTACGTCGTTCTTCTTCGTTGTGCCAAGGAATCGCTTCCTCATCACGTACTTGCTTATGATGAGGAAAGGCGGAACAAGCACTATCCATCCTCCGTTGACCAGGATCATGAAGAACATAAAGATGCCAGACAGCAGCTTGCCGAAGAAACCGAGTTCTTTCTTTCTATAGTCAGAGCCATCGAGTGCTTTCTCAAGGTGATCCTCAAAAGGACCTTCCCTGAAGCTCTGTGGAGCCATGATGATGCCCTTGTCGAAACGTGCAAGCAGTATGACTGAACTGTTATATGAGAATGGCTCGGTACTCTCAGCCACGATCTTTCCGCCCTCAAAGTCTACTACACCATTGAACCCGAAAGCCCAGATGCGAGTGTTTGTGGTGTCCAGCTGGGTTTCTGGTACACTCAGAATCACTTTTGCATGCTCGGGAGCTGAAGAAAGCTCATCCGAGATGAACTGCAGATGGAGCATGTCGTAGTCGTCAAATGACTTGACTGCGTTTGTCATGGTATAGCTTACGTTGAACACATGGTCGCCATAGTTTCCTATGCCCCAGCATATCTCGCAGCCACTTGAAGTGCTGTGGATGCCGCATTTGCCAGCCTTTGCGCTGATGTTTCTGTCGATGTCCCATCTACCTTCATTCAGGAACTCCACGCCATTTTCGCTGACGTGCAGGTCCATTATCTCAATGTCACCGAGGTTCTGGCGCACAAGGTACCATTCAGTGCCAGAAACGGCACGGACATTCCACATTTCTTCGATATGGGCAGAGCCGAGGCTGTCAAGGCGGCATCTGATCTGGATGTCGCGGATCAATGGTTCATCGGCAAATGCAACGATTCCACTGAAGATAACAGCGGTGAGAGTGAGTATCAATTTCTTCATCAATGCAAATTTAACATAAAGTTTTTATACTTGTCTTTGGATTTTCAAGAAAAAGACTTAACTTTGTAATCCCAACGGTGCTTTGGCCGAGAGGTTAGGCACAGGTCTGCAAAACCTGCCAGAGCGGTTCGATTCCGCTAGGCACCTCAAAAGCCCCTTTCAGTATTTCTGAAAGGGGCTTTTCGTATATTATATGTGTCTATTATTTGATCAGCTTTCCGCAGAGGTAGATGACTGAAGCAGTTACCATTCCGTTGATGGAAGCGATTCCCCAAGGCAGAAGGTTGGCTACTACAGCGCCGAGGACGACTCCTGCGACCGCAAACCAGTTTACGGTAAACTTCTTCGGCTCATCTGAAAGGATCTCCTTACGGTTAAGGAAGTATCCAAGTATCAGGATGATACCTACTGGAGGAAGGGTTCCGTTAAGGATGTTGAGCCAGTCACAGAAGTTCCAGTAGAGCCATACTGCAGCGACGGTGCCGATGAGGCCTGATACCAGTACCATTGACTTTTTCGAGAAGCCTGTGATGTTTGAAAGGCCAAGTCCTGTGGTGTAGATGGCATTGTCATTTGTGGTCCAGATGTTAAGTCCCAGCACGATCACTGCGAAGTAGAAGAGGTTCAGGTTCAGCATCACCTCGAAGATGTCATTGCCTCCAGCGTAGATAGATGACACGGCACCAAAGAGGAGCATCAGCGAGTTTCCGATGAAGAATGCAGTCACTGTGATGATGGCTGCCACCTTGCCGCTCTTTGCGAAACGGGTGAAGTTCGGGGTGGCGGTACCTCCAGAGACGAAGCTTCCTACTACGAGTCCCACGCCTGCTATGATGGAGAGGTCCTTGGTGCCCTTGGCGAACTGCTCCACGAGTGAGGCGTCACCATTGTTTATGGCCATACAGATGGCCACGGTGCCGAGTATAGCTACAAGTGGAACTGCGATATAGCTAATGATGGTGAGGCTTCTGATGCCGAAGAATGCGCTGGCTGTCATGAGTACGCCTGCGATGAGCACCATGGCATATCCCTGCCAAGGCATGGCATCTGGAGTCACCTCAAGTCCGAGGAGTTCCTTGGCCACAGGGATCGCGAACATGGCGAGTCCCACGCCGAACCATCCCATCTGGGTGAAGGAAATCATGGCGCTAGGAAGCCAGCTGCCCTTTTCTCCAAAGACGCGCTTGGCGAGGAGGTCAAGTGACAATCCACTGTCGGCGCCAATGTATCCGAGCGCTCCCGTATATGCGCCGAGGATGAGTCCTCCGAAGAGAAGCGCGAGCAGGAATCCTGTCCAGTCAAGTCCGTCGGCGAGCTTCTGGCCGGCCCACATGCTTGCAGAGAAGAATGTGAAGCCCATCATGATCATGAATAGGGTGATGTTTGACCTACGATGTTCTGCAGGTACCTTGGATTTCTCGAAGTCGAGGTTTTTCTGGCTCATATTGTTAGTCGTTTATGTATTTGCTGAAATAGTCTTTGAGCTGAGCAATGCGCTTCTCGCAGATGTCGCGAAGTGACATCGTCTCCAGTCTGGCGAAGTATGCCTTTTCGGCGAGGTGGAGCTCGTGGAGGTCAGCGGAAGGGGAGAGGTGAGCAGCGGCGAGCCACTCCTCGTAGCCGGCTGGCGTGTAGCCAATCTTCTCCTCGAGGAATGCCCTGTAGTCGGCCGTGTCGGCGACGCTGAGCAGTTGCTGCCAGTACTCCATCACTTCTTCGGCATGCAGACCTATCTCGTACCTTCTGGCGCCGCCATC
>JAKSJL010000053.1 GCA_024398295.1 Bacteroidales bacterium
ACGAGAGGCGGTCCGGCTGGGGTCTCGTGCGTGGAAACGCCTGTTCTGCGCACGAAAGGCGGTCCGGCAAGGGTTTCGTGCGCGGAAACGCCAATTCTGCGCACGAGAGGCGCTGCGGCGAGGGTTTCGTGCGTGGAAACGCCTGTTCTACGCACGAGAGACGCTCCAGCGAGGGTTTCGTGCGTGGAAACGCCTATTCTGCGCACGAGAGGCGGTCTGGCGAGGGTTTCGTGCGTGGAGATGCCCATTCTGCGCACGAAAGGCAGCCCAAAGAGGGTTTCGTGCGCGGAGGCGCCTGTTCTGCGCACGAGAGGCGGTCAAAAGAGGCAGGCAAACCCTAACGATGAAGGAGGGTGAAGAGGAGGGCCGGGAGATCGGTGATGGGAAGGTCGTCGTAGCGATCGACCGGCAGGGATGGGAGGGGTGAAGATGGGAACTTGCGGCACCATAGCCTAGCGGCGCGGTAGGATTTGGTCACGACGCCCACGCGCGGAGCGTGAGCTCCCGCACTCGCCATGTGATCGTCGTGCGATGTATGCACGTCCGCACTTGCCAAGTGACCAAATCCCACGCGCGGAGCGTGAGCACCCGCGCTCGCAGTGCGAGCGGCGCGCGGCGCTGGGGCGCCGGCGCTTGGAGTGTGGTCGAGCAGCAGTGACGGGAGGTCGAGGCCTGAGGCGATCGCCGAGGGGAGGCCGCCGGAAAAGCGCGGGTTGCACTCCAGGAAGTAGAACTTTTCATCCTTGGCGGAGAATCTGAAGTCGAAGCCGCAAATGCCCTCATAGCCAGATGCTTCCATCATCTCGCGCGCATAGTTTTCGAGGACTGGGGCCGAGATGCTTTCGCGGAGGATTGAGACGCCTTTTGACGAGGGGAAATGGACTCTATACGCACTCGCCGCGAAGAAGTCGCCTGCGCGGATGGCATCGACACAGACATCGTAGCCTTCGATGAAGTCCATGATGAGATAGCTCCCCTGGCGGGATTTGGCCACAAGGTTTGAGAGGGCTTTTTCATTGGCCGGGAAATAGACGGAATCACCGCCCTGCCCCTTTACTCTTTTGAACACTACGGGATAGGATTTCACCTCCGAGGGTGACATGTACATGCCCGGCTGGGGGATGTCCAATGCTGCAGCTAGCGAGCACGCTCGTTTCTTGTCATCCAGCAGCTCTATCACTTCCGAATCGGCCAGCGGGATCGTCACGCCGGGAAACTCATCTTTGTGTCTGGCAAGCACTTCCGGATGGAAAATGGGAATAATGACTGAAGCTCCGGTCTGCTCGACCAGGGAGTGAAGAGTCGCGATGTAGGCGCCTTCGTGCTTGATGGGCGGGGCAATGAGGCAACGCCTGCCGCGAGTGAAGCGAGAGTGGAAGGCAATGCCGTCGGGCCTTACGTCGCAGACAGCGACTGACAGGCCCCGCCTTCTGAGGCTGCGCATGACGTGGTAGCCGACGTTTCCACCTGCCTCAACCAGTATGACATCACTCTTTCGCATAAACAAATATAGCAAAATGTTCGCATGATTTGTTATATTTGCGATATCTAAAACATTGGAAAGAATATGAAAGCATCCAGATTCATCGGCATCGCAGCCTCACTCACACTGCTCGCAGCGATGACCACCAGCTGCTTTGTCGGCAAATACATGTGTAACTACGCCCTCCTCCCAGAGGAGCACGGAAACGACCTCGTAGGCGACAGGGCGAAGACAGACTCCAGATACCCTGGCATCATCAAGTGGTACGACGACCTCCATGAGAGTGGACAGTTCAGAGACACCACCATCATCGGCGAGGGCGGCTTCAAGCTCCACGCCGTTTACGCGAAGGCAAGCCAGCCAGAGGCCGCACAGGGCTCAGCCATTGTCATTCACGGATATACAGATAACCACATCTGCTTCCTGAACCTCGTGAGGATGTACAGGGATTCATTGAATTACAATGTAATGGTTCCTGACCTCCACTACCATGGCGAGTCCGAGGGACGCGCAGTGCAGATGGGTTGGCTTGACCGCCTCGACATCGAGAGATGGATCAAGGTAGCGCATAACATCTACAACGATGACTTCATGGTACTCCATGGTGTGTCAATGGGTGCGGCTACCACCATGATGGTCAGTGGCGACGAGACCCCTGACTATGTCAAGGCATTTGTGGAGGATTGCGGATACTCTTCTGTTTGGGACCAGTACGCACACAACCTCAAGCAGATGTTCCACCTCCCTACCTTCCCTGTCCTGAACAGCGCAAGCATTGTCTGCAAGCACCGCTATGGATGGTCATTCAAGGAGGCTTCATCAATGGCTCAGCTCGCGAAGTGCGAGAAGCCTATGCTCTTCATCCATGGAGACGCTGACGACTTCGTACCATTTGCACACCTTCAGAAGAACTATGACGCCAAGGTGAAGGGCTACAAGGAGATGTGGGTTGCTCCAGGCACAGAGCACGCCATGGCCTACAAGGACTACCCTGCTGAGTACACAGAGCATGTACGTCAGTTCCTCGCAAAGGTAAAGAAGGGACTCTAGCATGCTGATAAGACCTGCCTTAAACTCTGATCTTCAAGAACTTCACCGCATCTTTGATGCAGCGAAGGCATTCATGCGCTCCACTGGAAACCTAGAGCAGTGGAATGGCCCGTATCCTAGCGATGAGCTACTGCTGAACGAGATCAGCGCAGGCCATTGCTTCATGGTGGAGTCAGAAGGAAAGCCGGTGGCGACCTTCTGCTTCATACTTGGAGCAGACCCCACCTACGGCTATATCGAGGGCAGATGGCCCTCAGATGCGCCATACGGCACGATTCACAGAATAGCCTCTGACGGAAGCGTCAGAGGCATCGGTGAATTCGTATTCAATCATTGCTTCTCCATTATCGACACTATACGCATCGACACCCATGAGGATAATATCCCCATGCAGAACCTAGTCACGAAATACGGTTTTGAAAGATGCGGAATCATCTATATCGCAGACGGTTCCCCTAGAATAGCTTACCAGAAGTCGCTTTAGGGATGAACTCTCCATCCACCCATTCGCCTTCCTCAAACTCCTGAGGTGCATAAGGCATAAGCATCTCATCACTGTAGTTATCCTTGCTCAGCGAAGCTGGCACTGACGTGGTCGACAACTTATTCAGGAAATGCTCTGCGTCCCACTGGAGGAAATACTCAAGCTCAGCCGGAGTACCCCATATATTGGACGTGATTTCCCCTGACAGATAACGCACCCTATAGAGGATCTGCCTTCTGCAGATAGCGTTGAAGATGCCTGCATTTGATATCATGATACTTCTGCTCGAAGTCTGCGTAGGACGGCAGAAGCCCCATCTGTAGGTCTTTCCTCCCTCGAAGATTCCCAGAGACTCCACTGAAGAGCTCTCGTAATGATTCCTCGTGCCTATCAGGTCATACCACAGGACCTCATCATCGCGAGTAGGGGTTGTGGCAAAATCAGGGAACTTGGAGTTGAAGTTCGCAGTGACATACTTGTCCACATTTCTCGAAAGTCCACGGCTGTGCGACGTCTCAAGATTCGTCCAGAGTGACTGGGTGAAGGTAAATGATGAGTTACTGTAGTACTCGTCACCGAGCTTTCCTATACCATGACCATTGCCCTCATGATGAATGACCTGCACAGTCTCCAAGTCTGTTCTTCCTATTGCGAAATAAGCCACAGATGATGACTGACCATAGTCGTATGGAGAGTTCGTGGTGATGCTTGAGCTGCATGTTCCCGCATGGCACTTGTGGTTAGCCACCATGAGGATGGTGGCATCCTTGATGCGATTGCTTGCGTTTGTCTTGAACGCCTTCCTCGCATAGGTGCGCGCGAGCTCATTGTCACCACTCATGTGTGTTGAATTCTCCTTGAACTGCACCATGAATTTGGTCACGGCAGTACCATTTTTAGCACCATTCGAGCCTGTATTCACTGCATCGATGCGCTCTGGAGACACTGCATTGACATAATAGACATTGAACGCATCCTTGAGGGACGCATAAGGCTCCACCGAGAACAGTTCCTGGTAGATCTTCAGCATCATCTGCTGATATGTGCCATTCTCGAAGTCCTCCTCAATGAAGCCGTCGCCCATGATGACCACATCCACTCCCTTGCCATCGCTTCGCTCCTGGAGGGTCACCACCTCACCATCACGAGCCGAATCCTTCTTCCAGCCCTCCGAAATGGACAGCGAACTGCAGTAGCCACCCTTGATGACATCATCTTTGGATATAGGGACATCCGCATATAGAACTTCGTCGCCACGCACAATCACCCTGAGCGAGCTGCCTGCAGGAAGGGGTACATCCTTGCAGCCATGCATCATGTAAGCCACTATCTGGCTTTCCGTGCCATAGCCCTCGAGCCCGATCGAAAGGGAGGAAACCCTTGAAGGCCACACATTGCTCATACCAGATGGAGTATCCTTAAACGCACTCGCAAGATAGTTCTTGTCGTAGAAAACAGTCTGCGGCTGACCAGCCTCAAGCAGCTGAAGTTCAATGCTCTTGGGGTTCTTGAAAGTCGCTCCACTCAGGATAAACCTCATACATCCAGACTGTGTACATCCAGCAAACGAGACGTGCGACACGTCATAGTCGGCACTGCTTTGCGACGGATAGATATACTGCCTCATGGAGTGGAAACGCGACAGGTGACCTAGAGGATCAGACTTCTTCTGTACCTGGCCCTCGTATGAGAAGAGCATGAACTGAGGGTCATTGATTATCTTGTCACCAGGGTAGAAGAAGAAATGCTGAGCGGACTTATAGGTGATAGCCTTGTCTGCGACAAATGTATTTGAGGCAGCACCACCAGCTGGCACTCGATAAAGCGATCCCTCATCGGAACGTCCTACAGGTGAGGCGAAAACAGCGTCTCCATCCTCCCAATGCGTACGCATCCTTCCGGTCTCGAAATCATAGGTGGTCTTTGTACCCGCATCATCCAGGTCAATGGTGATGACCATAGGTATCACAGCATCAGGTTCCACAGCGACTTCCTCCTTGACGGAGCAAGAAACTACGGCTACAGCGATGCACAGGGCAGAAATGATTCGTCTCACCTTCATATCCTTAACTCTCTACACTTTCATCCATAGGGTCCACTGGCGACTGGTCATCTATCTCATCAAGGGCAGTGCGCGAGTCATCCATGGCAAGTAGAGAACTGATCCTGTGCTTGCTGAACTTTGCCAGATGTATGAAGAAATAGACAAAGACGATGGAAAGGATTCCGAACAATGCTACAGACGTGCTGGAAACCATCAGAAGCGCATCATAAGAAAGGTGTGCCAATATAGGGAGAACCAATGCATACGCCAGGTTACGCATCCTATAAGCAGAGCTTCCAAACCTCGCCATCGACATGAAGAAGCCCATGATAATGGCGAAGAAGAAATGCGCAGGGACAGCGGTCACTGCCCTTGCGGCACCCACACTCACCCAGTCCGAGTAGTTCTGCACCAGATAGAGAATATTCTCAAAACCGGCGAAGCCAAGGCCAATGGTAACGGCATAGACCACGCCATCGAAATATTCATCAAAGAATGGATTCTTATACAGCAGCAGACAGAGCATGACAAACTTCGCGAGTTCCTCTGGGATACCTGCACCGAATACTGCCAGCCTGATGTAGTCCCATACTCCGACAGGATCCTCAGGCACGACACCCAAGGCTATCATAGGAGACGAGAAGGCAAACGACAGTAGAGCGGACAGCACGCCGAACAAGAAACCCCTCACCAGAAGGTTCGTGGGTTCCTTGGCGTATCTGTCCTTTCTGTAGATGTAATAGAAAAGCAGTATTTCAGGCAGCAGCGCTGCTAGTATAAGCCACATAGTTTACTTATTCGAATAAAATACACCATCTATCCACACACCTTCCTCATATACAGGCTCACCGAATGGGAGAAGAACCTCCGCCTCGAAATTATCCTTGTCAAGCATAGGTGGGACTGAAGACTGGGCGGACATAGTGGACATCTTAGGAATGAAGTTCGCCGCATCCCAGTTGAGGAAGTAGTTGAGTTCCTGAGAGGTACCGAAGATATTTGAGTTAATCTCGCCCTTGAGTGCCCTGTATCGATAGAGTATCTGACGTCTGCCGATAGCATTGAAGATACCGGTATTTGCGTTCATGATACTCTTGCTTGCAGTCTGGGTAGGACGGCAGAAGCCTATAGGATAAGTGTTTGCACCCTCATAGAAGCCGAGAGACTCCACAGAAGTGGACTCATAATGGTTAGAAGTACCCATCATATCGTACCACAGGACCTCAGAGTTCTGGGTCAAGGCACCTGCGAGGCTTGGCAACATATTGTTAAAATTGCTTGTGATGTACTTGTCAATATTTCTGAAAAGACCCAGCACATGCTGATTCTGGAGATTGGTCCAATAAGAGGTACTGAACGAGAATGAGCCTGTGCGACTCGCTCCATACTCATCTCCAAGCTTACCGAAACCATGACCATTGACCTCATGATGGATGAGCTGCACTCTCTCAGCCTGAGTCCTTCCGAGAGCCATATATGCCACAGCGCAAGCCTGACCGTAATCCTTGCCATTGGCACTGCCCCAAGAGTTATGGCAAGTGCCGGCACGGCAAGCCTGGTTCACCACCACGACTATGGTAGCATCCTTGATTCTCTCGTTTGCGTCTCTGCTGAAGCAACGCTTTGCGTACTCTCTGGCGAGGCCGTTATCACCACTCAATGTAGTGGAATTCTCGGTGAACTGTACTGAGAACTTGGTGACGTTGCCGCTGTTTCTAGCACCATTCGCGCCAGTGTTTATAGCCTCAGGGCGCTGCGGTGAAGGAGTCTTCACATAGTAGACATTGAAGTCATTCTTGAAGGTAGCGTAAGGCTCAACTGAGAAGAATTCGCTATAGACCTGACGCATGATCTGGTCGTAGGTGCCATTATCGAAATCTTCCTTGATGAAGCCATCACCCATGATCACGAGGTCGAGGTTTGTGTTTGGATTCTGGAGAGTAACCACATCGCCATCCCAGCTGTACTCTGTATAGTCGCCATGCATCTCCACCCAGCCGCTGTCCACAGACAGACCGCTGCAGTAACCTCCCTTGATGGCTGTCGCTGAAGGAATGACAGTATCAGCATAGTAAGATTTGTCACCAATCACTGTGACACGAAGCTTGCATCCGGCAGGAAGTGCCATATCGGTACATGTGTGCATCATGTAGGCTGTCAAGCTTGTCTCTGTGCCATACCCTTCAAGTCCGAGGGATAGAGATGCGACATTTGAAGGCCATACAACAGTCTCGCCAGAATCAGAATCGTTAAACGCAGAACTCATACAATTCTGCTCGTATAAGACATTGGTCAGTACAGTAGAGCCATTAAGAACCTGAAGCATGATCTTCCTTGGATTAACGAATGTCACACCACTAAGGTAGAAGATCATACATCCAGACTTCAGAGAACCGGCAAATGAGACATTTGCCATATCATAGTTTGAGTTATATCCGGAGTACTTGAGCACCTGTCTCATACTATGATACTCCGACATATGAGCCATCGGTGCAGATTTACGCTGAACCTGACCCGCATACGAGAATCGCATGAATGAAGCGTCATTATACACCTTCGATGCTGGATAATAGTAAGCATGGTCAGTGGTGCTGGATGTAATCACTCTATCTGCGACAAAGGTATTTGTAGCAGCGCCACCTGCAGGAATCCTATATGCACATCCGAGGCCGCTGCGATATGCTGGTGAGCAATAAACCGCATCGCCATCTTCCCAATGCATACGCATGCGACCTCCTGCGAAGTCATAGGTATGCTTCGTCTCGGGATCATTGCCCGGATCGATCGTAATGACTCTTGGGAGCTCGAAAGCCGGCTCCTCCGCTGTCTGCGGCATCTCCTCCTTCACTGAGCAAGAGACCGCCACCATCGCCACCGCGATGGCTATGCTATAGAATCTCTTCATACTCAATAATATCTATATCCATTGGGGTAATGATCTCACTTCCCTGGGAGAAACCCAGGATGCCAGTCTCAAGGTCAAGGCTGACCAGTTCGACCGAAGGGGATGTGTACATCGTGTTCATATCTCTATCTTGTTTCTTCATCATAAAATGCATCAAAGAGTGTCCTGAGCGCGACCTCATCCTTTATGATGTCGCGGAGCGCCGCCATACGGGCAGCATTGGGTGACTCTGGTACCCAGAGCTTCAGGTAGCCGCCTTCTGCATATTTCTCATGCAGATGCTCCACTGTGCGCTGCCAGTTTCCTTCCTTATCGAGCTCAGGATAGTGTGACAGTCCATACTGGATGGTCCTGCGGATGACGGTCTCGGGGATGATCTGCCTGTCGGCTTCAGCGACGATGCGGCTGTACTGGCTGCGAGGCTCGTGATCTGATGAGGCTCTATGGTCTTCTGCCGCCTGGGCAATGATCTCGACCTGCTCCTCACTGAACCACTCACGCAGCTTCGCATCCTCGCGGATGATGCGTCCAGACACCATGTGGTGAGTCTTTCTGTCCTCGCAGAGGCCTGTATCATGAAAGGCCGCCGCCACATACACAAGCTCTGGGTCCACGTCATAGAAAGACGCGAGCCTCATAGCCTGGGAGATGACAGCCTTCACATGATCTCGCTGGTGTCCCTTATCGAAGGCGTCATAGCGAGGGATGATGCTATGCTCCACATATTCAATTATTTCCGGTCTCACACGACATCCGAGCATGACGCATATTCTTTCGAGCGCCGCTGCATCTTCCTCGCTGAATTCATCAAGGTTCTTGCTGTCGATGTCGAGCACACCGATTATCTCTCCCCTCACACGCACAGGCAGCACCACCTCACTGCGGGACAGGCTCGAGCATGCGATGTGACCAGGAAACTCCTCCACATCTGGGACAATGATCACGCGCTCCTCTTTCCATGAGGTACCGCACACGCCACGTCCGTAAGGAATGCGTGTGCAGGCTACCGGACCCTGGAAAGGGCCAAGCACAAGCTGCTTTCTGTCGCTATCCACGCGATAGAAGCCAGTCCACCAATAACCGGCAGACTCGTGTATGAGCGAGGATACATTTGCATAGCATGCGATAAGATCATCCTCGCCATTGATGAGGGCAAATGCCCTCTTTATGACATCATCCCAATTCATATGTCCGTGATAACTAAAGTCTTTCAAGTACTGGCGCGAGTATCGCGCTGAGCTGATCGTTCTCGATCAGGAATCCATCATGGCCATAGATGGAAGTGATCTGCTTGTGCTCCGCACCAGGGATGGCGGCTGCCGAAGCGACGCCCAGCGATGGCGGGAACAGCATGTCGCTGGTGATGCTCACCACGGTCGAGCGCGCCTTGATAGTGGCGAGCGCCGCTTCTACGCCGCCCCTCCCCCTACCGAGGTTCATGCTGTCGAGTGCGTATGAGAGATACCAGTAGCTGTAAGCGTCAAACTCCCTTCTCACGAGCTTCTCACCCTGGTAACGCTGGTACGATGACGCGCGGTCTGCGACCATCACATCATCGTCCTGCTCGCTCTGGGTGGTATTATATCCATCACAAGTGCGATAGGAGATGAGAGCGATGGAGCGTGCACACTTAAGGCCCACCTCACCGCCATGGATATCCTTGGCTTCCTTGAAGCTAGGGTCTGCCAGCATGGCCATACGCTGCGACTCATTGAACGCAGTGAGGAACGGCGGAACCCTATTCGCTGTCGCAAGGAAGAAAGCATTCTCGATGACATCCGGCTCCATCACGGCCCACTCATAGGTGAGGAAGCCACCGATAGAAGGTCCAATCATAAGATCTATCTTATCGATTCCCAGATGTTTACGCACAAGGATGTTTGCCTTGACCATATCACGGATGGTAGTGTCAGGGAAGGTAAGCAGATATGGCTTTCCGGTAGAAGGATCGACAGTAGCTGGAGAACACTCGCCATAGGACGAGCAGATCATGCTCACGCATACGACATAGTACTTGTCCAGGTCAATGAGCTTTCCCTTGCCGACCATCTGAGGCCACCAGTCCTCGGGATCTGAGTTACCTGTAAGGGCATGACAGATCCAGACCACCTTCTCCCCTTTCGAGTACTCGCGGTCCGGTGTATGGTATATGAGGTCCATATGATCCAGCCTCCCTCCTCTTTCGAAGTGGAAAGGGCTGTCAATGGATACTTTACGTCTAATCATCTAAAGCAGATTATGAGTTCTTGGCCACCTCGAGAGCATTGGCGATATCGCCAATGATGTCATCTGCATCCTCAAGACCAATGCTGAGGCGCATGAGATCTGGATCCACACCTGCCTCGAGAAGCTGCTCCTCTGTAAGCTGGCGATGGGTATGAGATGCAGGGTGAAGGATGCAGGTATAGCAGTCTGCCACATGGGTCTCGATAGTCACAAGACGCAGAGCATCCATGAACTTGTTCGCGAACTCACGACCACCATTGAGCGCAAAGGCCATCACACCGCATGATCCATTTGGAAGGTACTTCTGCTGGCGCTCATGCTCTGCGTCTCCCTCAAGGTCGCTGTAGCGCACCCACTTCACCTCAGGAAGCGCATTCAGGTACTCAGCCACCTTCTTCGCGCTCTGGCAGATATGTGGCATGCGCACTGCAAGTGTCTGGAGGCCGAGGTTAAGGTAGAACGCATTCTGAGGGCTCTGGATGCAGCCGAAATCACGCATGAGCTGGCTTGTGGCCTTCGTGATGTAGGCGAGCTTGCCGAAGCTCTTCGTGTAGATGAGGCCGTGATATGATGGATCCGGTGCGCAGAGGCCAGGGAACTTCTCGGCATACTTGTCCCAGTCGAAGTTTCCGCTGTCGACAACCACGCCACCTACCTGCACGCCATGGCCATCCATGTACTTGGTGGTAGAATGGGTCACGATGTCCACTCCCCACTCGAAAGGTCTGCAGTTCACTGGTGTAGGGAATGTGTTATCCACAATGCAAGGCACGCCATGCTTGTGGGCAATGCTTGCGAGTCTTTCGATGTCAAGCACCCTTACGCCTGGATTTGAGACAGTCTCACCGAACACGAGCTTCGTGTTTGGCCTGAAAGCAGCCTCGAACTCCTCATCAGAGGCATCCTGGTCGATGAAGGTGACATCGATGCCCATCTTCTTGAAAGTACAGCCGAAGAGGTTGAATGTTCCGCCATAGATGCTGGCGGTAGATATCATGTGGGATCCTGCCTCACAGATGTTGAAGCAGGCGAAGAAGTTTGCAGCCTGGCCTGACGAGGTGAGCATGGCAGCTACACCACCTTCCATGTCAGCGATCTTCGCCGCTACATGGTCGTTTGTAGGGTTCGCAAGGCGGGTATAGAAATATCCTTCGTCCTCGAGGTCGAAAAGGCGACCCATCTGGTCACTGTTCTCATACTTGAAAGTAGTGCTCTGAATGATAGGGATCTGCCTTGGCTCGCCCTTGCCAGGATTATATCCTGACTGCACACATTTTGTTCCGATTTTTGTCTTCATTTTATATTAGTCCGTTATTTGCCAAATTAAGAAACAAATATAGTAAAAAAAACAGGGAAATTGGCACAACAATCGCATGAGAAAAGCAAGTTTAAAATATGCCTGCTCAAAATGATGAAAATCACAGAAAAAGTGCTAATTTTGTAGGTTAATATTTTTAATATTAGTTAGTAGACTCACACACAAGGAATGAAAGTACTCAAATTTGGAGGCACATCGGTAGGAACACCTGCCAGCATCAGAAATGTCAAGAGCATTGTCGAGGCCATCGACGAGCCTGCAGTAGTGGTTGTTTCCGCCCTCGGTGGAATCACAGACAAGCTTATCCTCACCTCGCACATGGCTGAGAAGGGAGACGCAGGATACGAGACGCAGTTCGCAGAGATAAGACAGCGTCACTTCGACATGATCGAGGAGGTCATAGCTGATCCGAAGAAGAAGTCCGAGCTCAGGGACAAGGTAGAGGTGCTCCTGAACAAACTTGAGACCATTTACCGTGGAGTATTCCTCCTCGGCGATCTATCAGAAAGAACATACGATGAGATCGTGAGCTTCGGCGAGCGCATCTCTTCCCATATCGCTGCAGCCCTCATCGAGGGTGCCATGAGATTTGACTCATTGGAGTTCATAAAGACCACTGAGGACAGCGTCATTGATGTAGAGGCCACAAACGCCCTCATCAAGAAGGAGCTGGGCGACTTCGCATCGAAGTGCAAGGTAGCGCTCGTGCCAGGTTTCATCAGCACTGACACCGTCACAGGAAAGACCACAAACCTTGGTCGTGGCGGCTCCGACTACACAGCCAGCCTCATCGCGGCAAACCTCGACGCGGAGATACTTGAGATCTGGACCGACGTGGACGGCTTCATGACCGCGGACCCACGCATCATCAAGAAAGCCAGGGTCATCGACGAGCTCAGCTACGCCGACGCCATGGAGCTTTGTAACTTCGGCGCGAAGGTAGTTTATCCACCTACCCTCTACCCTGTGTTCACCAAGGGAATTCCTATTCTCATCAAGAACACATTCAACCCATCAGCGCCAGGCACCATCATCAAGAAGGACGTGCACGCCGGCGACTCTGCCCTCACTGGTATCACTTCGATCAATGACACCTGTCTCATAAACATCTCCAGCCCTACCATGCTGGGTATTCCAGGTATCGACAGTCGCATCTTCGGCTCCCTGTCGGAGCATAACATCAGCGTGTTCCTTGCCTGCCAGTCATCTTCCGAGACCGGCATCACCATCGGACTCAGGATGAAGGATGCAGAGAAGGCTTGCGAAGTGCTGAACCACGCCTTCGAGGCTGAGATCAGCATGGGCGCCATGTCACCTGTAAAGGTGCAGAGCGACCTTGCCACCGTATCAGTCGTAGGTGAGAACATGAAGAACTACATCGGCACATCCGCACAGCTCTTCAACTGCCTTAACAAGAACGGTATCAGCGCCATCGCCTGCGCGCAGGGTGCTTCCGAGTCAAACATCTCCATCGTAGTGGAGAAAGCACTTGTGAACAAAGCACTTAACGCGCTGTATAACACATTCTTCCTCAACGAATGTCAGGAGCTCAATGTATTCGTCTGCGGTATCGGTACCGTAGGTTCGAAGCTGCTCGAGCAGATAAACAGCCAGAGCGAGTACCTGCTGGAGGAGAAGGACCTCAGGATAAACATCGCCGGTATTGCGCGCAGCACCAAGGCTATCTTCGACCCTAGCGGCCTCGTGATCGAAGGCTACCGCGAGAGACTCCAGAGCGAGGGCATTGACATCACCCCGGAGACCCTCTGTGAGAAGGTGATCGGCATGAAGCTCTATGGCTCAGTATTCGTGGACTGCACACCTAGTGCAGAGATCGCAGGCATCTACGAGCAGCTTCTAAGCCATGGTATCTCTGTAGTGGCGGCAAACAAGATGGCGGCGTCATCTGAGTACAAGCACTACAAGAAACTCAAGAGCCTCGCCAGGAAGAATGGCTGCCGCTTCTGCTATGAGACAAACGTAGGAGCAGGCCTCCCTATCATCGGCACCATGAGCGACCTGAAGAACAGCGGCGACAAGATAGAGAAGATCGAGGCTGTGCTCAGCGGCACACTTAACTACATCTGCAGTACCATCAGCAAGGAAACTCCTTTCAGTCAGACAGTAAGACTGGCCAAGGAGCATGGCTACTCAGAGACAGACCCTAGGACAGACCTCTCGGGAAAGGACGTGATGAGAAAGCTTCTCATCCTGTCCAGGGAGACTGGAAACAAGCTCGAGCAGAGCGACATCAAGGCTGCGCCTGTGATTCCAGACGAGCTCTTTGCGTGCAGCCTGGATGAGTTCTGGGAGAAACTTCCTGAGCAGGATGCCAAGTTCGAAGCACTTCGTGAGAAGGCAGAGAAAGAGAACAAGAGACTTAGATATGTGGCAAGGATGGAGAATGGTCAGTATACCGTTGGACTCGAGACCGTATCTGCCGAGCATCCAGCATACGAGCTCGAGGGAGCAAACAACATTGTCCTTCTCACCACATCGCGTTATCACGATGACCCACTCGTCATCAAGGGTTACGGTGCAGGTGCAGACGTTACAGCCGCTGGAGTCTTCGCAGACATCCTTGGCATAGCAAACATCAAATAGACTAATAAACTTAACAAAAAGCATAAAATGAAAGCAGCAATTGTAGGCGCCAGCGGCGCAGTTGGACAGGAATTCCTCAAAGTGCTTGAAGAGAGAAACTTCCCAGCAGATGAGCTTCTTCTCTTCGGTTCAGAAAGAAGCGCTGGACGCAAATACACTTTCAAAGGCAAGGAGATCGAGGTAAAACTTCTCCAGCATAACGACGACTTCAAGGGAGTAGACTACGCATTCGTGTCTGCGGGTGCAGGTACATCTCGCGAGTTCGCAGAGACCATCACCAAGCATGGCGCCGTGATGATTGACAACTCAAGCGCATTCCGTATGGATCCAGACGTTCCTCTCGTAGTGCCTGAGTGCAACGCAGAGGATGCTCTCGTACGTCCACGCGGCATCATTGCAAATCCAAACTGCACTACCATCATGATGGTAGTAGTGCTCAAGCCTATCGAGAAGCTCTCTCACATCACTCGCATCCATGTGGCAAGCTACCAGTCAGCATCGGGCGCCGGTGCGCAGGCAATGGCTGAGCTTCAGCAGCAGTACAAGGAGATCGTCGAGGGTAAGCCTGTGACTGTAAATAAATTTGCCTACCAGCTTGCGTACAACGTAATCCCTCAGATCGACGTATTCCAGGACAATGGTTACACGAAGGAGGAGATGAAGATGTTCAATGAGACAAAGA
>JAKSJL010000054.1 GCA_024398295.1 Bacteroidales bacterium
TCGTTGCCAGCCTCTACCTTGAACTGCTGGCCTGCAATTTCTACGATTGCGTACATAATAAAAACTTAGTTAAAAGTTTCAACCGTAAGCGTCTGTCCTCGTGACAGCTCTTCATATGCTCAGCGGTCATAAAAATATTTAAGCCTACAAATTTACTCATTTTCCTTTATTGTGCAAAATAAATTGCTAATTTTGCAGACAACAAAAATGTTTCACACATGGAAGGACCATTCATTTATAACAAATTCGTGACCGGAAAGAACTTCATCGGCCACAAGATTGAATGCTCATCTCTGACAAATATGCTCAATGCCGGCGAGAATGTCTCCATCTACGCCCCAGCAAAGACAGGCAAGATGTCGCTCATCCAGCAGTCACTGTTCAACATGCGCGCCCAGAACCGCATCTTCACATACTGCCAGGTGGACCTGCTGCGCACGCGCAGCATCTCGGAGTTCCTCCTCTCATTTGGAGACGCTGTGATCAGGGCATACGCTAGCACGCCTGCAGAGTATACCGGCATCATTGAGACATACCTGTCAGGCACACATTTCATCTTCGACCAGATCGTATACCGCGAAGCGGACAGGATCGTATCGCTGAACTGGGATGTGGATGACCATGACATCGAGAGCATGCTGAGACTTCCATACAGGCTCGCAGAAGAGCACCAGAAGCAGATGTACATGCTGCTGTGGGAGTTCCAGAACATCATGAACACAGAAGACGGCCATAAGGTCTGCAAGATATTCTATACCCTCATGAAGGAAATCAGGGACGGCGGCATGAAGCCTCTCGCATCCTTCATCTTCTGCGGATCGCAGACAAACGCCATGAAGGACATCTTCGAGCACCACAGGTACTTCTACCGCGTGGTGGAGAACCTCCCTATCCGTGAGCCAGAGGACAAGGACATCATTGACCATATCCTGAGAGGTTTCCTCTCCAGCGGAAAGGTCATCGACAGGGAGCTCCTCACCGGCATCTGCCGCATCTTCAGAAACAACCTCTGGTACATAAACCATTTCGTGTCCATCTGTGACTCCCTCTCGAAGGGATACATCATGGAGCCTATCCTCGTGGAAGCACTTGACAGGATCATCTCCATACATGAGCCTCGATTCATCGCATACATGAACGACCTCACCACATTCCAGGTGAGCCTGCTGAAGGCCATTCTGGACGGACACAAGAAATTCAGCACAACCGAGGTCATTGGTCAGTACAGGCTGAATTCGTCGGCAAACATCAGAAGGCTCAAGGATGCGCTCTGCAAGAAGGAGATCATCACATTCAACGAGAAGGATGAGCCAGTCATCCTTGACCCGCTGTTTGAGTATTGGGTAAGGAAGACCTATTTCAAGATGGAGGTTGCAAGATAATGAAGAAGAAGATAGCAGTACTCACAGGTGCGGGCGTCAGCGCAGAGAGCGGCCTCACCACCTACAGGGACAATGGTGGTCTCTGGGACAATTATGACCCTATGGAAGTGGCATCCATCGACGGGTGGCACAGAAACAGGAAGCTCGTCCTGGACTTCTACAACAGCCAGCGCGCGAAGCTGAAGGAGGTCAAGCCGAATGAGGCGCACCGACTGATAGCGGCGCTGGAGGAGAAATACGACGTTACCGTCATCACCCAGAACGTGGACAATCTTCACGAGCGTGCGGGCAGCACGCGCATCATCCACCTACACGGAGAGGCGACCAAGGTGCGCCCAGAGCGTGGCGTGTATGACGATTCGGGCAACGAGCGCGAGGTCATCGACGTCGGCTACGACGAGGTGAACCTCGGCGACAAGGCGCCGAACGGCAGCCAGCTGCGTCCGCACATTGTATTCTTCGGTGAAGCCGTGCCTAAGATAGAAAGGGCGATAGACATGGTACAGAAGGCCGATATCCTCCTGATAGTCGGGACGTCCATGCAGGTCTACCCTGCCGCCAGCCTGTACAGATACGCCGGGATGGACACACCTATATATCTTATAGACCCGGCAGATGTCTCTGTATGGGACAGCAGGATCACGCATATCAAGGAAGTAGCGACAGAGGGAATGAAGAAATTCGTGAAAATTTTGGAAGAATCATAAAAAAGTGCTACATTTGCGGTCCTATAAGAAAAAAGGGGGTGATAAAAGCATGATTATAGTACCTATCAAGGAAGGCGAGAACATCGAAAGAGCTCTCAAGAAGTTCAAGAGAAAGTTTGAGAAGACCGGTGCGATCCGTGAGCTTCGCGCTAGAAAGAATTTCGAGAAGCCTTCAGCAAAGAACAGAGTGGCTCGTGAGAAGGCCATCTATGTACAGCACCTCCGTACTCTCGAGGAGCAGTAATCTGAAGATTCAGAATATAAGCCGGACCTTTTGGTTCGGCTTTTTTTGTATATTTGCAACGTATGGTGACGATTTGCAAGAAAAGAAGATGGCAGAAGCTGATTCTGTGGCTTCTGGCCGCAGTGATACTACTCCCTGTCTTGGCGCTGATAGGCGCCGAGGTGTTCCTGCAGAGCAGGTCGTTCACCTCGCTTGCGAACAGAATCATTGGACCATACATTGAAGGAGAAGCTCACATAGGCGAGCTGAAGCTCTCTGTGCTGCGAAGCTTCCCAAATGCCAGGCTGGACATAGACGGTCTGGAGATAGTCTACCCGCATGACCGCTTCGCCCAGTATGACCAGAGCGGCATGCACAGCGAGCTGCTCGAGAGCGGGCGCTCAGATACCATGGACACACTGCTCAGCGCAAGGCATCTCCACGCAGCCATTGATTACACCGCCCTTCTGAAAAAGCGCATCGTAGTGCCCAAGCTCCGCGCAGAAGGCCTCAGAGCCCATCTGCACGTCTACAACTCCACAGCGTCAAACCTCGACATCATAAGGTTCAGCAGCAGTGACGACGACAGCACAGCGTTCACATTGCCAGACATTTCCCTGAAGAAGGCCGAGCTCGGCGAAGGCACATATCTCGTCTACACCGACCAGGAGGACACCACCCTCGCACGTCTCGCGCTCAGCGTCTTCGACATCGTGGAGCACAAGGGGCACATTGACCTGAAGGCAGACGCCGACGCGCTCGTCTACATGCCGCTCTGCGGCCGACTCGCGCTCCCTATCGGCATCGACGGTGAGATCGCATACCCGAAGATGGCTGACGGCATCACGCACATCACTCTCCATGACTTCAAGGGACATATAGCCTCCCTGCCGATGGAGGCCACCGGCGACGTGACTTTCCATAAGGACAGCACATTCTGGAACCTGAAACTTTTCTCCCATGAGGCGCCTTACCAGAAGGTGGTCAAGGAGAGCGGCAGCATTCTCCCTCAGCTGCTGCACGATATCGAGACACCGGCACTCGTGAACATTGACATAGAGAGCAATGGCTGGTCGCACAAGGGCGAGATCATGCCGCTGAAAGTGCGCATGGAGGTGCCTAAAACGAAGATTTCTTACCTTGACATAGTGAAGAATGGCGACTTCGACATGACCCTCGAGGCCGCCATCTCGCCTACTGTCGACATAGATGTGGACATCGAGGACCTGTGCCTGAAGATGAAGGGCGTGGACGCTACGCTGCGTGGAGCCGTCTACGGGGTGACCTCGGACGACATGCTCTTCGACATAGAGAGCAGCTGCATCAAGGCGCAGCTCGCGAGCCTGTGCCGCTTCCTGCCCAAGGACATGGGAGTAAACGCCCACGGAGACATTGACCTCGACATAGAGGGAAAGATAAGCATGTCGCAGCTGACCAGCATGGACTTCGCGCACGCCGACCTGAACGGCAAGCTGGAGGCTGTGGGAGTCGCTGTCAGCATGCCGGCAGACACATTGGAGGCAAACCTGGCGCACGCCGACATCAGGATCGCATCGATGAACAGTATCGAGTCGAAAAGAGAAAGGGCGATAGGTCTGTCTGCCAGGATAGACACCGCGCACGTGACCTTGGGAAGCAGCATATCTGCCTCATTGAAAGATGTTTCCGCAGTCATTCAGAGTGCCGACAAAGCCATACCAGGCAGCAAGTTCCACCCGCTGCTGGGCAGTCTCAGCGCAGCCAGCGCGCGCATGATGTCGAGCGAGGCCCTCGCCGCTGGGCTCAGGAACACGAAGAATACATTCCGCATCACCCCATCAGAGAGTCTGCCACACATCAGCATCTCATCAGAAAACGAGGGGCTGTATGTGCGCTCTGACATGCACAGGGCCATCGTGAAAGACGTCAAGCTGAGCCTCGACGCACAGAAGCGCAGCGAGTCGATCGCCGCCGAAAGGAGCCGTCTCAGCGCCAGGCGCAAGGAGCACATGGACTCGCTCAGGCGCGCCTACCCGGATGTCTCCAGGGACTCACTTCGCAGGATAGCGACAGCCGGACGCCCTCAGAGGGAGCTGCCTAAGTACCTGCAGGAGAGAGAGTTCTCGAAGAAAGATATAGACATACGTCTCAGCGGCGCCCTGGCAGACTACTTCGGCGACTGGAAGCCTTCAGGAAGCATAAGCATTGCCAGCGGCAGGGTCATCACTCCCCTGCTTCCGCTGAAGAATGTGATTTCCGGCTTCTCCGGTGGGTTCAATGAAGACGAGATCGAGATAGCCTCACTTGGTTTTGTCACGGGCGAGTCTGACCTCGCAGCGACAGGAAAGATGAAGGGGCTTCGACGCGCGCTGAGCTCTAGAGGCATGCTTAACCTTGACATCAAGCTGAATTCGAAGCATCTGAATGCCAATGAGTTAATCGCCGCCCTCAGCGCTGGCTCGAAGATCTCACTGAGCGAGGACGACGCCTCACTTGACGACAGCGCGTTCGAGCAGAAGGTAGTGACCGACACACTCAGCACCTCCTCCGAGCTCGACTACTCACTCATCGTGATCCCGGCCAATGTGAACGCAGACGTCAGCATTGACGCCCTCAAGGTCACTTACTCAAACATTGACATAGACAGGCTGAAGCTCAGCGCATCGATGAGAGAAAGATGCCTGCAGCTCACTGACGGACAGATAGTTACCGATTTCGGCACCATACTGGCGAATGCCTTCTACTCCACCCAGACGAAGAAGGACATTGCAGCCGGCTTCGACCTGAAGCTGAATGATGTCACCGCAGAAAGAGTCATCGAGTTCATCCCTCAGATAGACAGCCTGGTCCCTGAGCTCAAGTCATTCAAGGGCCTCATGGACTGCCAGATAGCCGCCACTTCGCAGCTCGACACAAACATGAACCTACGCATCCCGACCCTCACCGGCATTGTCAAGATAAACGGAAAGAATCTCTCCATCGAGCAGACCGGTGTCCTCAAGAAAATCAGCAAGCTGCTGATGTTCAGGGACAAGGAGATTGGCACCATCAGCGACATGTCCATCTATGGCACCATCAAGGATAACCAGATGGAGGTGTTCCCATTCATCCTGGAGATAGACAGATACGCCGTCGCCCTCCGAGGTATCCAGGGATTTGACCAGAACTTCGACTACAACGCCTCCCTGGTGAAGAGTCCCCTCCCTATCAAGCTTGGCGTGGACATCTATGGCAATGATTTCGACCACATCAGGTACAGGCTGGGAAAGAGTAGGTACAAGAGTTCAGAGGTTCCTGTATTCACCTCACAGGTGGACACGATGCAGGTGAATCTTGTCCACTCGATCAGGAACATCTTCTCAAAGGGAGTCTCTGCGGCCATACGTGAGAATGAAGAAGCCCAGAAGCTCATTGAGCAGCAGAAGAAAGCATTGGGCTACGACCAGAACGGTACATACGAGAATCTCACCCTGGAGGAGCAGCTCGCGCTTGACCAGTCCATCATAGAGATGGACATGAAGAAAGAAGACGAAGAACTGCAGGACGAGCTGGACGCCCTCCTGGACGACACCATGGCCAGCATCAGCTCGATCGAGGCTGAATTGCTAAACATGACCTCAAAACTTGGTAAGAAATAAAAAACTGACTATATTTGCATATACATATGATGCGGGCGTGTTGAAATTGGTAGACAAGCCAGACTTAGGATCTGGTGCCTGGTGCGTATGGGTTCGAGTCCCTTCGCCCGCACAAGGGGAGAAAGACAGCCTAACCGCTGTCTTTTTCCATTAGGGCAAACAGCCACTTCCTCTTTATCACTAAAGCACCATAATCATGAGAATCCATCATTCCATCTTCACTGCAGCACTGGCACTGTTTACTGTAGCCGCATCCTGCACCCCATCATCTAAGGCGAATTCAGAGAGTTATCCGCTTTTCTGGACATGGCTAAGCTACAATCCAGACATGGATATGGAAGCAGTCTGCACCACCATGGACCAGGCCGGCATCAAGGGAATGATGCTTGAATCCAGCGATCCGGAGGTATTCAAAAAGGTGGCTCCGATCACGCGCGCGCACGGCATCACCCTATACTCTTGGTTCTGGGCGCTCAATCTTGGAAATGGCTATGAGCAGATCGCTGAGCAGCATCCCGACTGGTTTCAGGTCAACCGTGAAGGCAAGAGCCTCATCGAGGAAAAGGCCTATGTAAATCACTATAAGTTCCTGACACCTGCTCT
The DNA here is from genome assembly GCA_024398295.1 of Bacteroidales bacterium. GTDB lineage: Bacteria > Bacteroidota > Bacteroidia > Bacteroidales > UBA932 > Cryptobacteroides. The sequence continues at coordinate 6,533 of JAKSJL010000054.1, forward strand.
TCCAGAGGTACGCGACTACCTCGCGGCGAAGATAAAAGCAGTAGCAGAGGTGGATGGCGTAGATGGAGTTTCCATCGACTATCACCGCATGCCGGATGTGGTGCTCCCGACGACACTATGGGGAAAATACGGCATTGTCCAGGATAGGGAGTACCCACAATGGGACTACGATTACCATCCTGCGATGATCGAGAAGTTCGTGAAGCTTCATGGTTACGATCCGCGCGAGTTGGAGGATCCTTCAAAGGATGAGAAGTGGCTCATGTTCCGCTGCGACCAGATCTCTGAGTGTGCAAATATGATGGCAGAGGTAGTTCATGCGGCAGGGAAAAAAATGTGTGCATCTCCTTTCCCTACCCCTAAGATGTCTGCGCGCATGGTTCGCCAGTACTGGGGCGACTGGGATCTTGATATCGTGTTCCCAATGGTTTACAGCGGCTTTTACACAGAAGACCCGTCATTCGCATACGATTGTACTATCGAGAACCAGCGCGACAAAAATCCAGACACTCTCCTCGGCTGTGGGCTTGGAGTGAGCTGGGGTGAGGATAAGGACAATGTGTTCAAGAACATTGACGCGGCATTTGCTGCTGGTGCACAGGCTATCTCGATTTTCACCATCAAAGACCTCAAGACCCCAGAGATGATCTCAAGGTTCCGCGAGTACGCCGACCGATATGAGGCACTGCGTAGTGCCAATGGCGGCAAAATACCTGTTCCAGATGTCTCAGCGGCCGATCCTGATCCATTCCACCACGAGACCCTTTTGAAGATGATTGAGGGAAGGATGCAGAAAGTGGCAGGACTCTCCGAGCCTGTCAGACTAGGCGAATGGGATCTGGTGGAGGAGTATGATGTCACGAAGAGCTACAGCGTCACCGACCTTGTCAGCGGCACTCGTTTCAAAGTATCCTTCTACAGCTATGGCGGGATTATTTCCGGCTGGAACATCTATCTGGATTAATGTCAAGAAGCTATCACTGATCATTTCCATCATGCTTATATCGGCGTTCGCAGCGAGCGCCCAGAAGAGGCCGCTGAACCCGGCGCCAACATTTGACGACACAGAGTCCAGTGCATACATCTCCACCTACGGCAAGGGCGCCATACTCGGTATCGGTCTCTAGCAGATGCTACACCTGAGCGTTTTCACTCTAAAAGGCAGCCTTCGTGGCTGTCTTTTTTTTCGGAATTGCCCACTCTTTCTACTAAAATCATTATTTTTGTAGGATTATTTAAAGCAACATGAAGATAAAGAAACAAAGAATTGCTCCATTAGTCGTAATTGCAGCCTTCTTCGTCTGTTTCAGCTGCACAAAGACTGAGATCATCGAAAACATAATCGATGTCCCCACATATCCCGATCTAGAAGACATAAAGATTGATACCCTCAGAGCAGAAAGGGCTGATATTGAGTTCTATGGAGCATATTCTGCGAATATTGACCGCTGGTATGTCACCTTGTTCACGGACAAGGATGTCACATATGACCTCGGTACAGACACATACAAAGGCAAAGGTTCCATCATCAAACTATGTCTTCAGACCGGCATCTCCGGAGGAAAGGACAAGGACATTCCTACCATTGCAAGAACCTACACTGCCCCAGACAGCTACTCCGATCTCGAAATAGGGCAGTTCGAAACAGGATACAGCATCCCATTCGACCATCCCTACTTTGGAAAGCTCGACGGTTGGTATGGCTCATACTTCCTGAGCCTTGATGGCGATTCGTATGCCCCACTCCCGTTCTTTGATGGGCGTTTTTCAATCAGAAAGAACAGCGATGGATCATACAGGATCGAGGGAATGCTAGTTGACGACCATTTCACAAAACAACATTTCATCTACGAGGGGAAACTCGAGAATGTCACAGAATATGAATTCCCTGGAACCAGCGATTCATGCATAGATTCTGACGTCACCCTAACCAAGAAGGAGCTCCCAATAATAGCTATCAGAGACAAGGGCGACCAGTATCGCTATGACAATTCATTCAGGAACTACAGAGTATACCTTACAGGTCCAGATGTACATGTCAGCGAGATTAAAAGCATCATCGAAAAGGTGAAGCTTTCAGGTCATGGTCCAGTGATGTTCCTTGACCTGTTCGTATCCCCAGATGCCGATGGACACATACCTGCCGGCGAGTACCAGTTCGCGCCTCGCGAAGCCAATAGAGGCATCGACGGATCCTACATCAAGCCATTCAGATTTGTGGCAGGGTACCCAAGAAGATACTCTGATCCACAGGGATGCTGGTTTTTCAACCTCGACGACAGCGGCCTATGGGCTGGAGACTATGCTATGATAAACGGAGGAAAGCTTAGTGTATCATACGAGAACGGGTCAGATACACCGACGATCAAGGCAGAGCTACTTGACTGCAGCTATCCTGCAAAAAAAATAACAATTGACTGGAAATAATTGATTATCATGAAGAAGATACCATACATTATCCTGACTGCCTTCGCAGTACTATGCATTTCATGCAAGCCGAGCCTGACCCCAGATGAGCCAAAGGATCCGAACACTGAAGTAGAGGTAGATCCGACACCGGAGCCGGACCCAGAGCCAGAAAAACCGAACAAGACCAATGTCATATACGTGCTCACTTCCGAGGGAAAGATAAGCAAGTCCATTGATGTAAGATCAGCAACCAGCTTCGTTTTCAATGGAGGTTATTTTTCCTTCTACCTTGGCAGCATGGAAGGACTAAGCCCAGAGGTTGTGGCCGATGGCTACGAGCCAAGAGAAGGCGAGAGCATCATTGCAGCTGCAGTGCTCAACTCATTCAATGGCAAGAAAATAGTCTTCAAGGAGGAAAAACTAAGATACATTTTCCAGACTAAGATTGCAGGATTCAGTGACATGGATGCGAGTGAGACTGCTGTATCAGACGACATCTCACAGGGGTGGTTCATACTTACGGTGAATAAAGATGAGCTGAAGGCCACCCTGGAGTTTGAGTTCACCCTTACCACCGGAAGCACCATCAAGGCTAAGGTAGAGTCCGAATACACTCCAGGAGGAGAGAATGAGAACTTCGTCACACTTGGCGACGCCTACCAGCGTCCTCTTCGAGTGGGCTTCTATGACGAGCCTATTTCTGAAGAATTTGAACCAACGCTTTACATAGCAGTCGGAGAAATAGAGTACGGTGAGGATCTCCCAAGAACAACATATATTGGAATTGCAGCCGCGTCAAAGCTATGCGACGGCAAGCCACACGATATCAAGGAGTGCATAGGCAAAGGAACTCTTGCCACAATGTTTTACTCCATCGAAGGTCACATATTCTGGGATATCATAGATGGGCAGATCATCATCAGCAAGAATGAGAACTATGACTACGAAATCTCGATGAGCGGGGCTCACGCCACAGATGAAGAGGGAGAATCCCCAAACACATTGTTCGAGATGTATTGGTCAGGAAAATTCAAGGACATAAACATCACAAAGCCTATCAACAGCGAGCTCAACTTCAACGGGACGATCATCCCGCTGAAATCGGCCGTGATCGGCACAGATGGTCCTGTTAGCCATGTATACCTGTGTCCTTCTGAGGGAATCACCACCATAGAGGCTGCGAAGGCAGACAACTCTATCGTCATCACAGTGTCTTCAGAGAAGGTATTCACCAATGTAGGCCTATCAACCGACAGAGAGCATTTCTCAATCTCATACGCAGGTAACACGTGGGACAAGAACACCCTTGACACCTGTTCCTACATCGTACATGAGCACTCAGAGGACACATTCCACTGCCAGATTGCAAGCTTTAGCCTAAAGAGTGGCAAAACCACGCTGAAGCTTGAATACAAAGGTCCATTGACAATAACAGGTCCACTCCAGTAGCACCAATTGAAAATGATGAGAAAAACGATACTGATAGCAGGGGTTCTGCTCTCTTTGCTATGTGGATGCACACGCATCAAGACAGAGTATGTCGATGTCGAAAAGGATGTTCCAGTAAGCCCACTGACAACGTACAGCTTCGACGGTAAGTCATACTCTGTTCACTCTCTATTTTACTCCGAGAATGAGGATTATTTAGAATTCCTCATAGCACGCGAGCCAGAAGCGCCATACACATCATACTTAATGCTGAGCGTCATGAAGGACCATCTCGGCAAGGAGATCGATTTCAGCGACTATGCATATCTAAACAGAGTAGACTACCTAGTGATTTTTGAGGACATATACCACTACTACCCTTCTGAATATGCTCCTAGGACAGGAACCTTCACTGTAAAGAAGTCCAGTAATGGTTTCGGCATAGACCTCGACGCAAAATATATCGACGGGAAATCCATCAAATTCAACTATGACGGAGTATTTCTCAGCCTAGATAACAAATAATGGACAAACTATAACTTAACAATCATTATATCATGAAAATCAGAAGTTTTCTTTTCGCCGCAGCCGCAGCAGTCATGGCACTTGCTGGCTGTACAAAGGGTAACGAATTCGGAGACCCAAAGGTTGACCTCAGTACTACAACTATCAACGTCCCTGCAGAAGGTTGTTCTGAGACAGTTTCATTCGTAGCGACACGCGACTGGCAGGTAACAAACATCCCTGACTGGATTCAGGTACTTCCTACATCTGGTAATCCATCACTTGAGGAACAGAAGATCACAATCAATGTTGAGCCTACACTTGATGCTCGCAGCGCAACCATCAATATCGTTGCAGAAGAGATCACTGCTACCATTACAGTAAATCAGAGCAGGGTTGAGCCTAGTATCAAGATTTCAGGAGCAGAGAGTCCTGTAGCAGTAAGCGCAGAGGCCTCAGAGGTGAAGGTTTATGTAGAGGCTAGCCGTGACTGGGAGATCAGCGGACTTCCTGACTGGATTTCTGCAGACCCTGCCAATGGCAAGGGCGCAAATGTGCAGGAGGTCACTCTGAGCGTAGCCGCAAATGATGGCGAGGCTCGTTCAGCTACAATCACATTCGCATGTATGGACCAGGAGGTAGAGCTGACTCTTGACCAGGAAGCTGCGCCAAAGAAGATTGTGCTTGCAGGAACAGAGTGGAGAATGGATTATGGCTTCATTGATCCTGACATGAAGGGCTACTTCGTAGGACTCAGATTCACTGACGAATCTCATGTCATCTTCGCTGAGGGTGATCCTGAGGATGGCTTCTGGGCAAACTATCCTATGGGAACCGGAACATACACACTCAAGGAAGATGGAACATTCTCCCTTGACCTCTTTGACGATGAGGGAGGAGAGGAAATCTTTGATGGATTCATTCAGGGCGACCTGCTTTTCCTTAACATGTATTATGAAGCATACTACAGCCAATATGGCGATGCCTGTGCTTTCGTTCTGTACAACCCAGCATAGCCATCACATCTGGCTTTAAGGCAAAAGGACAAGCGGTTTTCGCTTGTCCTTTTTTATTATAAAGTGCTGATACTATTCTTCAAACGCGTCAGCACGCACAAGAGCATTGTCATGTATCTGGGTGGAGTAGAACAGGAGGTCCCAATGATGAAGGTTGTCCCGACTCACGCCTGCATCCAGGAAAAATGGCGCAAGCTCGTAGAAATCGTGGAAATACTCTGGCTTATCAGTCTGGACAAGCAATACATGCGTCGCAGGATCCACACTGACTATGTTTGTCGTGCCATCGAAGTGGAACTCAGCTGGAGTCGAATCCGTCCTCCAGTTGACAGGGTTGATGCAGGTCACAGCACCTTCGCTCACAAGTGGCCAGATGGCCTCACGAGTAAGGCTGCTGTTGAAGCTTATCACGACCCCTGTGTCGCTGGCGCCTTCCGCAGCCTTGATGTGTGGATGCTGAAGGTCGCTTTCGCTGAGTCTGTAACCAATGGTATAACATGCCACCATGCTTGAATACTCCTCATCAGACATATGTCGAAGTAGGTCCAGACACAGCATGGCACCCTGACTGAACCCAGCCAGAATGAAGCGGCGACCATTGTTCACATTCTTCATGTAATAATCAAACGCGTCACATACTTCCTTGGCGACAGATGAGTACACCTCGCTGAATTCTCCGCCCTTCAGCTTGCTTATCGCGTCGAAAGTGAACTGATGGTAGTATGGTGCCGCTAGATTGAACCCATCGGAAAAGATAGTCGTCTCCACCCAAGCCAGCTCGTTACGCATGGCGTCCTTATCCTCTGCTGCGAGCTGACTCCGCCAGCTCACATCGCCATTCTCGTCGCGAGCAGAAAGGACTTCGGTAGACAGAAGGTACAGCACATCTACATTCTCAGGATCTCTCTCATTCGCAGGTTCGTACCACATGGCCTCACTCTCCCATATAGACACGGGGAGTCTGGATGTGCAGCCACATACCAGGAACGCAGACATCATCGCGATCACTGCAAGTCTTATCTTACTAAGCATGGCAGAGCTATTCCAGAACGTATGTAGCGGAATTATAGGTACCGGCCCTGAAAGTGACATTCACCACCGGCTTGGACTTGACATACTTCTTGGTGCTGGTCTCAGCAGTGAAGATTATGTCACCGTTGTATCTGTCCACAGGGGCAATCACGAAATAAACAGGGATTTCCTCACCTACTTCCAAGGTGACACCACCAGAGATTAAGTTTGTCACTGAAGTCAAGTTAATAGTACCTGGGATTCTCTTCAAACTTGGAGTACCTTCAAAGTCGACTTTGAACAATCCAGCGATGCCGACAGCCGGCATATCCATCCTGAGGGAATTTACTTTGATAGCCGCCCCTGTCATGTTCTTCACAGTGACCTTGACGATGGTAGCCAGATGATTTAGCTTCGCGTCCAATGATGCTGTAGGGGTGGTCAGCGTAGCCTGACCTGCCAGAGGATAGTAGTTCTTGAGACCAGCCTTTGGATTACTGGTAGACATGCCCTGAGTCTCAGAGATGTTGAACTTGGTACCTGTGGCTGTGTGATAAGCCCTCTGAGCGAAGGGAGCATATATGAAATTGAATGTATGCGTGCCGTTGCTGATAGTCTTAGTCGTGGTGAAAGCCGTACCGTTGTACGTGAATATCGTGTAAGAACTCCACTCCTGGTCAGTCGTCACTGCAAATATATAGTCATTCTTCTCCCAGCTAAGACGCCAGTCGTCGCCAAACAATGCTTTGGTATCTACCGCTTCCGCGTTCAGAACAAACGGGATACTTTCCTCAACAACAGGCTCAATGATTTCAGGCTCTACAGGAACGTATTCCTTGGAGCAAGATGAAAATGCGGCCAATGCCACTAGGGCGCTTAGAATGAACGTATGCTTTCTCATAATGAACCGGGCTTTAGTATTCTTCCTCAACATTTGTCCACCAGTCGTTCTCTCCTTCGCGGACAGCAGCGACCGCGAAAGTAGAAACACAGACAAGTGTCTCCAAGGCTACAGCAAAAACTTTTACATTTGGTGCCATATAGCACCTGCCGGAATTAATCAACTTGTCTGTCCTCATAATGCAAATAATTTAATGGAACTACAATTATACTATGCTACTCAGCCCCACTGCCCAAGCATCACGTAGCGAAATTAATAAATATTTTAAATAATTGCACACCATTCCCCTAAAAACGATACAATTTTTGCAAAAAATGTTGAAATCATAGCTTTCCTTGACACCTCCGGATTCACTCTCGGCCTGTTTGTCGGAAAGAAATGACCTTTCGCCCGATAATTATTCGTCATATCCCAGCTATTCTGCGTATATTTGTAGACTTCGAGCATCGGCTCGGACTAAATTTAACTTACTATGAATTGGAACGGAATCATACTGGGTGCAGCCGCATTTCTTCTCATCGGAATCTTTCACCCCATCGTCGTAAAGGCAGAGTAT